>JAPPOO010000064.1 GCA_028817875.1 Alphaproteobacteria bacterium | reverse complement strand
AATTTGGGATAAATTATTTCATTTCTTTGAACAGAGCGCGCTGCACCGTGTACATAGAAGTACACAAGCAGTGGGATATGGACAAAAAATGGAAGAAGTTGCCCAAAGGCGTTGCTTAGAAGCTTTTTTGTGCATTCTTGTACTTAAATTTACACTTTTTTGACCTCAAATATCACTTTTTAATACCGGTTTATCCCTTATTCAACCTCATTTATCACTGGTTTTAATGTTTTTTACGCCGCAATTTTTTTTGGGTAAAAAAACGGGAAATTTTCTAAAAAGAGAGTCAAAAGCTATTTTCCGATACAAAACGTACTAAATACAAGGTCTAGCACGTCTTCACTCCCCGTATGCCCTGTAACCGTGCCGATGCTGTTAGCGGCGCTCCGTAAGTCCTGAGCCAATAGCTCCGAGAGGGAGACATCTGGCCGCGGGTTTTCCAGCAAACCCTTTGCCTGAGCTAAAAACTGGAGGGCATCCATAACTGCTTGGCGGTGCCGCTGACGCGTTAACAAGGCAGATTCTCTCGCTTTTCCGAACTTTTTCCGCACCATTTCCGTCAACATTTCCAATATCGGCTCAAGTGATTCAAATTCTTGAAGATTTACCGCTAAAACAGGAAGTTCCAAGTGGCCAATTTTGGCTGTTTCTCTAACTTTCACGGGGGTTACATCCGTTTTGGTCACCAGTACCAGGCTTTTACCTTCTTGCAGATATTCCTGCACGGTTTCGTCAACATTTGGCCACTCTGCCGCATCTACCAATGCAATGACGATATCTGCTTGCTCAGCTTGCCTTGTAGCGCGCTTCACCCCTTCTTGCTCAATGATATCTTCACTCTGCCGCAAGCCTGCTGTATCCGCCAAAACAACGGGAAAACCGCCAATATTCAAATGCGTTTCCACCACATCCCGCGTTGTTCCTTCAATAGGAGAAACAATAGCGGTTTCTTTACCACTTAATAGGTTTGTGAGCGTTGATTTCCCTGCGTTAGGCTTGCCAAGTATAACTACCCGAAAGCCGTCTCGCAGCCGCTCACCAGCATCTGTGCTGATAGACGATTGTAGGCTGTCAATAACAGTTTTAATGCCTTTTTGAATTCCTTCGTCTGCTAAAATATCCAGCTCTTCATCGGGAAAATCAATACCTGCCTCAACCTGAGCAACAAGGGCCATAATTTGTTGCCGCCATTTCTCAAATTGTTCTCCAAGTGCGCCGTCTAGCTGGCGCAAAGCTTGCTTTCTTTGCTCTTCTGTTTCTGCTGCAATAAGGTCTGCTAGTCCTTCTGCTTCCGTTAAATCCATCTTACCGTTCAGTACGGCACGACGTGTGAATTCCCCTGCTTCGGCGTGTCTCACCCCTTGCTGAGAAAGCACTGCTGCAAGCACAGCTTGAACGGTTGCAGGGCCTCCGTGGCACTGGATTTCTACGACATCTTGCCCAGTAAAACTAGCAGGGGCTTTAAAGCCGATAACAACGGCGTGGTCTAACGTTTCTCCGTCATAAACTACATTGCTGTAATATGCTGTACGTGGCGCTCCCTCTTCAAAAGCAGGGCAAATTTGCTGCGCTGCATTCCAAGCCTGTATGCCAGAAAGCCGAATAATTGCTACGCCTGCTGGTAAAGGGGCCGTTGCAACAGCAGCAATCGTGTCGTTTAAGGAAGAATTCATATTCGCATTATGCATCTTTACAAAAACAGGGCAAGCATTGCACTATAATACCACCAAATATATGGATACAAACAAATGCCAGAGCTACCTGAAGTAGAAACAATATGCCAAGGCTTACGTCAATGCGCACTTGGCCAGTTAATCACAAATGTAACAGTTCGTGAACGTAGGCTTCGTATTCCTGTTGCTAGTGATTTTTCCACCCGCATAAAAAATTCAATAATTTCCAATATTCGCCGTCGTGCGAAGTATATTTTATTGGACCTCAATACAGGCGATACTATCCTTATTCACCTTGGGATGAGTGGGCGCCTTACCCACATTTCTGCAATTCGCCCCTTAGCTAAACATGACCATATTATTCTTCACCTTTCTGAAGGGCAGGATATTCGTTTCAACGATGCTCGGCGTTTCGGGATGGCTCTTTTAATAAGAACAAATAACATAAGTACGCATCACCTTTTTACAAAGCTGGGGCCAGAACCGTTAGAGTCTACCTTTACAGTTGATTACTTATATGAACAACTACAGCATCGCAGCTCTCCTATTAAAAATACACTTATGAATAATAGTATTGTTGTCGGTATTGGTAATATTTATGCTAATGAAGCTCTTTTTCGTGCAGGTATTCATCCGGTTCGTCCTGCTAATACATTAAATAAAAAAGAAGTTAGTAACCTGCATATGGCAATTGTCGTTGTTTTAAAAGAGGCACTAGAAGCAGGAGGCAGCACACTTAAAGACTATGTTCAAGCAGATGGTACAACAGGCTATTTCGCTATGAATTTCAAAGTTTATGGTCGCCATAACCAACCGTGCACTGTTTGCGAAACACCTATTGAGAAAATAAAAGTTGGACAACGTAGTACATGGCTATGCCCAAAATGCCAATATTGAGTTATCCCCAATAATCGCATATGGTGTTCTCCTATGAAAATACTGGGGATTGAAACAAGCTGTGATGAAACAGCTGTCGCGATTGTTGATGTAGCTAATACAGCTACTGGCAAGCATACTCTCATTTCTCAGGAAATATATTCTCAATATAAAGAACACTTTGACTACGGCGGTGTTGTGCCCGAAATTGCTAGTCGTGCTCATGCAGAACGACTGTCAACTCTTATAAGAAAAGCATTAAACAAAGCCACGTATACTAAAGATAATATTGACGGTATTGCTGTTACTGTTGGCCCCGGCTTAACTGGTGGTTTACTTATGGGGCTTATGTTTGCCAAAACACTTTCTATGGCGTGGAATAAGCCTATGATAGGTGTAAACCATATTGAAGGGCACGTACTATCACCACTGCTGGAAGAAAAAATTGAGTTTCCATATCTTGTTTTACTGGTATCTGGCGGACACTGCCAATTTATTAAAGTAGAAGATATCGGGGTATATGAAATGTTGGGGGGAACACGAGACGACGCAGCTGGAGAATGTTTTGATAAAGCAGCTCGGTTATTAAACCTTGGACACCCTGGTGGGCCTGCATTAGAAAAAGCAGCAAAGCAGGGAGATCCCCTTGCTTTTAAACTACCAAAACCAAAAGTAGACGGGTTAGATTTTTCTTTTTCAGGGCTGAAAACGGCAATCGCTCAAAAAATAAAACAACAACAAGATATAACTAAGACTGATATAGCAAATATGGCAGCGTCTATCCAACATACAATCGCTGTGCACCTTGCCGATAAAACAGAGGAAGCTCTTAAACAAACAGGTTTAAAAACAGTTATTGTTGCAGGTGGTGTAGCAGCAAACCAAACAATCCGAAAGGCTCTACAAGCTACTGCTGATCAAAACGATGCTCATTTTATAGCCCCATCTCTTTCTTTGTGTACAGATAATGCTGCAATGATAGCACTAGCAGGTGGGCTACGTTTGCCCCATATAGAACATAATCAATATTTAGTAACAGGGGTACGTCCTCGTTGGCCTTTAGAAGAGATGGAGGAACTATCAAAGTGAGTCAAACAATTGGCGTATTAGGTGCAAATGCAGCAGGTACAGCATTCGCACAAGTTTTAGCTCTTTCAGGCCACAATGTATTGCTATGGGATACTGACAAAGAGTTGTTAAGCAGTATTGATAAACACCATGAGAATAAAAAAGCTTTTCCTGGTATTCTGTTGTCTCAAAATATTAAAAGTGAAGAAAGCCTCGTTAATCTTGTTAAAAAAAGCAAAACTCTATTTATTACTTTGCCAACAAACACTCAAACTGAAGTTGCTACTCAAATTGCCAATCACCTCGATTCTCAGCATATTCTAGTACAAACAGCTACAGGACTCCGTCAAAGTGATGGGGCTTTACTAACAACAGTGTGGCAGGAAATTGTAAGTAAAGAAATTCCACAAATTATTCTAGCCGGCCCCAATTTTGCTCTAGAAATGATGGAAGAACACTTTACTGCTTTTATTTTAGCAAGTACGAACAATACAGCTAAAGAAACTGTAGCAAAATTATTTACTGTTCCCTTCATCCGGCCCTACTATAGTGATGATCCTATCGGTGCTCAAATAGGTGGGGCTTTACGCAACGTTCTTGCTATTGCAGCAGGTGTTGTAGATGGTTTAGAGTTAGGTATTAATGCACGGGCAGCTGTTTTGTGTCGTGGTTTAAAAGAAATGCAATTGCTTGGGCAGGCTCTTGGTGCTCACCCTCAAACGATGACAGGTCTTTCAGGAATGGGAGATATCATTCTTCATACAACATCAAAACTATCTCGTAATTACCGCTTTGGCCTTATAATTGGTAAGGGAAAAAATATCACTGCTGCAACTGAAGAAGTAGGAGCTATTGAAGGTGTTACAACAGCTCGTATGGTTGCTTATTTAGCAGCAACACATGGGCTAGACTTGGCAATCATTTCAGCAGTTGATGGCCTACTTAATGAAGATATTACGCCAACACAAGTTTATGAAATGTTAACAGCCCGTCCCATACAAGAAGAATTTACAACCTAACTAAAAAACATGAAACAAAAGTAGCCAGTTGAGAGGTAACTCCATTATACTTCCTTCATGCGCTATTTTATTTTTTGTTTTGTACTTTTCATAGTAGCAAATATTACCTATGCAGCTACACAACACCCAATATTGCAAAAGATTCAAGAAAAACAAGCTGATATCAATACAGCAACCCTAGCAATACGTTCAGGAAATAGCGAGCAACCTACTACATGGCAACTTACTCACATAGAAACCCAAGTTTTTTTAGGCAAATTACTAAAAAACGCTCCCGCCTTGCATATAGATGCTGCGTTATATCAAAGTCTTTCTAACCCAACCCCAAATTACCAAGGGGTAGAGGTGGCTCTTGTTAGTTTTAATGGCCAAAAAATTGCAAATTTGCTTATATTTAACCAGCAAATACAGAATACCGAAGGCTATGCCTTAAAGGCCGATATGGGACGAGAACTTGAGCTTTGGCTTTTTGGAACCGCTAAATTGCTTAAGCAGCAACTTCTGGCTACTCAAGTTATTCCTATTTTTTCCTTCAAGCAATGTTTACTGCTTAACAATTTGATTATTGAAACAGTGCCGCGCCAGTGTCTCCTACCAAATAACAATATTTTACTGGATGTATCTGAGCGCCCAACACTAAAAGAGCTAGAAATTCAAAATTTTGAAGATTGTTTAAAAAATGGAAAAGCCTTGATTAAAGCTTTTCCGCGTAGATGTCTTGCCGCTGGTGGTCGAATTTTTACAGAACCTCCACGTCTAGTAAACTTAGGCAACGACCTAAAACAAAACGAACAAGATATTAATATTGATGAATTTTTAAGAGAATATCGTAATGAAAACAACGACATGAATTTTTAATATTCATACC
>JAPPOO010000068.1 GCA_028817875.1 Alphaproteobacteria bacterium | reverse complement strand
CTATTACTGTACTTGTTATTGCAATGCAAAGATTTAGTATTGCATTACAAAAAGTTAGTGCGATTATGTTTTTTAGTAAGCTGGTGACGGTTTTGATTTCTGTTGGTCTAGGCTGTATAATTGTTACGGTCATGTTGAATTTCCCATACAAATTGGTCAGGTAGATGTTTATTTGAAGCGGACTATACGGGGAAAAGTAATTGTATGCAATAATGAATTGCGCTTTAGTCTCGTAGGGAATTGTGTCAATATCTGTTTATGAAAAATAAGATTCTTCTGTTGAATGTTTTGTTGTTGGCCGCTTGTGCAGCAGCACCTAAGGGGCCAAAAGTTGGTGAAGTCAAAAACTTGTATAACCAAGGGATGGATGCGTTGCAGACTGAGAACTTTGCAGAGGCTATCCATACATTTGAAGAACTTGAGCGGCAGCACCCGTACTCTGGTTGGGCAACACGGGCGCAAATGATGGTTGTTTTTACCCATTATAAAGCTGAACAGTGGGAAGAAGCTATTGTGTCTGCTGAGCGGTTTATTCGCTTACACCCTGGGCATAAGGATTTACCTTATGTGCATTATTTACGGGCGATGTCTTTCTATGTTCAGTTGAGTGATATTCAGCGTGACCAAGGTCATACGCGTCAGGCGTTGGGGGCATTTGAGGAAATTGTCCGACGTTTTCCTGAAAGTGAATATGCGCGTGATGCAAAATTTAAGATTACTTTATGTAAGGACCACTTAGCTGCTAAAGAGATGCAAGTGGGGCGTTATTACTTGAAACAAAAACGATTTTTGGCTGCTATCAACCGTTTTCGGGAAGTGATTGAAAAGTACCAGACGTCAAGCCAGACGCAAGAAGCGCTTTACCGTTTAACAGAAGCTTACCTTGCATTGGGTGTGAAGGATGAAGCAAAACGTGCGGCAGCGATTTTAGGGCATAATTATCCTGATGCAGAATGGTATAAAAAAGCGTATAACCTTTTGACCTCAGCTAAACTGGCTCCTGTTGGAGAGGGTAAAACATGGAGTGAGCGGTTTAAAGAGGGCGTTGGCGACTTGTTTTAGTGCTTATAGCAACTTATAAGGGCAGTCGCTATTGTGTGACTGCTTTTTTTGTGAAAAAGTATACATGCAAGGGGAATGATAATAATTGAGTATAAAGGAGTAAGTATGCTGTGTTAGAGCGGCTTTATATTCGTAACATTGCACTTATTCAAGAAACAGAGCTTGTATTGCAGCCTGACTTAACTGTTGTGACAGGAGAGACAGGGGCTGGTAAATCTATGCTAATGGATGCGCTGGGGTTAGCTTTAGGTGAACGGGCTGAGAGTTCCTTATTGCGAGATGGTGCCGAAGAGGCCTTGGTTGAGGCTTGTTTTATTATTCCTACAGAGGCTTTGGCATTACGGCATACGCTACAGGAACAAGGTATTCCCACAGATGATGACGAGCTTATTTTAAGGCGAATTTTAACGCAAAATGGTAAAAGCCGTGCGCTAGCAAATGGTATGCGCCTTACACAGCAGCAGTTACAGAGTATTGGTGAGCGGTTGGCGGATATTCATGGGCAGCATGACCACCAGCTTTTGTTGAGGCCCCAGCGTCATGCAGAAATGTTGGATAGGTTTGGTAATTTAAGGCAAGAGCGTGAGAAGGTGCGCTTTGCTTGGGCGCAATGGGGGAAGCTGCAAGATAAGCTGAACGCGGCACAAGAGCGTATTGCTGAGCAAGAACGAGAAGAAAACTTGCTGACAGCTTTTTTGGAGGAACTTGAAAACCTTAATTATAATTCGAATGAAGAAGAACATTTGTCTTCCGAGCGGAACCGTTTAATGGCAAGTGAGCAAACGGTTGAAGCGTTGCAACAAGTTGTTCAAGGGTTTGGTGATGAACGGTTTAGTCAAATTTTAGGGCAAGCTGAGCGCACGCTTTCTGCTGCTGCAAAAGGCGGGCAGGATATTGCCGCATTGGCTGAGCGCGTCAGCGGCGTTTCTGCTGAAATTCAGGAGATTTTGAGGGATGCGGAGTTGTTGGTTGAGAATAACCAGCCTGACCCTGAAATGTTGCAGCAAGTTGATAACCGGTTGAATTCTTTGAATGATGCTGCGCGGAAGCACCGTGTATCAGTTAAAGAATTGGCGGTGCTGAGAGATAAATTTTCTGACCAATTGGAAGAGCTTTCTTTACTGCAAGATGGCTTGGATGACCTTGAAAAACGCGAGAAAAAAGCTTGGGAATCTTACAAAAAAGTGGCGCAGGATCTTTCACAAAAACGTCGAGCTGTTGCTAAAGACCTTGTTCAAAAGGTGGAGCAAGGGCTGAAAAAACTTAAAATGGAGACAACACAGTTCCATTGTGACTTTGAAGAGTTAAAACCAGAGCAGTGGGGGCCATGCGGATGTGAGCGTGTACGGTTTTTAATTGCTGTGAACCCCGGTTCTATGCCGCAGTCTCTGGAAAAAGTAGCGTCAGGCGGAGAGGTAAGCCGTTTGATGTTGGCGTTGAAGGAAGTCTTTTTTGCGGCAATGCCGAGTATGACATTGGTTTTTGATGAAATTGATACAGGGATTGGTGGTGCAGTGGCTGATGCTGTGGGCGATGCTTTGACGGGCTTGGCGGAGAAGCATCAGGTTCTTGTTATTACGCACCAGCCTCAGGTTGCGGCAAAAGGTAAGCAGCATTTGAAGATTCAAAAGCTAACGGATGGACAAACGGCACGTACGACGGTTGCGCAGTTAGACCGTAAAAAACGGCAAGAAGAGCTAGCGCGGATGCTTTCTGGTAAAGAGGTTACGAAGGCAGCGCGGGAGGCAGCGCAGAGTTTGTTAGGTGCTGCGTAGAAAACACTTGTTTTTTGAAAATACCTTTCTATACTTAGCCACATGAAGATGAACACTTATATCGCGTTTAGCAAAGCTACTTGGTGGCTTTAATTGTGCGTGGTTGAGTGTTTCTTGTTGTTCTAAATTCGATGTAATTTCAACAAATGGGCATTCAGCCCGCTTTTTTATGGAGATGACTATGACGAACACTCTTGGATGTTGGGGGTCAACAGATGATGGGCGTATTGTTTTAGAGACTTGCCCTAATGTAGGTTCTAGTGGATGCCTTAATAGAGGCCCTGATGGGAAAGTAAATTGTTACTGTGGTTATGAAGATGCTTTGAAGTCTAAGGGAGAAAAAGATGTCTCAAAGAAAACAGGTGGAAAAGGTAATCCTAAAAACGGAACTAACTAAAGTTAAACCTTGTCAGTACCGGATGGGGGCTATTTGTACAAAGCCTGCTGGGTCTAATGGTCGGCGTGTTTGCACATGTACTGGCCGAGTAGAAAAACCATCTATTGTTGGTTGGTTTACTTCTAGACAGGGATAGTGCCAACGCCTTGATAAAAAAAAGAGTATTCGCAGTGCGGGTACTCTTTTTTTTTGTTAGGATAACCGCATGAATTTATTTGCAGATGAGGATAAGGCACGGGCTGAGATAGAGGCGTTGAGTGTTGAAATTCAACGGCATAACGCGTTGTACCATAGTGCTGATGCGCCTGAGATTTCAGATGCAGAGTTTGATGCACTTTTTCAGCGGTTGCAAAAGCTTTAAGCGGAATATCCTCATTTAAAATCAAAGACTTCCCCGACAGTTGAAGTAGGGGCTAAAGGAAACCGTGGGTTTGAAGAGACGCCACATTTGGTGCGGATGTTATCGCTCAGTAATGGTTTTTCTGAAGATGATATACGGGATTTTTCTGATAAAATTTGCCGCTTTTTGGGGGTAAGTGAAACGACTGAAATCGTTTGTGAGCCTAAGGTTGATGGGGTTTCGCTTTCTTTGGTTTATGAGGATGGGAAGCTGGTGCGGGGGGTAACGCGTGGGGATGGTGTAACCGGTGAAAATATAACGGAAAATGTGCGTACTTTGCGTGATATTCCGATGGAATTAGAGGTTAAAAAAGGTGAAATTTTACCTCAAAAAGTGGAAATTCGGGGTGAAGTTTACATAACGCGTATCAATTTTGAGGCAATGAATGCTAAACAAGCTGAAGTTGGCGATAAAATTTTTGCAAATGCGCGAAATGCAGCCGCGGGAAGTTTGCGACAGTTGGATTCCACCATTACAGCGCAACGGCCGTTGGAATTTTTTGCTTACGCGCTGGCGTCTGTTTCAGATGATTTATCGTTTGAGACGCATACAGATGAATTACATGCGTTACAACGTTGGGGTTTCGTAACGGTACCGTTTAAGGCGTTTGGTAGTGTGGATGGTCTGCTTGAAAACTATAACGGCATGGTGGAGAAACGTTTTGAATTGCCGTATGCCATAGACGGGTTGGTTTACAAAGTTAATGATAAAAACTTACAGAAGCGGTTGGGTGAAGTGGCGCGTTCTCCGCGATGGGCTATTGCTCATAAGTTTCCAGCTGAGCAGGTGACAACAGTTTTAGAGGGTATTGATGTTCAGGTAGGGCGTACAGGTGTGGTGACACCAGTGGCACGGTTACAGCCTGTGGAGGTTGGTGGGGTGACGGTGAGCAATGCGACGCTTCATAATGAGGATTATATTGCTGAGCGGGATATTCGTGTTGGTGACACGGTGTTTATTGAACGGGCGGGGGATGTGATTCCTAAAGTAGTGAAGCCTGTATTGGAAAAACGGCCTGAGAAAGCGGACATTTTTTCTTTTCCTCGGGAGTGTCCTGTTTGTAATTCCAACTTGGTACGGTTGGAAGGTGAGGCAGCGTGGCGTTGTGTGAACCATTTAAGTTGTCGTGCGCAGGTGGAGGCGCAGATTATTTATTTTGTTGGTAAGCACGGTATGGATATTGATGGTTTAGGGCAAAAGCAGGTTCAAAAGTTTTTAGAAGATGGGTTAATCAAGACAGTTGTTGATGTTTTTAACTTGAAAGACCATGCTGAACAGCTGAAGGGGCAGGAAGGTTTTGGTGAAAAATCAGTCACCAACTTATTGGAAAGTATTGAACGAGCTAAACAGGTAGAGTTGCCGAGGTTTCTTGCTGCGTTAGGGATTCCTCTTGTGGGGTATGAAGTGGCGCGGTTGTTGGCGAACCGTTATGGCACACTGGAGATTTTGCAAAGTGCTATTTTAGATAAACCCGATGATGTAGAGAGTATTGACGGGATTGGTTCCCGCATTGTTGAAAGCTTGCAGGTATTTTGGCAGGAACCTCATACACAAGAGCTTCTTAAAGGATTGTTGACCGTAGGCGTGACGGTGATGCCGTATGAAGCTCCTCAAGTAGCAGATAACCCGTTTTTAGGGAAAATTGTGGTATTGACGGGGACAATGGAAAACATGACGCGAGATGAGGCGAAGGTGCGGCTTCAAAGCTTGGGAGCTAAGGTTTCCGGCTCTGTTTCCTCTAAAACGGATTATGTTGTGGCGGGGGCTGCTGCGGGAAGTAAGCTTAAGAAAGCACAAGAGTTAGGTGTTGCTGTGCTGGATGAAGCAGCGTTTTTAGAAAAATTATCCTGATTTATTCTGGTACATAATCAAAAAAAACTTTGAAAAACCCTTGCGGTGATTGCTATGACTTGTTAAAAGGCAGGTCTAAATCACATTCGGTGCGTACCTTTACATTAATAACTTAGGCACCGAAGAGGACAAAATGTAAAAGGAGAAATGAAAATGGCATTGCCGCAATTTAAGATGTCTGACCTGCTTGCCGCAGGTGTACACTACGGTCACCGTACTTTCCGTTGGAACCCACAACTTGCACCATACATTTACGGTACACGTAACGGTATCCACATTATTGACCTACAACAAACTGTACCAATGATTTACCAAGGTCTTTCCGTATTGCGTAATACGGTTTCCAATGGTGGACGTGTTTTGTTTGTGGGTACGAAGCGTCAGGCACAGGAGCCTGTACGTGAAGCTGCTAACCGTTGCGGTATGTACTACGTAAACCACCGTTGGTTAGGTGGTATGTTGACGAACTGGAAGACAATCAACCAGTCCATCAAACTATTGAAAGAAATTGAAGAGCAATTTGAGAAGGACGCCAAAGCAACTGCTCATTACGAAGAGCAAATGAAAACATGGCAAGAAGGCGACGTTAAGCCTAAGAACCTTTCTCCATTGGCACACCTTACTAAAAAAGAACGCCTAATGAAGCAACGTCAGCTTGAAAAGCTAGACTTGGTATTGGGTGGTATTAAAGACATGAACGGCTTGCCTGACGTGATTGTTGTATTGGATGTTAAAAAAGACAACATTGCGATTAAAGAAGCCAAGTGCTTGGGTATTCCTGTTATTGGGATTGTTGATACAAACTCTACCCTTGAGAATGTGACATACCCAATTATGGGGAATGATGATGCAGCGCGTTCTATCAACCTTTACTGCCAGCTATTTTCTGATTCTGTATTGGATGGTATTGCAGCACAAGCTGAGCGTGTTCAAAGCCGCGCGAAGCCTGTTTCTAGCGTGAAATCTGGTACAGCTTCCAATAAGGCTACAGCAGGTGTAACGTTGTCTCCTAAGGCTCAAGAAGCTGCTGAAAAGGAAGAGGCAAAAGCGGTTGAAGAAGCAGCAGTTGCGGCTGAAAAGCCAGCTGAGGAAACTCAGGCAGCTGCAAGTTAAAACGCTTGTTTTTGTTATTAAAAAGCCCTGCGTTGCAGGGCTTTTATGTATAGTGGTTATGATTTATTGAAAGGCTGATTATGAAAAAAGATGTGGCAATTGTTGGAGGCGGTATCATCGGTTTGATGACTGCTTGGCAATTGGCACAGCGTACTAATTTATCTATCGCCTTGTTTGAAAGGGAAGAATGTGGTGCAGGGGCAACCGGTGCGGCGATTGGTGGGTTGATTCCGTACAGTTTTTCACGTTCCCAAGGGGTTGCTGAGGTTCAGCGGCAGAGTATTCAGAAGTACCCAACTATTGCAGAGGAGTTGCGGGTTCTTACAGGGATAGATTGCGGTTATACAAGGGCAGGGCGGATTCATGTTTTTACGTCGGATGGGCAGCGTGACAACGCCCATAAAGATGTTGAATGTAGTGATGGATGGCAAAAAATGCTGCCTGCGTTTCATAAGTTTGATGGAGAGCCTGAAGTTGTTATTGGTGAGTTTGGTGGCTTGCAGTGTGATTTGACGGCGTTTGTAAAGATTACTTTATTGATTGAAGCACTAAAAAAAGCTTGCCAGTTAGCAGGAGTAGAGGTTTGTGAACAAACGCCTATAACGGATTTGGTGGAAATTTGTGCTCAGGCAGAGCAAGTGGTTGTTGCAACGGGCTGTTGGACGCAGGCGTTGATTCCTGATTGTGAGGTTCGGCCTGTGAAGGGGCAGGCTCTTAAACTCAAGTTGCCAAAACAAATATTTACAAGAATGGTGCGGCAAAACGAAGTTTACCTTGTGCCTTATGCTGACGGTACTGTATTGGTTGGTAGTACCAGTGAACCTGAAGCTGGATTTGATATAACGCCAACAGCGGAAGCGAGGAACGTTTTGTTTGGTAAAGCGTGCCAAATGGTACCTGCTTTGGCGCAAGCTGAGGTTGTTGACCACTGGGCAGGGCTTCGCCCTAGAGGGGGAAAACGGCAGCCATTGATTAAGCGCATAGACGGCCAGACGCTGATGGCGGCAGGGCATCATAAAATTGGTTTATGTTTAGCACCTTCGGTGGCGGATGCTGTTGTGCAGGATATTTCTAGTATTTTTTAGCTCTGTTTGTTAATAAAGTTTTATGACGATGGAAAAACGTATTCACACAACTGGCCGCTTAGCGAGCCGTATGAGCAAAGCTGATTTAGAAAAGCTGCAACAACGCTTACAAGCTTACGCTTTAGATGTAGAAAAAGATTTTGCGGCATTTGAAGAGCAGGAGTTGGAAATTGGTATGGGGAATGGTTTGGCTTTGTTGGAAAGAGCCAAAGCCAACCCAAATAGGTTATTTATTGGGAATGAGATTTACCGTAATGGGTTGCGGTCTTTGGTTTATCGATTGGAGCAAAACTCTGATATTAAAAACGTGCGGATTGTTGGGGAAGATGCGCGGGAAGTATTGGGGATGTTTTCTGCTCAGAGTTTGGATCGCGTTAATGTTTTTTACCCTGACCCGTGGCTTAAGGTACGACATCAAAAACGCCGCATTATCCAACCTGAGTTGTTAACAGATATTGCGCATGTTTTGAAAGAAGAAGGTGAATTTTGGTTTGTGTCCGATATTCCTGATTACGTATTTTGGACGATTCAGAAAACGCGGGAGCATGGGGTTTTTGCTCCAACAGCTATTGGCCCGCAAGAATGGGCAACTGCGCCTGATTGGTGGGTGAGTACCAAGTACGAGCAAAAAGCTTTGCGAGAAGGGCGGCAGGCTTGGTATGTGTGCTACAGTATGAAAAGCTAGAAAAGTAGCTTAGCTTTGAATAGAAGAGAGATTTTTTATGTCACTGATTACGCAGTTAAGTAAAGTTGTTGTTTTAGAACAGCCGCCCGAAGGTATTAGCCGGATACCAGATAAATTATGGCCGTTTATTTGGTTTTTTCTAAGGCAGTATAGATGGTCTTTTTTGGCGATTGCTTTATGCTTTGTTGTTTCAACAACGCTTATGTCCTCATCATCTTATTTTATTAAGCTTATTGTTGATACGCTTGGCCAGACTGGAAGCCGTGCGGATATCATTACGGATGTTTTCTGGATATTTGCGGGGTATGTTTTACTTTGCGGTGTTATGCAGTCTATCTTTTGGCGGCTGGCTGAATACTTTTGTACTTACGTATACCCTAGTTTTACAAATACGGTGCGTGGTCAGTTGAATGTTTATGTGAATCGCCATTCCTATGAGTATTTTCAGAACGATTTTGCGGGGCGTTTGTCTAGTAAGGTGACGGAAACACCAAAAGCCGTGCTTGCGCTGATTAAAGAGTTTATAGAAGGTTTTGTTTATAATGCTGTAGTTTTTGCTGTTTCATTTACGTTATTGGCTATGACTGGTCTGTACCAACTTCTTATTATGCTTGGTGTGAGTGTGCTTTATGTTGTGACATTACGTGTATTTTTACCTAGGGTTAAGAGGCTTTCCCAGATGACGTCAGACTACATGAGCTTTATACGCGGGCACCATGTGGATATGATGGCGAATATTTTGAATATTAAATTATTTTCCAAACAAAAGTATGAGAACAAACGCTTTTTTGGTGTTTTGCAAGAAGGGGCGAATAAGTACCACATAAAAGATACGCAGCTGTTTAAGTTTATGTGTAAGTTGGACACCATTATGAAGCTGATTTGGATGCTTCCCGTTGCTTATGCTTTGTATGCTTGGCAGGATGGTATTACGACAGCAGGTGATGTAGCGATGGTGATGGCTCTGTCTATTCAACTTGGTAATACCATGTGGAGCTTTAGTTTTACTGTTTCTAACTTTTTTGAAAACCTTGGCCAAGTACAAGAGGGAATGGAAACTATTACTCAAGCTTTGAATGTGCAAGACCAACCGAATGCACCTAAAATGGATATTCAAAATGCGGATATTCGCTTTAGTAATATGTCCTTTTCTTACGGTAAAAATGGTGTGTTTGAGGATTTTAACCTTCACATTAAAGCAGGAGAAAAAGTTGGTATTGTTGGGCCGAGTGGTGCGGGAAAATCCTCCCTTATCCAGTTGTTGTTACGCTTGTATGATATTCAGGCTGGGGAAGTTCTTATTGGTGGCCAAAATATTCAAAAAGTGACGCAAAATTCATTGAGGGAACATATTGCGGTTATTCCTCAAATGACAGATTTGTTCCACCGCTCGCTGCGGGAAAATATTCGTTATGGTCAGGTGGAAGCGAGTGATGAAGATGTGGTTGAAGCTGCTAAACGTGCCCATGCGCATGAATTTATTTTAAATATGCAAGATAGCCGCGGAAATGTGGGGTATGATTCAACGGTAGGGGAAAGAGGTGTTAAACTTTCCGGCGGGCAACGGCAACGTATTGCTATTGCGCGTGCGATTCTTAAAAACGCGCCCATTTTGGTTTTAGATGAGGCGACTTCTGCTTTGGATTCCGAAACGGAAAAGCTGATACAAGATAGCTTGATTGACTTAATGCAAGACAAGACGGTTATTGCCATTGCGCACCGTCTTTCTACCATTAAACAGTTAGACCGCTTAATTGTGATGGATCAGGGTAAGATTGTTGAAGACGGTACCCACGAACAGCTCCTAAAGAAAAAAGGCCACTACGCCAAGCTTTGGAATATGCAGTCTGGCGGATTTATTTAAGCTATAGGTTTTTTACTTCTTCAAAGAAGTAGGTTACCGCTTGCATGCCTTTTTTATACTGATTCAGGCTGAATTTTTCATTAGGGGCGTGGAGATTGTCATCTGGTAGGCCAAAACCCATGAAAACAACGGGTATGTTTAATATCTCATCAAATAGTGCGCCGATAGGGATGGATGCGCCTTCGCGGCGGAAAATGGGTTCTAAATTATACGTGTTTTTTAAGGCTTTAGCTGCTGCCTGAATAAATGGATTTTCCTGTTCAATGCAGACGCCTTGGCCTCCGTGTAGATTGAGAACGTCAAATGTATAGCCTTCCGGCATATTTTCTTTTATGGCTTCATTAAACCAATCAAAAGCTTGTTGAGCTGTAACACCAGCGGGGATGCGTAAGCTTACCTTAGCTGTGGCTGTTGCCGGAATAACCGTTTTTGCGCCTTCAGCTGTAAAACCACCCCGTATGCCGTGTACCTCTAAAGTTGGGCGTGTAAGGCATTCTAAAGCTGGTATATCTTCTTTCACCAGTTGTTCAACACCCATTTCACGTGCCATTTTGTCTGCGATACTGAGTGGGTCTTCCTTCCAGAAAGACTTTTCTTCTTCTGTTGGGGATGGTGTCGCTGCTTGTAGATTAGGGATATTGACGTGGTTATTCTCTCCTTTAAGTTTGCTAATGAGTACGCATAGGGCGTGAATGGGGTTTGGGGCAACGCCGCCGTAAATACCTGAATGTAGATCCTCTTGAGCGCCGTTTACTTTAATTTCAGTGTAAATGATACCACGGAGGCTGATGACAAGAGAGGGGAGTGTTTCATTAAACATAGCGGTATCACAGATAAGTGCTGCATCTGCCTTTAACTTTTCAGGATTTTCTTGAATGTATTTTTCAACAGCAAGTCCTCCTGCTTCTTCTTCGCCTTCTAAAAGAATTTTAACGTTAACAGGTAAGCTGCCTGTTTGTGCTATGGCCTCCAACGCAGAAAGTGCTAACATGACTTGGCCTTTATCGTCCGCTGCGCCGCGGGCGTACAGGTTGCCATCCTTCTCATAGGGTTCAAACGGTGGTTTATGCCATTCGTTTAGTGGGTCTACGGGTTGAACATCGTAATGGCCATAGAAGAGGACTGTCGGTTTTGTTTCGTCTACAATCCATTCTGCATAAATGAGTGGATGACCTTCTGTTTCAATGAGTTCCATATGGGAAAAGCCAATGCGAGAAATTTTGCCAAGTATCCAACGGGCTGCCGTTTGGATATCTTCTTTATGTTCAGGCTGGGTGCTGATGCTGGGGATGCGTAGCCATTCTTTTAGTTCTTCAACAAAACGTTGTTGATTTTTAGTGATGTATTCTAAAGCGGCTTGTGTGGTCATAAAAAATCCTTAAATGTCATATTTTGCATAAAAACAGCTTATCAGGTCTTAAGTTTTTAGGCATATATAAAAAAGGTTGCAATGTATGTTTAACCCGCCTATATTCCCCACCGTAAGTTGTACAGAAGTACAATACCAGATGCGGGCAAATAGTTATGACCGTGGGCAATGCCCCGGTTTTTTATTTGGAGAAAGGGGTAAGGAAAGAAATGACAACGCAGTATATTATTGGCCTTACGCCGCATGAGCGTGAACTATGGGATTTGCTGCAACCAACCGTTGAAGATACAGGATTGGAACTTGTACGTTTAAAGCTTTTGCAAAGAGGGAGTCCTGTTCTTGAAATTATGGTGGAACGGCAAGACGTTAGCCAAGGTAGTGTGAACTTGGATGAATGTGCTGAAGTTTCTCGCCGTATGAGCCGTATTTTGGATGTAGACGACCCTATGCCGGATGAGTATCGGTTAGAAGTTTCTAGCCCTGGAGTAGAGCGTCCATTAACTACAGTGGCGGCTTTGGAAGCTCATGTGGGACGGCAAGTTAAGGTTCAGTTGTCCCAGCCTTACGATGGTGCCCGTAAGCTTAAAGGTTTTTTGGAAAATGTTTCTGAGCAAGCCATTGAGTTGAAAACGGAAAAAGAGGTTGTGACGTTAGATTTGTTAAATGTTCAAGATGTGACATTGAAATTGACGGATGAAGAAATGGCGGTTGTGATGAAAAACGCCAAACAGAGAAATTAGAGAACTAAAAAGAGTTATTAAGGATTAAAAGAGGAGAAAAAAGATGTCTTTAGAATTTTTACAAATTGCGGAAGCAGTAGCGCGTGAAAAAGACATTGAGAAAAACGAAGTTTTGGAAGTGATGGAGCAGGCCATTCAGATGGCGGCACGTCGCAAATACGGTATGGAGCTTAACATTAAAGCGACGATTGACCGTTTGAGTGGTGATGTGGTTCTGAAAAAGCTTATTGAAGTGGTTCAGATGGTGATGGAACCGACATCCTTGGAAGAAGTTCGTTTGGCAAACCGTGAAGGGCGTGAGCCTGAAATGCGTCCTGCGTGTGACCGCCGTGGTTACCCACTAAAAGAGAATGCGAGCCAAGTTATTTTAGCAAAAGCGCAGGAAACAAACCCTGACGCTAAAATTGGTGATATTATTACTGAAGATTTACCTCCGATTGATTTTGGTCGGGTTGCGGCCCAGGCAGCGAAGCAAGTGATTTTCCAAAAGGTAAAAGATGTTGAGCGTCACCGTGAGTTTGATGAGTACAAAGATAGCGTTGGTCAGCTTATTAGCGGTATTGTTAAACGTGTTGATTACAATGGTGTGTTGATTGACCTTGGTAAAGCAGAGGCTTACTTGCCGAAGGAAGAGATTATTCAACGTGAAGCCTTTAAACAAAACGACCGTGTACGTGCGTATGTTTACAAAGTGCAGGAATCTCACCGTGGGCCACAAATTTTTGTTTCCCGCACACACCCTCAGTTTTTGATTGAGCTGTTTAAGGAAGAAGTTCCTGAAATTGCTAACGGTACTATTGAGATTATGGGTGCCTCCCGTGACCCTGGATTCCGCGCTAAGATGGCTGTTAAGTCTTTTGACCACAATATGGACCCTGTTGGTGCGTGTGTGGGTGTGCGCGGTGTACGTGTGCAAGCTGTTACGCAAGAACTTCAAGGTGAGCGAGTGGACATTATTGAGTGGTCACCAAACCCTGCTGAATTTTTAGTTAAGGCGATGCAGCCTGCTATTGTGACAAAAGTTGTTTTGGATGAAGACGACAACCGTATTGAAGTTGCTGTTCCTGAAGATAACTTATCACTTGCGATTGGTCGCCGTGGTCAGAATGTGAAGCTAGCTTCTATTTTGACAGGTTGGGATATTGATGTGATGTCTGAAACGGAAGAAGCTGAACGCCGTACACAAGAAATTGATTTGTGGACAAAGAACTTTATTAGCAATTTGGATGTAGATGAAGTGCTAGCGCGTTTGTTAATTTCTGAAGGTTTTCAAACAGTTGATGACCTACTAAAAGTACCAGCAGTAGAATTAGCGACTGTTGACGGTTTAGATGAAGCTATTGCAGGAGAGCTACAAAACCGTGCTCAAGCTTGTTTAGATGCTGCGGCAAATAAACTGAAAGAGCTGGGTGTTGCTGAAGACCTTTCTAGTTTTGAGGGAATGACAGCAGATATGTTAACTGTTTTGGCTGAAAATGACGTTAAAACACTTGATGATTTAGCTGATTTAGCAACGGATGAGCTTCAAGAAATGTTGCCAACTGGTATGTTGACAGACAAGCAAGCTGAAAAGTTGATTATGACGGCTCGTGCTCACTGGTTTGAGGACGAAGACGAGGAAGAAGACGAAGTTGATGTTGTTGATGCAGATGCTTCTTCCGCTGAAGCAGCTCCTGCAACTGCTTAGGTAGGAAACATGTACCATGGTTCAAACACAACCGCATCGCAAATGTTTGGGGACAGGTGAAAGCCTACCTAAGCGTGAGCTGTTGCGGTTTGTGAAAGGGCCTGATAACCAAGTTTGGTTTGATTTAAGTGGTAAGGCAGATGGACGAGGGGCTTACACACGTCCTAACCGTACTGCTTTACAGCGTGCTATGCAGAAACGCGGTTTGTCTAAATACTTGAATGCTCAGGTACCAGAAGACTTAGAAGACCGTGTTACTGTTCAATTAACCAAGCAAGCTTTACAAGCGTTAGGTTTAGCTAAAAAGGCTGGAGCTTTGGTTATAGGGTTGGAAGAAGTGTTGAAAGCTCAGAGATCTCAGTTTTTAGTAGGGGTTGTATTGGCGAGTGATGCAGGGAGCCACGCTCAGAAAAAAATAGAGTTATTTCAACAGCCTAAATGTACGTTTTTGGAAAAAGAGCAACTTGAAAAACTAACAAGTGTACCCAATACCAGTGTGGTTGGTTTGACGGATAGCAAAATATGGCATACGTTGCACCGTGCACAGGCGTTTATAGAAGATTAGGAGTAATATATGACGGATAGTAAAGATACAAAAAAGGGAACCCTTAGTCTTGGTGGAACGCTTAGTGTTTCTGGCGGTGGAAACAGCCAAGGTGCGGGTGTATCCGTAGAAGTTCGTCGTCGCCGTTTTGGCGCAGATACAGGTGGTAACACAACAGCGCATAGTGCCGATTCTGAAATGGCACGCCGGATGAAAGTGCTTGAAGAAGCGCGTAAAAATGAGCAATTAGAAAAAGACCGCCGTGAAGCTGACCTTAAAAAGGCTTCCGAATTACAATCCAAGCAAGTTGCTGCTTTAGAAGAACGTCGCCAAAAAGAGGAAGAAGACCGTAAACGCTTGGTGGAAGAAGAGGCACGCCGTAAAAAAGAGGCGGAAGAGAAAGAACTTGCAAAACAACAAGCTGCTGCGTCATCTCGCGAAGATGCGAACGCTCGCCATAAGGCGGATGATGCTTCTCGTAAAACATTGACACTTGGCGATAATTATAAAAAAGCTTCTTCGAAACCTGCCGCTAAAGATGCTTCCAAAAAACGTGGACGTAATGCCTACATGGAAGAACTTGAGCAACGTTACCGTAGTATGCCGTCTCGTCGGAAAGAGCGTGTTTCTGGTACAGGTGAAGGGAGAGAGGATAATAGACCTGCTGAGAAGGTTATTCGTGAAGTAGAGATTCCTGATTTTATTACTGTGCAAGAGCTGGCTTCCCGTATGACGGAGAAGGGCTCTGATGTTGTTAAGAAATTGATGATGATGGGTGAGATGGTGACCCTGACTCAAACACTGGACCAAGAAACAGCGCTTTTGATTGTTGAAGAATTTGGACATACGTATAAAACAGTTTCTGAAGCTGATATTGAGGAAGGTTTAGTAGAGGACGAAGATGCTGCGAAAGACCTTAAATCACGTCCGCCTGTTGTAACTGTTATGGGGCACGTTGACCATGGTAAGACAACACTTCTTGATAGCTTGCGTAAAGCACGTGTTGCAGCGGGAGAAGCTGGTGGTATTACCCAGCACATTGGTGCTTACCAAGTTGAGTTAGATGGTAAAGGTAAAATTACGTTTTTAGATACGCCTGGTCACGCGGCATTTACAGCTATGCGTGCGCGTGGTGCTCAAACAACGGATGTTGTGATTTTAGTTGTAGCGGCAGATGATGGTGTGATGCCACAGACGATTGAAGCGATTCAACACGCTAAAGCCGCTGGAGTGCCCATTGTTGTTGCTATTAACAAGATGGATAAGCCTGATGCGACCCCTGACCGCGTTAAGAATGAGTTGCTATCTCATGAATTGATTTTGGAAGACTTTGGTGGGGAAGTGCCGAGTGTACCTGTTTCTGCTTTAAAAGGTGATGGTTTAACAGAGTTGATGGAGGTTGTTCTTCTTCAGGCAGAAATGTTGGACTTGAAAGCAAACCCGAAACGTCGTGCTGATGGTGTTGTGGTAGAAGCTGAGCTTGATAAAGGTCGTGGTTCTGTTGCGACAGTTGTTGTTCAACGCGGAACGCTTAAAATTGGAGATATTCTGGTTGCAGGTTCTGTTTGGGGACGTGTGCGTGCTATGAATGATGCTCAGGGGCAACCTGTTAAGGAAGCAGGGCCTTCTATGCCGGTAGAGGTACTTGGTTTGCAAGGAGTTCCTTCTGCTGGAGATACTTTTGTTGTTGTGGAAGATGATAAGCGTGCGAAAGAAGTAGCGGAGTACCGTGATCAGAAGAACCGTGAGGCTGCTCAGGCTGCTCGTAAGCTTAGCTTGGACAGCTTGTTTGACCGTATGGCCGAAGTTGATAAATTAGAACTGAATGTTATTGTGAAAGGTGATGTTCAAGGGTCTGTTGAAGCGATTCGTCATACACTCAGTCGTTTAGATACACCGCAGGTTAAGGTAAATGTTTTACATGGTGCTGTTGGTGTGGTTACGGAAACGGATGTTAACCTTGCTATGGCTTCGGACGCTATTATTTGTGCGTTTAATGTGCGTGCAGATGCGACAGCGCGCCGTATTGCAGAGAAAGAGGGTGTTGAAGTCCGTTACTATAGCGTGATTTACAATATGATTGATGACCTGAAAAATGCAATGGCTGGTTTATTGGCTCCTGACTATGAAGAGGAAATTCTTGGTAGTTCTGAAGTTCGGATGGTATTTAAAATCTCTAAACGTCGTATTGCTGGATGCTTGGTGACAGACGGGCTTGTGCGTCGTAATGCAAAAGCACGTTTACTACGTGACGGAACAGTGGTGCATGATGGTGTATTGTCTTCTATTCGTCGTGAAAAAGATGAGGTTAAAGAAGTTAAAGCTGGTACTGAGTGTGGGATGACCTTTGATAAATTTGATGACATTCAAGAGGGTGATGTTATTGAGGTTTATCAGCTGAATGAGGTGAAGAAGACTTTTGCTGACTTAGAAGCTATGATGGCAGAGCAAGAAAAAGCTCAGTCTCAAGCTGAAGAAGCTAAGGCCTAAGCTTGCGGGGGTGACCTCGGCCTATTATGCAAAAACCAGTTAAACCAGAACCTAACCGACTTAACGGATGGCTTAACTTTAATAAGCCAGTGGGGATGACCTCTGCGGAAGCAGTAGGTTATTTGAAGCGTACTTTGAATGTTAAGAAAATTGGTCATGGTGGCACGTTAGACCCGCTAGCAGATGGTGTGTTGCCGATTGCAATTGGTGTCGCAACAAAGACTATGCAGTTTACGTTAGATGCTGATAAGACCTATGAATTCACAATTACATTTGGCCAGCAGACGACGACGGATGATGCTGAAGGGGAAGTGCTATATTCGTCAGATAAACGGCCAATACAAGCCGAGTTAGAAAAGATACTCCCTAAATTTACGGGTAAAGTTAGTCAATTACCGCCTAACTTTAGTGCGTTGAAGGTGAATGGTCAGCGAGCGCATAAGCTGGCTCGTAGCGGGCAAGAGGTTAAACTGGAAGCACGTTCTATTATAGTTTACACGTTAGAACTTCTTGAATTTACGGAAGAGGCAGCAGTATTGCGTGCCAAAGTGAGTAAAGGAACCTATATTCGTTCTTTAGCACGAGATATAGGTGGAATGCTGGGGTGTTATGGGTATGTCACTACTTTAAAACGTACACAAGCAGGTGCATTTTCCATAAAAAATAGTGTTACACCCCAAGATGTGGATAATTTTGTTGACACATATGCTGAAAACAGGCAAATAAGCCAAACGCAGGCGGAAATCCTCCTGCAGCCGGTGGATGTAGTACTGGCCGATATTCCGGTCTACATTGCCACTCCACTAGAGACGACGTTAATACGTGGCGGGAAAGTGCTACGGCGTATCCATTTACCAGCTGGTAAACGCCAAGTGCATGACCGAGATAGACGTATGGTGTCTCTCATTGAAGTGGATGAAGAGGGTGATATGCATATCATCCGTAACTTTGAGTAAATTGAAATATAAGTAATATCGCGAAAGGAAAAGAGATATGTCTATTACTGCGGAAGCAAAACAGGAAATTATTAAGAAATTTGCACAACAAGAGGGTGATACAGGTTCCCCTGAGGTACAAGTTGCTGTGCTTACAAGCCGTATTAACACACTGACGGAGCACTTTAAGTCTCACCGTCAGGATAACCACTCTCGTCGTGGTTTGTTGCGTATGGTTTCTACTCGTCGTAAATTGTTGGCTTACTTGAAAGGTAAAGACCAAGGTCGTTACCAAGCATTGATTAAAGAGCTTGGTTTGCGTAAGTAAGCTTATCTGCAAGTTATAAAATGCTGCCTGCGGGCAGCATTTATTTTACTGTTATTGTAGACGGTGGTTGCTGCCCACGTTAGACTTCTTGCGTATTTTGCCAAATAAGGAGACTAAATAATAATGGCTAAAGCGGCTTTCAATGTACATAACCTGCCTGAAGACCAAGTGCGTATTGAAACGGACACCATGGGAGAAGTCGCTGTTCCGGCAGATAGCCTGTGGGGAGCTCAGACACAACGCTCACTTCAAAATTTTAAAATCGGTGAAGACCGTTTCCCGTCTGTTCTAATCCGTGCTTATGCGATTCTTAAAAAATCTGCCGCACTTGTGAACGCTGATTTAGGGCGTGTTGAACGTGAGGTAGCAGATGCAATTAGTCAGGCAGCTGATGAGGTGATTCAAGGGCAGTGGGATGACCAGTTTCCTCTTGTTGTTTGGCAAACAGGGAGCGGGACACAGACTAATATGAATACGAATGAAGTGTTAGCAAACCGTGCTATTGAAATATTGGGTGGAAAACGTGGTAGCAAAACGCCTGTTCACCCGAATGACCACGTTAACCACGGTCAGTCTTCTAATGATACATTTCCAACAGCCATGCATATAGCTGCTGTATTGGCTTTGGTGAATGATCTTGAGCCTGCGGTGATGAAGTTAAGAGATTCTTTAGCAGCAAAGTCTGAAGCTTTTCGTCATATTGTTAAGATTGGGCGTACACATTTGCAGGATGCAACACCGTTGACGTTGGGGCAGGAGTTTTCTGGTTACGAAGCTCAGCTGACAGATGCGTTGAATGGTATTTCTCAGATAAAGGAAGGCTTATTGCAGTTGGCTATTGGCGGTACTGCTGTAGGAACAGGTTTAAATACGCATCCTGAATTTGGAGAGCGTGTGTGTGTGGAAATTTCCAATTTAACGGAACAAAATTTTGTTGAAATGGAAAATAAATTTTCCGGCCTTGCAGCGCATGATGCCATTGTTGCGGCAAGTGGTTCTTTAAAAACGCTTGCTGTGGCTTGTATGAAGATAGCAAATGATATTCGTTTACTTGCTTCTGGCCCTCGTTGTGGAATCGGTGAGATTGTTTTGCCATCTAACGAGCCAGGTAGCTCTATTATGCCTGGTAAAGTAAACCCTACTCAATGTGAAGCAATAACTATGGTTTGTGCCCAAGTGATTGGGAATGATACTGCTATTACAGTTGGTGGCTTGCAAGGGCACTTTGAATTAAATGTTTTTAAGCCGATGATGATTCATAACTTTTTGCATAGTTGTCGGTTGTTGGCAGATGCTTGCCATAGCTTTACTGATAATTGTGTTATTGGCATTGAGCCAGACCAAGAACGGATTGATAAATTGCTTAATGAATCTCTTATGCTTGTGACTGCTTTGAATCCTCACGTTGGGTATGATAATGCGGCTAAGATTGCTAAAACAGCTTACGAAAAAGGTATTACTTTGCGTGAATCTGCTATTGAGTTAGATATTTTGGATGGGAAGTCATTTGACAGGCTTGTGCGGCCTGAAGCTATGACGAGCCCCTTGGAAAACAGCTAAAAGTGCCCTATATCAATTATATGTTACGGTTTTTAAGTGCCTTTTTGTTTGCTCTCACATTATTGGCAATTGGTGTTGGAGGGTTTTGGTTTTATGCAGTGAATCAAGCTGAAGTTCGTTTGGTAAATACTGTGTCAGAGATGCTTGGTGCTCGCTTATCCTACCAAAGTGTTCAGAGGCACTATGTATTGGGGCGTATTCAAATGACTTTGAAAGGTGCTGTTTTAGAAGGTAAAGAATTGCGCTATAGGTTAGGTGATGTTGATTTTGAGAGTGATTTTTTAGGTCGCTATAAATTAGGGATGAAGTTCCCGAAAGAGCAAACTTTAGAGATTTTGAACCGTGGTAAAGTTGCTAAAATTTATCAAATTCATATGGAGAATGGCGGAATTCAGTTTTTTCCGAGTACAAATGAAGTTGTGTTTTCTCATTTAACGGTATTAGTACAGGATAATGGTGTAGAAATATTGCGTACTGGTATTGTGGATATGACAGCTCAGTTTGAAGACGTTCATGTTTTAAACGCTTCTGTAACTCTTAAAAAGGTGGTGAGTTCTCTATTTAAGGGTAATGATTTAGATGTTCCCTCTTTACTATTTAAAGGTAGAATCATAAATTTTTCAAATGACTGGTTGGATAGCTTGACTACCGTACTAAGGAGTCGAGATCAAGATGTTTTGATAGAGAGATTGGGTACTATTTTTGAAGATATTCAACGGAAGCAAGCTTATGTTGAGATAGAAGACCTTATCTATAGTAGAGAAGATGATAGTTTTTCTATGCAGGGGCAGTTGGGTCTTGATGAACGGGTTCGCCCATTGGGAGATATTAGAATTCTTGTTTCTCAACCAATGCTATTACGAAAAATTTTAGAGCAATCTCATTTGCTGAGTACATCTGATTTAGTGGTTAACACTGAGCTAACACGCGTTTTAGAGAGAGAGCAGCAAACACCGTATTCTTATCGTGTACGTTTTGCTAATGGAAGTATGATAGCGGATTCACTTAATATAGGTGTTATTTCGCCATTGACAGATTTATTGAATAGTAAAGATTTAGATACTATTAATTTTGAACATGTTATTGAACCTAGTCTTCTTGATGTTCAA
>JAPPOO010000038.1 GCA_028817875.1 Alphaproteobacteria bacterium | reverse complement strand
GTTTTTGTATCTTTTGTTGTCATTATTTTATACGGGATTCCGTTAATTTTTCATAAAATTCAACATATTGCTTCATCACAACATCAGGCGTAAATTTTTCCTGAAATGTCTCATACCCTTTAGCTGCCATACTCATACGCTTTTCCGCATCGTTTGCCAACTGTTCAATTGCATGAATCATCGCTTTATCATCCTCTAGCGGAATCAATAAACCGTCTTCTCCGTCTCTAATCAAGGACATAGGCCCTACAACATTGCTCGCAATAATAGGTATTTTATGTGCCCAAGCATCCAGTACAATATTCCCCAATGGCTCAATACGGCTAGGTGCCAACCAAATATCAGCCGCTGCGGCTAACGGGCTAATATGCGGCACCCATCCCGCAAACGTCACACGGTCTTGCAAATTATCCGCTTCAACAACTGATTCCAGTACCGCCCGCTGTGGCCCATCTCCAGCAATTAAAAAATGAATATTTTCAGGCAGCGAACGCAAAGCATATAAAGCTAAATCAAAGCCCTTATTTTCGTGCAAACGCCCAGCCAATAAAACAACACATTTACGGTTACGGATGCCATACCGCCCGCGCACATCTTCACGTAATCCTTTAAAGTCCTCAGGAGGTTCTTCGGCAAAATTAGGAATATAATGCACGCGCGAGCCGTCCCACCCTTTACTTTTAATATAACGGCAAATATCTTGCGTATTGCCCACAAGGTGGTCCATCTTGCGGTAGTAGCGTAAATTATAATAACCACCCAACCGTGCTACTTTAGGAATCGCCACATCAGGCACAAAGCGCGTTGCGCGGTTCATCCAACTTTGAATTACCTGTGGCTGCCATTCTTCAATATAGCTTGTGATTTTTTTACGGGTACTTCTATCAAAAAAACCACCAAAAGCTGCTGTTTTATAAGGTATGCCCGCAGTATCTAACTGCTCAGCCAACCAAGCCCCTTCCCGTACAACGGGCAACATATCTATCCCTAAATCATTTTGATGAAAGGCTTTAACCAAACGTAAAAAAAACGTCTCAGCACCGCCGGGCTTAGCACCATTGATAACCTGTAAAACGCGTATTTTTTTCGTCATCATTAAGCAGATTTTTTCGACTTCAACTCTTCCAGAAAGTTCCCTGTATGAACAATATCCCCTTCTAGCTTTTGGCCGCGGCTCCACCCTAAACGCCAACCGATGCATAGCAACAACGTCAGTATCGCCAACCATTCCATATCAAAGATAGATTTACTAAACATCGCTGAAGCCAAATACCCCAACAATGCTGTCAGCCCTGCCAAACCGAACACATTACTTTGGGCATAACGGTAAAACATCGTCAGTAACAGCAACATACCACCAGCAGCAAGCACAGTACCAATCAACCCTGTTTCCAGCGCCAACTGCAACAAAGCATTATGCGGGTGAAAATCCACATTCTCAGGCAGGTGCCTAAAAGCATTCGGCCCAATACCCGTTAGTGGTTGGTCTAACAAATGGTTCCAAGATGTCTGCCAAATCTCCCAACGGCCACCACCTAAACCACGGTCACCTTGTGATACTTCCAAACGCTCCCAAAAGGCGCCCAAATTACCACGGCTCAAAATGTACGCTCCAACACCCGCAGCAATACTTCCCAAAGTAGCCAACCAGTGCCGTGCATGAAGGTTAAAATTAAACCGCTGTGCTCCCAACGCTAAAAAAGCAATCAATGAAACCACCACGGCAATCATCCCCGCACGTCCACCACACAAAAACACCGTCGCTAAGGAGATTGGCAAAACAATCGGCGCGCTCATTTTAACCAACGGCTCACGCTCCCGTAACCGACGCGCATAAAACGCCCATACAAAAGGCAACAACAACGCAATGGCCGTACTATGGAAATTCAACCGATGCACCGTCAACGCTTTTTCCACGCCATGCAAAGCAGCAGAAAGCCGATGGCTATCCGCAAAGGCATCCACCCATGCCAAAAGCACCATACTTACAACACCAACAACTAAAGACCTCTGAAGAATATTCGTATAACGCCCAGGCATTTCCCGCAAGGCCGCAAACAACAGCAAAGCAATAACCATCATAGCCGCAACCTGCCCCGTTTTATGGAGGCTATAATCAGGACTTATGCCCAATAAAGAAGAAACACCCAAAGCCGCTAGCAAACACAACAATAACCACATAAGTTTAGAATGCCGCACCATCATAACCGTTGCGCGCAGGCTCATCCCTTTGGTTGCCAGCAAACCCGTGAGTATCCCCAACACCGTCAGGCCGTACATAATACCGTTACCTAGCATCACAGCCGGCAACGCCAGCCCCAAACAAGTGGAGGACGTGCGCCACAAAATACTGCGTTCTTCTTTTAGCATCCTAAATATGAAACCCTTTAACCCATTTGCAAATAGTTCAAGCTCGTAGCCACATACTCACACACTTGAAGTATATCGCCAAGTTTTTGCTGGCCAAATCCCGTAAATTCTCTTTCCAACAAAAAAGGAGGCTCTAAACAAGCCTCCTCTTTTGCGTTTTATTTAGTTTTACTTACCGTAAAAAATGATGGCAAATCACGGCAGATATCGTAAACTACCTGCTTAATCTTCTGAATACCTTCAGCCTTTACAAGCAGCATAATTACAAAAAACAGCGCAGCAAAAAACAGCCTAATCACTCCTATGGGTAAATCACCTCCATTGATTAAAGGCAAAGCTCCCCAATAGCAAAAAATTGAAGAAGCCGCTCCACACACCACAAACGCCAAAAAACGTTCTGTAAGGTTACACTTACCCCACCACAACATGAAAGTCCTAACCGAAGCCCCTAAACCACAGATACAAAAAGCTGCCAAACCGAATTTAATTGCATCTTTTTCTATAGCAGCAAGCACAAGAAAAACAATAGCCCCACACAAGCAACAAATGGATATAAAAACCCATGCCAAAAAAGATAGCCGTTTAAGCATATCCCCCTCCTTTACCTAACAAACGTTACAGACGATAATTTCAAATTTACATTCGTATACACAAAAACAAACTACCCTGCAACAAATAAAGAGCCTTTAAAAAAAGGCTCTCCACTCTTTAAGTAACAAAATATCAAGAAGTTCGAATTTCATGAAAAGATTCAACTAACGTATCTATCAAAAAGTAAGACAAACCAGAATCTTCATCATCCTCAAAAAGGTAAGAAATAGCCAAAGAAGCTGTATAAAACAACGCCTCTTGAGTTGAGGTTAAGTGCTCACGCGTACGTACAACGCAAGACAAAGCACACAACTTCTTAATTTGGTTAAGCGCATTCACATGATGCAGCTGCTCTTCGTTAACATCATCTACATCAAGCCAGCTTTGCTTAATATCGGGAAAATATTGCAAATAATCACTCCCAAGCTTCAGTAACATTTCTTGAGCAGAAAACACATCAGCAACATAGTCATGTTCAGAAGCATGACGCGCAAGTAACCTACCTAATGCCCTAAACCAAAATGTGCTGGCAGCAGCGTAGGAATCAATTCCACACGGAGTTCTATCTTCAAAAAGACGGTATACCAAAAGTTGCAAATCTACAGAATTAAGCTTGCAACCAACGGCCCATAAAATAGCTTGAAATTCCAAGCATATCCCCGCAGAAGTCTCAACACCTAAACAACGTTTGGCATCTCGCTCTTTCGCTAAAATATCCAAAAATATTTCCCGAATATCTGACGCAGTTAAAGTAGCATCACTCCCCTCTAAAAACAAAGGAGCAACCGACAACGCCGGATTTTTGTTAACAGTCATCACAAATCTCCAAAAAGGTAAAAAAGCATGAAAGGTGAACCAGCAGGCGCAAAAGTAGAAATCTCCCACACCTAGTGTTTGTTTAATACTTCCTCGTATACCTAAAACTATTCAAACAATCAAATATACAAAAAGATAAGCTCCCAACAAAACGTCGGGAGCCACCATCCAAAAAGTAGTAACTATGTCTCTACCTCATCCTCTAGAAAACCATACCACTGGTCAAAAAAATCCGAACCATTTTCAATCTCACACTTTGCTCGTAAAACATTTTTATATATTTGAACAACAGCACTCTGTTTACTGCCAGAGCCAGAAAAAAATCGAACAATACGCACAGCAGTATCAACTAGATTCTTGCCTCTATCAGTCTCATGAACCCTTTTAACTTTTTCAAGAGCCTTAAGTTTATCTTTTAACAACTTTAGCTCCACTTTACCTTGCACCAACGGTTCAGCAAAACTGGTAACTTCAACAACTTTAGCAGAGCCAAAAACACTAGACATCTGTGAATAAAGCTCAAGAATGATATGACCAAAAAACATTGCTGTAGCTTTATTAGCTTGCTCTTCTGTCAATTTAAGCCTCTTTAACTTGCCTATAAAAACATCTACAGCACTATCCTCTTTTATACCCTCAAGTAAATTTTCCCAGTTCATGAATTACTCCTTTGTTAAGTAAGAAAAAGTTCCGAGTTTATAGATAGTTATTTGTATACTAATTAATAGAAAGCTCTCCCCTTGTCAAACAAATGTACAACCACAAAAACCCATACCCAACCACACATCCGTATGCTATTCTGCCCCCGCATCCGCAAAAAACGGATGTGGGGTGTCGTAACCTCCGACATAAGCGGCCATGCAACGCTGGCCATAAAAATGCGTTGCCAAACTGATCATAAGGTTGGGGAGGCAGCGAATACAATACGGTGAAAGCTGAAATAAGCTGCACCGTTTCTTATGTCACGGTTACGAACTCCCCAGCCACTTCACAAAGTGGCTGTTTTGTTTTAATAAAATAGAGTTCAGCCGTTATGAATAAATCACCTCACCCCATCGACATCCACGTTGGTCAACGCCTCAAACAACAACGCAAACTGCAAGGTATCTCTCAAGAAAGCCTCGCCAAACAACTCGGCATCACCTTCCAACAAATTCAAAAATATGAAAATGGGAACAACCACATCAGCGCCAGAAAATTGTACGAACTTTCTCAAATCCTCAAAACACCCATCCAGTTTTTCTTTGAAAACTACCAAAAATCACCACAACTTTCCGAAAAACCAAGCAACATAACCACCAAAGAACTTACTTTTATCAAAAACTTCCGAGAATTAGCACCAGCTCAAAAACAAGCCTTCACCAGTCTCATCAGCAAACTCATCAACGAAAAATAAAGAAAACCATAGCCAAATATTTACCCATCATCTGGTATTTTAACGGTTCCCAACATCCCAAATGCGAAAAGCATTTGGTTGTTGTGGGGGCTGGGGTTTTACCCCAGTAGCCATTTGCTGGCTTTGCCAGTGAATGGGCTATCAAACAAATCAACAGGGCACGCTGCACCATGTACACAGAAGTACACAAGCAGTGGGGAATAGACAAAAAATGGAAGAAGTTGCCCAAAAGCGTTGCTTAGAAACGGTTCCCAACATCTCAGATGCCAGAAGCATTTGGTTGTTGTAGGGGCTGGGGGATTCTAAGGGCAGCACGTTCACGTGCGAACCTTAGGAGCAAACCACTATGCATACAACACCGCCCGCACTAACAATCACATAATTTTCTCACTTGCCACCAAGCAATCGCTTCAACCGAACATTTCCCCCAGTTTACCACTTCAACACCTTTACTCTCTCATTCTTCACAGCATCTCGCCCCGCCTTCACCCAGCACACTCTACCTCCTCATCCCGCGCCTGCTATATTGCATACAAAAAAAAGCAGGCAGAAACGCCAAAAAATCACGAAAATTTGACATTTTTTGCTCTTTTTGCACCAAAATT
>JAPPOO010000086.1 GCA_028817875.1 Alphaproteobacteria bacterium | reverse complement strand
ATACTTATATGAGCAATACTAGCTCTGAACTTTACCCAGCAATGAAACAACGTTTTTGCTTTTTACCTGATCAACAACAATCTCCTAAATCTAATCAGGAGATTGGCTCTCGTGCCGCCAACCCGAAACAGGCTATACACACGATGACTAGAGAACCTGTTCCTAAGAGGGCATTACCACAGCGAAAAAAACTATCTGAAAAGTTTGCAAAACAAAGGCTTATTAAGCTTTTTTGTAACCCAAGGAGTGCGGAAGACTGCCTTGCTCTTATTTCTATTGAAACAAAGTACGGCATACCGGTGGAGTTTGTGCTGACAGCTTTAGCTATTGCCAGCCAGATGGAGCAGCCTGACCGCAATCAATTTGCGCAGGATATTATTAAATGTTGTTACAAGGGGCGCGATTTGTACCCTGCGACAGCAGTTTTCTGGCAAAAAGTGTTAAGCCGAGTCATTAAAAGGTCAGCTGATATTGAAGGTTTTAGGTCTGCGGCAGAAAAGGTTCAATATGGCTTGACGAACTCATTAAGTGCCAACTTTTTTGCTATTCAGGAGAAAATTCCTGAAGATTTTCAGGTTTTACAGCAGATTTGTGCTTTATATGCTGACTTTAATACGATGCGACATGTAACGCACCGTGAGTCTTTGGTGGACGGTTTATTCACTCAGACTAATGCTATTGTTGGATGTTTGGTTCATGAAGACGATAAAATGTTGGATACTTTGAAGTACCTATTCATTAGCAACATTGGATTTTCTCAATAAAAATTAAATGTTATTTCTTGTAAGGGGCTCCTTTTTAGGGGCCCTTTACTTGTTTGTATACAAAAATAGTTGCAAGATGTTTTTTTTGGGCGTATAATGTTGCTCTATTTTGTGAAAACCATGAGTTATACAAAACGCCCTTCTTGTTCCCCCCTGCCTTTGGCCGATGCCGATGATGGTGTTGTTGTGCCGATTACAGGTGCGGCTCAGCCTTTGGAAATTCCCCAAGTAGATGCGCGGGATTTATACACGGCCGCTTTGGCTTACTCCCCTTTTGGCATTGCTTTTTTGGATGAATGTGGCCATTTGCAGCACGTTAACAAAACCTTGAGTGAGTGGCTAAAGCAGCCTATGGCTCAACTGGCGGATATGACGTTGTCTCAATTTATATGGGAAGAAGACCAGCTTTTGTTTGAGCGGGTTCTTAAACGTGTGTTCAAGCGCGGACAAACGCACCATGACATTGAACTGAGGTTGACGGGCTCTCGCGGGCAGCCGCGCTGGGTTTCTCTTAGTTTAAGCCGCTTACCTGTTATGAGGGGTCAGCAGGTGGCGGTTTATATGTCTGATATTACGCGCCGCAAAAAAACAGAGCGGGAATTATTACAGCTTGCCAATACCGACCATTTAACAGGGCTTTCCAACCGTATGGTTTTTGATGAGACGCTTAAACGTGCCGTTAAGAATGCTCAGCGTTATGACCGCCCTGGTGCTGTTTTGTACATTGATTTGAATGATTTTAAGAAGATTAACGATTCCTACGGCCACAAGGCAGGCGATGCCATTTTGCAGGAACTTGGCCGCGTTTTGCAGAACTTGTTTCGGGATACGGATACGGTTTCTCGCATTGGTGGAGACGAATTTGCCGTGATTATGGAAGAGATTTCTGCGTCTCAGGCTGAATTTAAAGGCAAGGTTGTTGAGCGCGCGGTGAAGAAGATATCCCTTGAAGTAGATGGCGAGACACTTAGTTGCTCTGCCAGCGTTGGGGTTAAGTTTTTCTGCGGTGCTGAAACACAAGTTGAAGATATTTTAACCGCTGTTGACCAAGCCATGTACGAGAGAAAATCTGAACACAAGGGGATTTCTTTACATGGTTAAGCTTAAAATTCGTTCTGTTTTCTTTTTGTGGCGCTAAGCGCCTATTCTTGTTTTCTTTATTTACCGAACCAAACCCGTTATAACCAATTTAAATTATTGAAAAGGAATTTTTTTATATGTCACGCCCTACGATTATTTCAGGCATTCAATCCAGCGGTCAGCCGTCTCTTGGTAACTTGCTGGGTGCTTTTTTGCAGTTTATTAAGTATCAAGAAACCCACGAGACGTTTTGTTTTGTGGCTGACCACCATGCGATTACCGTGCGGCAAGACCCGAAAAAACTGCATGAAAACAGCTATGCTATTGCTGCATGGTACATTGCTTGTGGCTTAGACCCCGCCAAGTGTACGATTTTTCTGCAAAGCCACGTAAGAGCCCATGCAGAGTTGGGTTGGATTTTAGGCACGTTCACCCAAATGGGTGAGTTGGAGCGTATGACGCAGTTTAAGGATAAGTCCCAACGGCACGCGCAGAATATTAACGCCGGTTTGTTTACTTACCCTGCTTTGATGGCGGCTGATATTTTGTTGTACCAAGTAGATGAAGTGCCTGTGGGTGACGACCAACGCCAGCACCTTGAGCTAACGCGTACTGTTGCCACCCGCTTTAACAATGTTTACGGCGATACCTTCAAGCTACCGCAGGGCACTTTTCCGAAAAATGTTGCCCGTGTGAAAGACCTGCAAGAGCCTACGAAAAAGATGAGTAAGTCTAGTGATTCGCTTGGGACTGTCTTTTTGTTGGATGACCTTAAAACTATCGAGAAGAAGTTTAAAAAAGCTGTGACGGATAATGTGGGTGCCGTGAATTTGGATGAAGAAAACCAGCCCGGTGTTGCGAACTTATTGGCCATTTACGCGGCTTGTGCGGGTGTTTCTTTAGAAGATGCTGCTGCACAATTTGAGGGTAGCCAGTACGGGCCGTTTAAAGCAGCTGTAGCTGAGGCTGTTTGCGGAACAATTGACCCTATCCAAAAGCGTTACTACGAGTTAATGGATGATAAAACGGAGTTAGACCGTATTTTTGCCCAAGGTGCTGCCAAAGCTAGTGCTGTTGCAGACAAAACGCTGCAAGATGTTATGGACAAAGTCGGGTATGTTCGGCCTGTTTCTTTATAAAACAGCATAACTTTCTTGTGATTTTGTGAAAAATCACCTATCAAGGGCGGTATACACCGCCCTTTCTTTGTAAGGGCACCGACGCAACACTTAGCCTTTTTAAGAGGTTAACAATGACTACTGAAACGCCTTACGGCACAAATGCCTTACTGCGTTTCTTCAGCGCAGGACGGCCCCACCTACTATTTACGCTTCGCCCTTCTAGCATGACTTACTTCCCTGATATGTGGGAGTTTCCGGGCGGCAAGGTGGAACTAGAAGAAACGCCAGAGAAAGCATTACTGCGGGAGCTTACAGAAGAACTAGGCAGACGTCTTATTTTTGCTTCTGGACTTACTCTTGATAAAATCAAAAATTCCATTTATGTGGACAGGAGACCTAAATTTTTTGATGGCTCTCAACGGCTTATTAGGGAGTATCTTATTGACCTTCCTTTTGAAGGTTTTGACGAAATTGAACCTATTATTTATCTAGATACCTCGGAAGTTGTTAGTATTATGCCTTTATCTGTTGATAGAGCTTTTAGAATTAGCGAACATACCCGAGGAGGTTCTTGCCTGTATGTTCCCTATATGCAGGAATGTTTACATACATTTGGCCTTGCCACTCTTCTGAACCGATCGTCATGATTGGTTCAGAAGGGCTTTTTTGTGGCCTTTTTTTGTAACTTTAGGCACACTGCCGCCATGAAGTTTTCACCCGCACAACTCAGGAAGGCTGAACGGACGGTTATTGTCTCTACCTGTTTGTTTATTGTGGCGTTGGCTGTTGTGAGTTTTTGGGTGGGTTGGGACGATGTGCAAGAGCCTTTATCCCGCGTGAGTTTACCTTTGCTGCTGGGGTTACTGGGGCTTTCCCTTATCAATTACATTTTACGCGGCGCCCGCTGGGCTGTTTTTGCCAAACAGCTGGATGTTCAACTGCCGCTTTCCCGCATGGCTTTATATTACAGCGCCGGTTTTGCCCTTGTTACAACGCCCGGAAAAATTGGGACAGCTTTGCGATTATGGCTGATGCATCAATCTCATAAAGTGCCGTATGTACGTTCTACGCCCATGCTTTTTATGGATAACTTTACGGATTTACTGGCGATGCTGATATTGGCTTTGCTTGGTGCCAGCACGGTAACGGGACATGGGGCGATGTTGGGGATTCTTGTTTTTTTTGTGGGTGGGCTTGCGCTGTTTTTTGCCTTTCCTGCCCGTTGGACACACCTTTTAAGGTATCTTAATAGCAAAATGGGTAGCCCACAGCCTAAGCTTTTTGAGGCAGGGTTGAATTTACTTTCACATTTGCAAAAGCTTTTTTCACCATCTGTTTTAAGTGGCACGGCTTTGCTTTCAACTGTTGGATGGGGGGCAGAATGTTATGCTTTTTATTGGTTGCTTGCTGAGTTGGGACATCCGCTTAGTTTGATGTCCGCCACATTTATTTTCGCTTTTGCAACGTTGGTAGGCGCGCTTTCCATGCTACCCGGCGGTTTGGGTAGTGCCGAAGCTGTTATGCTTGCGTTGTTAACGGCATTGGACATACCCATGCCGACAGCTTTGGCCGCGACGGCTATCATCCGATTCACCACGCTGTGGTTTGCCGTTATTATCGGCTTTGTTGTTTTACCTGTTGCGCTTAAAAAAGCGAAATCTACCTCAACAACCTAAGATGCCAATCCTTTAAGTTGGCCGAGCATCACGTTCATCATCGCATGGTTTACGGTCGCTTGGTCCATCAGTTCCGCTACGCGGTGGTCATACTGTTTTACGGCATCGCCCCGTTTATCTAACCATTCCTTAGTCAGCACCAACGGGTTGACTGATTTTTTGTTGGCCTGCGCTAGCACAAGCTCTGCAATACGGCTTTGGTAACCGTAGAGTTCGTCTATAACTGCGAGCGTTGCAACGCGTTCCCAGTTATTATGAACGGCAATACCACGTGCCAGCGTGTGAAGTTTGGATAGCTTGAGGCGCTCCCCGACCGCAAAGTAGCACTGCATAACTAACGGCACCGAGATGCTACTATGGTGTACTAATTTAGCGATGTCCGGCACTGTAACCAGTAGAGAGACAATACCCATGGCATGAGCTGATTCACTATCCAGCCCTTGGTCTACCCATGCTTCGATTCTTTGGTGGTGGCGTTGCTCCTTGTGGCCACTGAGTGTGGTTTCCAGCTGGTTATAAACGTCCCCAAAAGTTTCCTCGTATTTTTCCATCATTTTATCAATACGCATGGGGTGTTCTTCGTTCCGTAAGAACCAGAAAGCACCGAATTCAACTGTACGCTTGATAATTTCGTACATTTCATACTGTACTTGGACAGGAATTTTTGTGCTTTGTAGCTCAACCATTTGCCACCAACGGTTTGCTTCAAACAAGCGACTGCTGATGAGGTAAGCTTTTGCGACTGCTGTTGTGTCAAAACCTGTTTCATCCCGCATACGGTTGAGGAATGTCATCCCCATGCGGTTGACGAGATCATTTGTTACAACCGTTGCGATGATTTCTCTGCGTAGGGGATGGTCTTGCATCAGAGATTTGAATTTATCCAGCTGGTTAGGGAAGTAATGCGGCAGGGTGTCGTCTAGCGCATCTGCATCCGGCAGTGAACTGGCGAGGAGGCTATCGTAGATGTCAGCTTTGGCGTAAGCCATAAGGACGCTTAGCTCTGGGCGTGTGTAACCTTTGCCTTCCCGTTTTCTGTTCTCCAAATCTTTTCCTGTGGGCAGGAACTCCATAGTAGGGTCAAGCAGCCCTTGCTGGGTAAGAGATTGCTGCAAGCGCAGTGCTGTATCAATATTTTTGACGCCATTGCGTTCCTTTAAGCTGATGGCTTGGGCTTGCAGATAGTTGCTGCGGAGTACCAAGGTGGCGACTTCATCCGTCATATCCGCCAGCAGTTTATTGCGTTTGGCTATGGAGAGTTTCTTCGCCTCTTGCGCTTGTTTTAGCAAGATTTTGATATTTACTTCGACGTCTGACGTGTTTACGCCCGCGGCGTTGTCTAGCGCATCTGTATTGATATGCCCACCGTTTAGGGCGTATTCCACCCGCCCTAGCTGAGTGACGCCGAGGTTACCGCCCTCACCGATAACGCGGGCGCGGACATCTGCTCCGTTAATGCGCAATTCGTCGTTTGTTCTATCTGCAACGTCTTGGTGGCTTTCCTGCGTTGCTTTTATATAGGTACCGATGCCGCCATTCCATAACAGCTCTACATCCGCTTGTAGAATGGTGCGGATGAGTTCATTTGGTGTGACTGTCTCTTTTGAAATGCCGAAGCACTCTTTGATTTCTTTTGTAAGTTTGAGTGACTTGGCACTGCGCTCGTAAATTTGCCCACCTTTGGATAATACTTTGGAGTTGTAGTCCATCCATGTTGTATGAGGGGTTTTGAATAACCGTTGGCGCTCTTTAAAGGATTTTGCTGCGTCAGGGTTTGGGTCTACAAAAATATGCATGTGGTTAAACGCAGCTTGCAGGCGGATGTGTTTAGATAACAGCATACCGTTCCCGAAAACATCCCCTGCCATGTCGCCAATACCAACAACTGTGAACTCCTCTTTTTGGATGTCTTTACCTATTTCTTTGAAATGGTGTTTGACGGATTCCCACGCGCCGCGGGCGGTAATGCCCATACCTTTGTGGTCGTACCCTTGTGACCCTCCGGAAGCGAAAGCATCGCCCAGCCAAAAACCTGGTGATTTTTTGACGCCTTTTGGCAATGGCCAGTAGTCTGCATTTATAGCTTCCTCATTTGCAATATCAGAAAATGTTGCTGTTCCTTTATCGGCTGCAACAACAAAGTAGGCATCATCTGCGTCGTAGCGACGAACATCTTGAGGGGCGACAATTTTACTTTGAATACGGTTATCAGCCACACTTAGCAAAGCACGGATAAACTGGCGATAGCATGACTCAACCTCAGCCATAACTGTTGCACGGTCCCCTTGCGGTATTTGCTTGACGAAAAATCCACCTTTTGCCCCTACAGGAACGATAACCACATTTTTGGTCATCTGCGCCTTCATCAAGCCTAGAACCTCGGTTCGGTAATCGGCTGCACGGTCACTCCAACGGAGCCCTCCCCGTGCGACGGCGCCGCCCCTTAGGTGTACGCCTTCTACTTTTGAGCTATAGACGAAAATTTCTCGCCATGGCACAGGCTTTGTTAAATCCGGCACTTTGGCGCTGTCTATTTTAATTGCGATAGGTGTTTCCAAACTTTTGTTTTGCCAAGCGTTGGTGCGCAGCGTTGCAAGGATAACATCCTGTATTTTTTGCAAAATACGGTCTTCTTGCAGAATTGAAATATCCTTTAAAGCATTGGCTATTTTTGTTTTTACTTTTTCTTGCTTTTCTTGGCTGGCTTTTCTTGAGAGAGACGGATTGAAGCGTACCTCAAATAACTCTGCCAGTAGTTTTGCGACATACGCATGCTTAATTAGCGTTTTTTGTACATCTTCCCGACCATAGCGGCTTTCAACTTGGCGCAGGTAAGCCACTAACATGCGTAAAGTGACGAGTTCTTGAATGGTCAGCTGCCCTTTGACGATAAGAGCATTTAGGCAATCGTTCTCCAATTTACCTTGCCAAACAAGGCGCAGGGCTTCTGTTAGTGTATCTGCATTTGTACAGTCTAAGCCTTTCTGTGGTACCAACTCAAAATCGTGCAGCCATATTGAGTTATCGTCTCCATCGTGCAGTTTAAACGAACGCTCGGTTGTGACTGTTAGCCCCATGTTATCAAACAGCGGCATAACGGAAGACAGTGAAATACTGCACTCCTTATTAAAAACACGTAACCGCGGGATACTGCCTTTTTTCTCTTTATAATGCAGAGTAAAGAGCACACTTTCCTCTGATTCGGTCATATTTTGCAGTCTTTTGATATCTTGAGCTGCCAGTATTTCTGATGTTATTTCTTGGTAGCTCGGTGCAAATGTTTTCTCAAAGTGGTTGTAGAGTTCCAACCCTTTGTCTTCATCATGAATTTGAATGAGCAGGTGACGCAGGTTATCTACCCACCCTAGCGTTGCAGCGGCTACAGCAGCTTCTATTTCTTGCTCGCTTGCATGTGTATTTGTATGAGATTTTGTACGGATTTTGAAGAATAGGCGCGCGAGTACCCCCTCCCCCATACGCACTTGGTACTCTATACTTTCGCCGTCTACCGCCTCCATAAGGATGTCTTGAATTTTAAGGCGTTGCGGTGTACTCATCCGTTCTAATGGTAAATAAACGAGAACGCTGATTTGGCGTTCGCTTGCGCTGCGGTTGAGGAATACCCTTACTTGCTGACGCTCTTGCAAGTGCATGATACCTGTAGCAATACGATGAAGGTCTTCCACTTCCATTTGGAATAGTTCATCCCGCGGGTACATTTCCAGAATGTTTTGAAGCGATTTATAGTTGTAGGAATTTCGTGGGAGGTCTTCTTCCATTGCTAGAACACTTCGGATTTTTTGCCCAACGATGGGGATTTCCCGCGCGCTCATTGTATAGGCTTGGGAGGTAAACAGCCCGACAAAACGGTGTTCCCCGCATACTCTCCCTTTTTCATCGTACTCGCGGATGCCGATGTAATCCATGTCTGCTTGGCGGTGAATAGGTGCTTTTTGGAGTGTTTTAGTTACGGTTAAAAAATTCTTTGATGCCAAATAATTGCGGATATTCGGCGCAACTTCAGATAGCGCCCTACGCTGAGCTAATGTGCTGGATTTTTGGCGCAAAATCCCTTTTCCGCTTGTATTAACGGCTTGTACTAAGGGCTCTTTCTTGTTTTTTGGGTAGCTTATTTCGTAATAGCGGTACCCTAAAAAGATGAAGTTAGCGCTTAATAACCAACGCATAAATGCTGTATTTTCCTCCCGCTGTGCAGAAGGTTTATGTTTGCTTTCCACATTTGCAATAATTTCTTCCAACTTCTTGGTCATTGGTGTGAAATCTTGGTATGCGTTTTGCGCATCTGTCAGCGCTTTTTTAATTTCTTTCGCAAGTTCTGTTTGGTCTTCTTCAGAGCTTTGGCGGTCAACTTCAATGTGAATAAGAGATTCCTGTTTCCAAGCCTTGTCTTTTTCTGTTCCGAATTTAACGTCTTTTAAAGCTCCTTTTGGCGTACGTTGAACGGTAAAGACGGGGTGAAAAGAATGATGGATGCCGATTTTACGGCTTTGGATTTTCATCCAAACGCTATCAATTAGGAAGGCTTGGTCATCCATGAGGACTTCTACCACTGTGTGCGGTGTGTAACTTGGATTATGCACGGCAACATGAATGTCTTTTGGCTTACGCTGCGCCATAAGTTGGCTCATTGCCTTAAAGTGCGTGGCCATGTCTTCAGGGTCTACAATACGGACTTCACGTTCTGGCACGTGCTGAGCGTAAAGTTCTGCCACGCGGTATAGTAACTGCGACTTTGCCGTTTTTCCTTTTGTCAGTTTGTTAAGAGCAGCCTTAAGGACAGATGCTTTTTTTTGAGCCATTTCACTGAAACTTCTTCTTTTAGAATTTTGGCCTATTTTATAACAGCTTGCCTTAATTGTGAAGATGTTTGATGCATTGGATTTTTTGGTTGTTTTTTAGGAACTAGTTGCTATTGTATGCACACTATTTAGTTTTTTCCTGAAGAAATCTTTTAACCTTGGAGGTTTAGCTATGGCTAAAAAACTCAGCAACTCTTGTGAATGTGCCATTCAGAATCTATTTTCGGATGGAACTTTTTCTGAGAATGGTGAACAAACTATTTTTGCGTCTTTTGTAGACAAAAACAGTGATAAGATTTTACTCATTGCTTGCATTGAGCTTGAAAATAAAGAAGTCCAAGCTGTTTCTTTGCAACCCGAACAAGGAGCAACACCGGACGATTTTGCTCCACTAACTGGAGATTTACTGGACTGTACGTTAGGTAAAAATCTCGTAGAATGCTTGGAGAATATTTTGAATATTGAGGACTCAGGCCAGCCTGACCAAGTAAACTTACACCTTACTTTTGAGGCAAAGCCTGTTCTTTTCTGCTACTTTGACGAAATTGATGCTTCCTAACCCGTTGCTACGGGGCGGACGATTGGGGGGAGCATTCTTTTGTTTTGGCGGACGCGAATGATGTGTCCGCCTAAAACATCTTTGCTTGCCTCTAGCAATACAACGCCGCCCATGGCAGATGCACATTTACGCCCGACTTTTTCCCATAGTTGGGCTCTTTTTTGGATGAATGCGCTTTCCATAGGCGGTACAAACAGCCCATGCTGTATTGATACCGTACGGAAACCTTTATTGCTCACCAACTTGCGTAACTGCCCGCTACTGTAGGGTGTACCAGATGCCCAAGGTGTTTTTTCCCGCCGTGCCCATACCCCTAATCGGTTAGGGGTAACAACCAACAACCGACCTGCTGGGTAGAGTACGCGGTAACACTCGTTTAATAGCGTTTCATCGCATGTGTTGTACTCCAAAGCGTGCAAAAGCAGAATGCCGTCAAATGTTTGGTCGGCAAATGGTAGTGCCTCTGTATCTACCAGTGCACTACGGCAATTTTTTTCATCTGGCCATGCGTAACCGCCCATAGCTGCGGGCATTCCCCATACAACCTGTTCTTGCGGCCACAGGTTTAAGTATGGTTCGGCATAACCCAAGATAAGCAAACGTTCCCCCGTAAAGTTGGGCGCAATTTCTAGCAACCGTTGGCGGATAATTTCTGCGCATGTTTGACCTAATGGCTCTTGATACCATTGGTGAAGAGTTGTTATATCCGGCTGCATGGTACAACTATAGCATAGGTGTTTGATTGTGCTAGACTGGCCTCATGAATATTGATGTTACGTTAATCCCCGCCTTAAAGGATAACTACATATTTTTACTGCGACTTCCCCAAGAGCAGTATGTTGTTGTTGACCCTGCGGTTGCTAATGGTGTGGTTGACGCTTTGAGAGATAATGACTTAGCGGCTATTTTGTTGACTCACCACCACCATGACCATATTGATGGCGTTGCAGAGCTTGTTCAAAAATATGGCTATCCTGTTTATGGGAATGGTGCCGATAGCCAACTTCCTCCCAATACACTTCCTTTAGCTGAAGGTAATATTGTTCCAAACTTGAATGCTACTTTTACTGTTATGGAAACACCTGGCCATACAGCGCACCATATTAGTTATTACTCAGCTGAAAATGACATGCTGTTTTGCGGAGATGTTCTGTTTGGTGGTGGTTGTGGTCGCCTGTTTGATGGCACTGCTGCACAAATGTTTGAGAGTTTACAACGTATTAAGCAACTTCCGCCTGAAACTAAAGTTTATTGCGCCCATGAGTATACAGAGAGCAACGTGTTATTTGGTAGCACTGTAAAACCTGAAAATACAGCTATTAATCAACGGCTGGAGGATGTACGAAAATTACGGCGACAGGGTGTTAGCACTGTCCCTCTTACTTTGGCAGAAGAATTGGCAACAAACATCTTTTTACAGGCTGAAACTTTGGAAGATTTTACCGCCTTGCGCAAAGCTAAGGACGTTTTTTAACTTCTGACTTAATTTTACCTTGATACTGTATGTATACTTTTGTAGAAGTGGGTCTCTACTTACTACCTTTTTACCATAAGCTAAACATGAGGTTTGATATGAAGATTCTTAAAACTATCTTTGTTAGCCCTTTTATTTGGTTCTATCAAAACGTATATATGGCCGGTCCAAATAAAGTGCTTAGGGCTATTAGCGTGTTTGAAGCGGAAAATAAAACAGCCACTTCTATAACGCTTATGCGTTATTTGAATAAACAGGCTAGCGCGGGAAATACAACTTCAAGTGTAGCTCTTCCTCCTTTTCATTCAATGAGGATGACAAACTGTCTTGATAGCCTAGAACGATTAGGTCTTATTACAGTTACCGAGCCTGATAGCCAAAAACTTTATGCTATTTCTGACAAAGGAAAAGAGTACCTAAGTAAACTGAAAACTTAAGCTTTATAACGTTTTTTGAGTTGTGTGATGTATGCGATGACTTTTGCGGTTACTTCATACAGACTCAATGGAATTTCCTCCCCTATTTCTGCATCAGCATATAACTGGCGCGCTAGGGGAGGATCTTCGTATAGTGGGATATCGTGTTTTTCGGCAATTTCTCGGATGCGGAATGCTAAAACGTCAGTTCCCTTGGCAACTACTTTTGGTGCTGCCATGCCTTCATCTGGCTTATAACTTAATGCTACGGAATAGTGCGTTGGATTCGTGATAACGACATCGGCATTCGGTACATCTTGCATCATCCGTTGCCGTGCACGCTGCTGCTGTAATTGTCGCTGACGCTGTTTTACGTAAGGGTCTCCTTCTGTATCTTTAATTTCGTCTTTTAGGTCTTTCCGAGACATACGGTGTTCTTTTGTGTATTGGGCGCGCTGGAATAAAAAGTCTACCACTGCGATTACAAACATAATGGCTAACGCTGCTAAAATAAGCTTAATGGCTAACGCATGCGTTGTTTCTAAAATACCCATGAGCGGAAAGTCCGCTAGTATTAAAAGCTCTTCATCATGCACATAAAATACCGCCCACATAGCACCGCCGATGACTGCAAGTTTGAAAACTGATTTCAAAAATTCGGCAAGAGACTTCATAGAGAACAGGCGCTTCATCCCTTTAATAAGGGATATTTTTTCAAGTTTTGGTTGAATAGGTTTAAAGGATAAAATTGGCCCTGTTTGGCTAATACCTCCTAAATAAGCAAATACCATTAAAATAACAAATACCGGTGCAATTGCAGTGATACCTTTAAATAAAATGTCTTCCATAACAGGACCAACCATATTTCTGGCTTGGACATCTGTTGTGCCAGCTGCCTGAAATGTTGTGCCAAATAAGCTAAGCAGTTGTTCCATTTGCCAAGGAATAGCTAGCCCAATAACAACTAACATTGCTACTAACATTGCGAAGTTACTTACCTCTTTAGAGCGAGGTACGTTACCGTCTTCCCTCAGTTTTCTGAGTTTTCGGTCTGTGGGTTCTTCCGTCTTGCTAGACTGATCTTCATCATCGGCCATGTTGGAGTTTATTCCATTTTAGCAAGTTCTACCGCAGCACGCAGGTGAAGAGCATCTAAAATTTCTCTTTGTTTATCCGTTAGTTTTGCTGTGTCTAGCGGGGAGAGTTCTAAAGCTTTTTTTAGCTTCTCTACAGCAGCTGTGGGTGAACCTAAAAGAATATCCTTCTCCAGCTCCTCTAGCTGTTCTAACAAATACGTACCGTGAGCCTCAGGCTCTTGCGGAATATCCTGCTGATTGAACTGATCTGCGTTATTTACAATGCCTGTAACTGGCGCTGTGCTCTGCGGTGCGGCTGTTTCTGTTGTTTCGCTTGCAGATTCTAACAAGCTAGAAAAACTAGGGCCATCTACGTTGGTAGACTTTTGTGTTTTTTTGCTTTTTTTAGTGTCTTGCAGGCCTTTAGGCCCGTTTACTTTAATGTCCATGCGGATATATTACTGCATTATCCCTGCTGGGTGAACAAAATTGCGTTATTATGTATTTCTGTTGTAAAAAGTGTAAGCATTGCAGCTAGTACAGAAGCCATAACAAACATCCCTACGACAATAGAAACAGGCAAAGCAACAAAGAATACATGTAGTTGTGGAATGAGACGGTTAAAAATACCGAACGCCACGTAGCTTAAAAAGCCAACGGTTACCACGGGTGCAGCGATTTTTAGCCCCACAACAAATAAATTTTGAATGACAGTGAGAATTGCCTGAAGTGCATCGCCCGATTTGGGTAAATTACCTGGTGGGAACATTTGATAGGACTGAATGACGCCTTCTATCAAGACGTGATGGAGGTTTGTTGCAAAAATTAGCACGCCAGCAGTTACCATTAAAAACAAAGAGATAGCCGTGCTATTACTGTTAGAAATTGGGTCAAAAAGGGTTGCAGCTTGGAAGCCTGTGGCGAAAGCAATCATCTCCCCTGCGACGTTCATGGCAGACATAAACAACCGCGCGGCGATGGCGATGAGGATGCCCATTATAATTTCTATGGTCATGTACTCCATCATTTTGCCGAGGGTGTCCGGTAGGTTTGGTAATGTTGGTTCAACCATTGGCCAGATGAGAAGCGTACCTGTCATCGCTAAAAGTAAGCGTACGCGCGGGTTTACAGATGGATCGGAAAAGCCAGGGAATACCATAATTGCGGCACCAAGACGGCAAAAAACAAGGAAGGCCGGAAAGACGATAAGGTTGGCGAGATCTGGCATTTTTCTCTTATTTTTCAGATATTTTCGTGAATATTTCCTGCGCGAAGATATTCATCTTGTCGGCCATGAGGGGCATGAGGAAAATCATTGATAAAAAGACCAAAAGTATCTTCGGGACGAAGGTTAGCGTGACCTCTTGAATGGATGTAAGCGCTTGAAATAATGCAATAATTAAGCCGACAGCGAGGGCGATGGCCATAATGGGACCGCTCACCCATAACAGGGTGATAATAGATTGTTGGGCGAGGTCAAATACATCTATAGCTTCCATTAAAGTTAGTTTACGGGAGATTTTCATTTTTCCCCACAAAAAAAATTGCGACGTAAAACACCTCAAAATCAGTGATAAATGAGGGTGAATAAGGGATAAATCGGTATTAAAAAGTGATATTTGAAGCTAAAAAAGTGTAAATTTTGGTGCAAAAAGAGTAAAAAATGTCAAATTTTGTGCATATAAAGAAGTCCTTTGACTTTTTTATCTAAAATTTGTATACATATTAAAAATATCTCCTATGAGATGTTAGACTTTTTTAAACTTACTACCCTTTGAGGTGTAAATATGAAACCTATTGAACTAGCAAGCTTTGCGGATGCCGAAGCAAAAATTTTAAAGGCCATTAAAGAACAGGTAGGCCTGTCTCACAACAGGTTTGCTGTGGTATCTGCCAGTATTATCGTGGAAAAAGACGGTAAAGCCTTCTACCCTGAACAGCATACATTTCAACTCGCTAAGGGTGGTGAGTGCATATACCACACCGTTGTGAACGTTTTGAACGCTCAAGACTCCATCATAAATACTTACGACCATGACAAGCCTATTTTTCTTACACTATTGGCAAAAGCTGCCTTGCAGGCTAAGAAATACGGGGCTGTTTCTCAGATCATCCTTATAGTTGGAGGTTTTCCTTTCTTTTTAGACCCTAAGACGGCGAAAGCCTATTTGGGTTCTAAGAAGTAACTATCTTGATTTAATTTGAGCTTGAAAAGCGGCGGGTTACACCGCCGCTTTTTGGGTTTTTGGTAGGTGCATTAAATAGAGTGCTTCCTCTGTATTTGATGTGCCCTGTTTTTTGGTTTTTGACTTTCTTTTGCAGTTACCGTATATGGTTTTTCAACCAACCTTTTTTCTACCATCTAACTTCAACCTCTTAACTCCGAAGGAGCTACTGCCCTATGAGTGAAAAAACTCAGCAACAAATAGAATTTACTTCTTTTGAAAGTGCGAAAACTGCTATTTCAGAACTTGCAAAAAAACTGATAACTGAAGAAGATGGCTGCATTTTAGCCTCTTTTTCAATCATTGATAGCAATAACTGCTTTTCAGAGATGTACGCTATTACACTGAATGAAGAAGGCGTTATTTTACAGATTGAAGGGATATTTTGGCAGCAATGTAATACTGGTCGCTGCCAAAATGGCTTCCAATCCATCTCAGAAGACATTATAGAACAGTACCCCTCAACTCATATTGCGGAGCTTGCTTTGGACTTCGCGGAGAACGCATCTCCTTCCGTATCTACAGCTTATATCAAAGCCGCTGTGGTTACGATAGGGAGTAAATCTTGGTTTTTAGACCCTGAAAAGTAAATTACCCCAGCCCTTACAACAACCAAATGTTTTTTGCATTTGGGATGTTGAGAACCATTAAAACACCACAACTCGTTGAGTCGTACGCTAAAACCCCCTGTTTAACAGGGGGTTTTAGGCTATTTGGCGAGTGTTTGAACACAGCCTTCGTTTGCGTTGGCTCAAACCTAGGTACACGTTTAGAAGGTCTACTAAGTTTTTGATAGCCCAGTTCGCTGGCGAAGCCAGCAAATGGCTCTGGGGGTGATTAGAATCGCTGCACAGGTGGCAAAGCCACTGTTTGCTCCTAAGGTTCGCACGTAAACGTGCTGCCCTTAGAATCCCCCAGCCCCCGCAACAACCAAATGCTTCTCGCATTTGGGATATTGAGAACCGTTAAAACACCAAAAGCTAATAAATGATGAATAGCAGATAGATTATTTGGCGGATGATATATTTACGGATACGGCCAACAAGGCAGTAATGTTTAATCATGCGCTCAATTTCTCGGTGCTCTAATACTTCTCTCATTACATCTGTAATGTCGATTAATTTGCCGTGGTCAAGTTCGTGTTGGCTGCATCTCATGGTCTTAACTCCTTTTGTTATTTTTTAAACAAAACAGCCACTTGAGTTTTTTGATAGCCAGTTCGCTGGCAAAGCCAGCAAATGGCTACTGGGGTAAAACCCCAGCCCCCACAACAACCAAATGCTTCTCGCATTTGGGATGTTGGAAACCTTTAAAACACCTACACGATGACTGCTTTAGCTTCCTTTTTCAGTAAAACAGCCACTTCGTGAAGTGGCTGGGGAGTTAAGAACCGTCGATATGAGCGGCGCAGCTTATTCCAGCAGAGCCGTATTGTATTCGCTGCCTCCCCAACCTTACGATCAGTTTGGCAACGCATTTTTATGGCCTGCGTTGCATGGCCGCATATCGAGAGGTTCTTAAGCCCCACATCCGTTTTTTGCGGATGCAGGGGCAGAATAGCATAGGGTTGTAAGGTTGGGGAGGGGTTTGTAGTGTTTTGACTTAATACCTTGCACAAAAATAGCTGCCTGTAGCAGGCAGCTATTTTTGCTTTTCTTTTACTTTGAATACAGCTTTTTCAAGTTCTGAACTCAATATGACCATAAAATCCAGCTTGTTTCTTGCAAGAGTGCCCTCCCCTTTTATAGTTTGGACATACTTTAGGTAGTACAGTACACGCCCGCCTGCCCAGTGATATGGAGCCTCACTTGCGTGCATTGTGACAGACCACTGCAACAGTTTGATCATGTGCAGTATTCCCTTGTTTACAGGTTTATCTAGGTTTTCATAACCGTTATACCCTGCTAAACCCTCTCGCATTTTAGCGTACTCGCTATCACTTGTTTCGTTCGAAGGCTTGCCAAGAAATCGCATGGTACGATTAAATGTTCTGTCGAATTCGGCTGTTATTAGAAAGCGCATTTCATGCTTTAGTACTTTGTAGCATCCCTTTGCTACTTCCGCTAACGCATTAGAAATACACTGTTTGAGAGTTTGTTCGGAGATGTGCTCTTGATTCCTTGAGAACCAGTTTACCATTATTCCGTACTTGCCATAACAAGCCTCCATACCTTGGCTTTCTGCATTATTATCAACCAGTAACTGCCCCATGAAAAAGGCAAAATTCATACATGCCTTCATGCTGTTCCCCTTTCAGGTTTCTAAAATTTCAAACGGAAATAAATATATTGTGTACAAAAATATCCGTTTAAAAGAAGGCTGTCAATGTTGATGTTACTTCGGCACAACCAGCACAAGGCCAAGGTTTGTGACTTCTTTTACCTCTTTCATATCGGTTGTTTTTCTACCGCTTATATCTAGGATATATATTTGCAGCATTTTTCCTTTCCATAAGGCTTGTATTTTGAACGGTTCTTCAGCTTTTCCGCCAAATAGCGTTTGCTGTTTTTTCCTCAATGCGTCTGATAAATCAACCGTTACTGGTTCCTCATTTATTTTCAGGCGAATTTTTTTGCCTTCAACCCAGCCATCTATACTTAGAAAGTGAGAGACTCTTTGAGAATTTTGAAGCAAATTTTTAGAACTTCTCAATAACCTGAGCCGCCCCGTTACATAGGCAGCACCTTCTGTTTCGTACATTTGAGAGACTGTTAAAAACGACTTGTAGAAGGAGTTATTACGTCCCCTTCTGTAAGCAGTTTCCTTTATATCTATTTCATTTATTTTTAAGTGGTTGAGAACCTTTTGTTTGGTTGGGTTTTCTCCCAACTGGGCAAATAGCGCATTGAACACTCTTTCTTTATCGTTTTTTCTGCGAGGTTTTATTTTTGCAATTTGGTAGCTATCACGTTGGGCGCTATATATATAGGACACTACGCTATAGAGAATTTTTTGATCTTTGTACGGCAAAGCCTGTTTTGGAGGTTGGACTTGTCCGTTTTGGAGCAAATTGTGTTTGTTTATGATATTCATGAAGCGGACCTCTTGGCTTTGGTAAGCACGATCCATAGGCGTTAGCGGACCATAGGAAATGAGTATGGCTAACCCTGCGCATACGAATACTACCCACTTGATATGCGTTTTGGGGCGTAATGTATAAATAAGAAACAGTACTGCACACCACACGATGAATAGTACCAAAAGGTAACGCTCTTCCGTTAGGCCGTAGGCTGAAATACGTAGGTAAGCCGCGCCAGCCAGCAAGCCAAGCGGCCCTATTGTCAGCGGATAAAACCATCGACGCCAGAACGACATAAGCGGCGAATTTCCTGCTACAGCAAGATGAGACAGGAAGTGGATAACCATCCCACCCAATATGGAGAACGGCACTAAATACCCAATAAAGTTGCTCGGCCAAACCTGTGTCACTACTATTTTAAAGCCGTAGAGGTAGAGAATAGCTAAGTAAGCAAAAGCCAGCGGTACAAAAAACCAACCTAGCACGTGTACGTATTTGGTTTCGTTACATTCGGAGTCAAACTCCTTTGGTAGATGCCCTAACGCCAGTACGGGAGCGATAAAGCAAGAACAGATAATCCAAAGATTCATGTAAGTTCGGTCAGATGTACTCAACCCGAAGAGGTTTTCAATAGATGCTAGCAAGCCTATAACGCCTCCGATAAAAAACAGCATGAGTACGTTGGCGCTTATAAAACTTAGTGCAACTAATATATGAAAGTTTATGAATGAGAATGAGTCTCCTTTTGTAAAGTATGGCGTTGCCAGCCACAGCAGACCTATTGTTATAGACAAGCACAGCAGCGTCCACGCTTGCGTACCGAAGAGAGGTTCTACGAAAACGAGGACTCCTAACAAAATGAGTAACGCGGTAGCAATGCTGTATCCTGTTTTTACGCGGTTTGTTCTTTCTGCAAAGAGCTGCGCCCCAATAAAAAGACTAAAGACCATTAGCCCCAAGTATATAAGGCGAGCGACAATATCATGCGGGATACTGCTCAAGTTGTTGGCTTCCACGAGTATCAACCCTGCCATAAATAGGCTGGCTACAAACGGTACACTGAACCGTGAAAGCGCTTGCTGTACCGCTTGCGCCTGACTTTTAAGAAAATTTAGTGGTCTCAACGTTTACATCCCCTGCTTTATGAGAAACTTTATGCGTATTTACGCACATTTTTTGCTTTTTTCAAAGTGTTGAAGGGGGGGAGGATGTTAATTAGGCAAGGCTATGCCGAGTATGCTCAAACTCTGCCAGAGGTGGAAGAAATTATTACAAACTTTGACAACTCATCTGACTACTTTACGCACCTAAAGGTGAAGAAGGCTTGGGCATAAATCAAACTGCCTTTCCTAAGTGATAGTAAACAATTAACTCCTTTTCTATTTTACGAGCCTGGCAGCTTGCCCAGTCTGATTTCCATAGCCTCTCTGGACACCTCAAAAAGTGAGGCCATTTCATTGATAGATTTTCCTGTCATGTAGCTTCTCATGACTACATCCAATGGCATAAGTAGGTTTGCCGCAAACTTATTAGCCTCTACTTCACGTTCATCACTCATATTACTTCTATAAAACTGGTCATCCACAACCTCACCATCAACCATATCTTCCTCACCCCTGTGCATGATAAAGTGACCAATTTCGTGAGCAATCGTAAATCTTTGGCGTACATATGGGTGTGCGCTATTGACAATAATAGACCATCCACTTGTACCGCCTGCAACTCCAGCAGAAGCATCAATCAAATGATTTTGAACCAGCTTGCCAGAGATATTATTTTCCATAGGTGATTTGAACACGGCCAAGCCCAATGCATTTGCTGCATCAAAAATATCAATCGGCGGCTCCATCATAAGAGACCGTAACTCTGGTACTGTTTTTGGTGACCTGTAAGCCATGTTATTTTTTATCCTTCTCTGGTGATTTTATCTTGTCAGCGGGAATCTCGTCAATCTGATGCTGCTTTTTTAGAGGAACAGTGTGGTTTTTACCGACAATAGATGCTAACCGTTCAAAGTCCCCATACCACATATTTTCTTCGTCAGCTTGTTCTGCTTTGAACCAGCGATAAAAGTTCTTTTCCTGACTTTGGTTGAGATATTCACGATTCCGTCTACTAAAAAACATAGCGATAAAATACCCACCGACAGAGACAATCCCCATTACGATTGTAAGTACCACTGAGATAAACCACTGCAAGTCATTGTGGCTTTGCTGAAGGAGCATTATTTGATTGGCAATATGGTCATTCTGTTGCTGCATGAGGCCAATAAAAAGTTCAAGGTTTTGCCCGCTATTTGCGACTGCTTGGGTAGAGACTGAGCTGATGGTTTCTGTTGACACAGGGATGGTTGATGAAGCCGCCTCAGCTCCTTGTTGGGCGCTTTGAAGTTTCATCAATACGGCTTGACCTGTAATACTTGGCATAGGGCGTATTTATACGCCGGATTGAGCACCAAGACAATAAATGCCCGTACCCTCCTTTACTGTCAACATTTCACTTTCAACTGTGCCATGAGTGTGCCACGAAAAAAGTAACCTACTTTGGACGTAAGAAGCTGGGTTGTGCGGCACGGCAACTCCTCACTTTGCTGCGGGACATCGCAAGCATTGACGCTATTTCGACCTCATTTTAACCACAACTTAAACGTGTTATTTACTTGACATTTTCCGCAATTTGGGGTATGTTTTTTGTATGGTTGGGAGGGGTAGTTTTATAAATACATTAAGAACTGTGTTGCTGGTGACTGTTGCAGCAGTTATAGCAGCTATTTCAGGAGCTAGCTGGGCGGCAGATACTACTCCTGAAGCCCTAGACCTTAGCGCAATACGTCTTGAATTACACCGTCCTCAGGCTGATGAAGGTATGTCTGTTTTTAACGTCTATATGCTTCAAGAGGAAAGACAACTCTTTTCTCAAAAGGTACATGCAAGTATGCAGCTCCAGTATATTTCTTATTATCCTGCAGTCTTTTTTC
>JAPPOO010000034.1 GCA_028817875.1 Alphaproteobacteria bacterium | reverse complement strand
ATAATGTATGTTTGAATAAGAACTTACCTTCCAACTAAAGAGCCTGCGATAAACAGCAGGCTCCTTAATATTGTTGGATGAAAATAGGGCATTCTACTTTTTGCCCTCCTTCTGTTTTTTTATAATTTCCGCTAACTTTAATCCTGCATCAGTCAGGTAATAGCTGCTGTTATTACTAACACCTGTTTCCCGTGTTATTTTTCCTGCTTTTACTAGCTGTTTTAATCCCCCTTGAACATACTTGTTTAACCCTTTCTTATTTTTTATCTCAGGGTCATGCTCGCCAATTTTTTGTACAATTACGGCAGGAGAAACACCTTTTTTGTCAGGGTCTGCCTTAAGAATTGCGTACAAAATTCTTTGCTCTCTAGCAACATAGCTGAGGTAGCCACATATACATACTCCTATTACTGCACACGTTATGATAGTCCAAAGCATTACCCTCTCCTTAGCAAAGTAACCAAATTTTAGGTGTGTTCGGTAACAGCTTGGTTATGCTTTTTCAAGCAATACCCAACTTTACCGTTCTCTATAGATACAACCCTTACCTTTTCTGCCAAAAATAGGCTGTTTAAAAGGTCTTTTATATACCAGTTTCGGATAATCCCCAGCCTGTTTATGTTTGGGTACTCCTCAATAAAACTGCGCAGAATGTTTACAAAAGACGCTCCTTCGCATTTAGGGTCAAGTTGTGACAGAATTTGCCGCAACCTTTCTCCTTGCTTCACATTGTTTAAAAAGAATGATGCTACGCCAACGGCAGCAGCTGTTATAGTAAACCAAAGCATTGATCTGCTCCTTAAATTTTGAATCTGAAAAAGTTAAGTGATTTGCTAACTACACACCTACATTAAATACAGTCCCTTCGTCAATAACGAGAAAGCATATACACCACATAGCTCATCTGTTATAGTGGTTGCGCACTTGTGAGTTACAGGTGTGGGGCTCATTACCCCACGATAGCTGGCTGGCACCACCAAATTTGGTGCTATTTGTGTAATGCACAAAAACTCGGTTATGGCCGGGTGGTGGTGCTATGTCCAAGGCGTAAGCCCAAAAGCATTGCGCCGTTGCTATTGACGGTAATGAACACCCGGCCACTTGATACAAGTGGCTTTTTGTTGAATAAACAAGGAGTTAAAACCGCTATGAGCTATCCACTTAACCTGCCTTTACACTGGAACCAAAAGCTTGCGCGCAAAATAAGGCGCTACCGAAGAAGACGTAACCTTAGCCAGCAAGAGCTTTCTCAGCGCATGAACATCACCGAAGAACGGCTGTACCGTATTGAAACGTTCTCCCAACCCATCACCGTGGCAGAGCTAACAAGTTTTATGGCTATTTTTGAGGTGACGTATAGGGAACTTTTTGACGGCTCCATTTAAATGGATGCCAAAAGTATTGATTGTCATAAAAAGGCGTCAAAATTTAACTTTTTTTGACATTTTTGTGCCTTTTTTTACTCTTTTTCAACCTCAAACATCACTTTTTAATACCGCTTTATCCCTTATTCACCCTCATTTATCACTGATTTTGACGTTTTTTATGTCGCAATTTTTTTGTGGGGAAAAATGAATATCGGGCAGAAAAAAGACCCTCCGAAGAAGGTCTTTTCAATGAGGCCAAGATTAGTCGCTTCGGCCGTGGGTTTCCTGAAGTTTCGTGAAACTATCCGCCCACTTTCCTTCGGCCCATGTTTGCTCGTTCACTGGGGAACTTGCTGTCTCATTCGTTGAGGTGCTCAACATGGCGGAGAAGGCTTCATCCCAAGTCCCACGGGTCGATGCACGGGTGTACTCTGTAGCGCGTTGCTCAAAGAAGTTGGCGTGTTCGTCCGCGTTCAACATCATGTCCATCCACGGTAATGGGTTGGCCTCAATATTGTAGATGGGCTCTAGGTTTAAGCTTACCAAACGGCGGTCTGCAATGTAGCGAATGTAGTTCTTAATGTCATCCGCTGTCATACCTTCCACAGGCCCCATTTCAAAGGCAAGCTCAATGAATTTATCTTCCAAATCAACTACATCACGACATGCCTGCGTAATATCGTTCTTCAGCTTGTCCGTCCAAATCTCTGGGTTTTCCTGTACAAATGTGTGGAATAGTTTAATAACAGATTGGCAGTGCAGCGTTTCGTCCCGTACGGACCATGTTACAATCTGCCCCATACCTTTCATCTTGTTAAAGCGTGGGAAGTTCATCAACATTGCAAAGCTGGCAAAGAGCTGTAGCCCCTCGGTAAACGCTGCAAATACCGCCATTGTCATGGCAATACTTTCGTTATCTTCCACATTAAACTGTTGCATGTAGTCGTGCTTATCGCTCATTTCGGAGTATTCCAAAAAGGCGCTGTACTCTACTTCAGGCATACCAATTGTGTCTAAAAGGTGCGCGTATGCAGCTACGTGAACGGTTTCCATGTTGGAAAAAGCTGATAGCATCATTAGCACTTCTGTCGGCTTAAATACCTGCATGTAGTGCTTCATGTAGCAGTTATTTACCTCAATATCAGACTGCGTAAAAAAGCGGAAAATTTGCGTTAGAAGGTTCTTTTCAGCAGGTGATAGCTTTGTTTGCCAATCCTTTACGTCGTCTGCCATTGGCACCTCTTCTGGTAGCCAATGCAAACGCTGTTGCTGTAGCCATGCTTCATAAGCCCATGGGTACCCAAATGGCTTATAAACCAGTCTCTCTTCCATCAAATTAGGCATGGTATTCTCCTCTTTTTTATGCCGTTCATAATTCTGTTTAGCCTCCGCATGAAGTTTTGCCGATTCGAAATGAACCACCCCCATGATGCTAACCTCCCCTTTGTGAAAAATACACTACGCCCTTCTCAACTATTCGTCAAAAGCAATATCCATAATTTTAAGTCAGATATATATAACATTCTAAAAACTCTTAAAAATCTGAGGGATAACAAGAGCTAGTACAATAAAGATAGACGCGAAAAACTCTCCTAGTTAAATGAGGAAGTTAAAGAAGGAGAAAAAATTTCTTCTTCTTGATTTACTGACAAGCTATGCACTCTGCATACTTATCCGCATCCTCTTCTTGCGCCATTGCGGCCATCATTTTTTCTTGTTTTTTCACATCTAAACTCACAACTTCTGCACGTTGGAGCGACTTAGAGCGACAATAGTACAAACTTTTGACCCCCTTCTTCCAAGCTAAATAGTGCAGCATATGTAATTCGGTCTTATGTACATCCGCTGGGAGGAAAATGTTTAAAGATTGCGCTTGGCAGATATAACCAGCTCTATCTCCTGCGTGTTCAATCACCCAACGCTGATCCATTTCAAAGGCTGTTTTAAAAACGTCTTTATCATCGTCACTTAAAAAATCTAAGTGTTGTACAGAACCGCCGTTCACCGTAATGCTTGTCCAAGTTTCTTCATCATCTTTTCCGTGCTCAGCCAATATTTCCTTTAAGAAACGGTTCCGCACATTAAACGAACCTCCTAAGGTTTTGTGAGTATATGAGTTAGATGGATATGGTTCGATTCCTGGACTTGTGCCTTTGCAGTAAATTGAACTAGATGCATTTGGTGCTACTGCTAACTTATTGGAAAATCTTTCCTTTACTAGTACTTCAGCTGCATCAGGACACGGACCACGTTCAATTGCAAGTTTCTTGGAAGCTGCATCTGCTTCCTCTCTTATCTTTTTAAACATTTTTTTATTCCAAGCCTTAGCCAAAGAAGACTCAAATGGAATACGATTCTTTTGCAAAAATGCATGAAATCCCATTGCCCCAAGACCAACACTACGCTCTCTTAACGCGCTATAACGCGCTGCTTCAAATTCTTCAGGGGCTCTATCAATAAAATCTTGTAAAATATTATCTAAATAACGCATTAAATCCTCAATGAAACGAGGTTCTTTACTCCATTCATCGAACATTTCCAAGTTAACAGAAGATAAACAACACACAGCTGTCCTATCTCTACCGTAATGGTCAGGCCCTGTTGGCAAGACGATTTCACTACATAAGTTTGACATTTTTACAAAAAGGCCTTGCTGACGGTGATGCTCAGGAATTGCTCGATTCACTGTATCAATAAACAGCATATATGGCTCACCTGTCTCAATTCTACATGTCAACATCCGAACCCACACGTCTCGAGCTTTAACTTCTTTTACTACTTCACCTGTTTTAGGTGACTTTAGGTTATACACACCATCTTCTTCTACGGCTTTCATAAAAGCATCGTCGATAATAACAGCGTTATGTAAAAATAAAGCTTTTCGTAGAGGATCCCCTCCTGTTGGTCGACGAATTTCAATAAATTCTTCGATTTCAGGGTGCCATACGGGTAGATAAACTGCTGCTGCTCCACGCCGTTGAGCCCCTCGGTCAATTGCAGAAGATAGCGAATTTTGAACAACTATAAACGGTACAACACCGCTTGCCTTACCTTTAGCTCCAATCTGCTCGCCAATCGAACGAATGTTGCCCCAATACGTCCCAGTTCCACCTGTATGGGCTGCAATCCAAACAGACTCGTTCCATTTATTTACAATGCTGTGCATTTCATCTTGCACTTCAGATAAATAGCATGAGATAGGCAAGGCTCGGTTAGCTCCTCCATTAGCTAATACTGGTGTAGAAGGAACAAACCAAAATTTAGACATGTAATCATATAGTCGTTGCGCGTGCTCTTGGTCATCAGCGTATGTACGGGCAACACGTGCAAAAGCATCTTGAGGTGTTTCGTCTGGCAATAAATATCGATCTTCTAGTGTTGCCATACCGAAGTCTGTCACCCACTCATTCCGGCTGTAATCGATCTTAATATTGTACATACCTGTATTCTCTCCTGTTCGTGCCTCAGCTATTTTAAGTTATTTGCTAAGGTCGTATTTTTTAATTTTTAGCCTACCTGTCTTTCAGTAACTGTATAAGTCTACTGAAATTGGTATTACTAACTTTTTTCCTTCTACCGTTCTACTTCCTTCTCAAGAACGTTACTCAATTTGCGGCCAAAAATCACCATATTGGGTATTGTTGCCAACCATCATACTAAATATAGGGGGTTACGTCTATAGGGCTAACCCCCCGAAAAAAGTACTATCTCTTTGTTTTTAATTGATTTTAAAACAATCATCTGCTCTGAAAAAAGGCATCTTTTTGTGATAAAAATAACTTGACACTTTATTTCCAGCTTTTCGGCTTGATCAAATACTTTTCAAAAGCATAAGCTAACGCATCTGGCTTCAAGTGAATTGTATCGATATGCCAATCCTGATTTTTGGTCATTGCGTTGATGTCTAGCACTGCAACTCCTTTATCTAATAATGATTCGACCCACAGCTTATTTGCCTGTTCAATAAAGGATTCATATTCTTTTGCTTTGCCTTTCAACTTCCTATCTATACGTGCTTGAGGAGGCATAGGCAGCCCACATACCACTAACCTAAGATTTTTACCATATTTTGCCAGCCATTCCACAGCTGGTGGAAAAGTTTTGGCCAGTGTTTCTTCTATATCTTTCCCTTTACGTTGAACAACATCCCAAATCCCCTCATCATCCCGCGTATCAATTTCACCAACGGAAACAATACACGCAGCTCCTTCTGGTAAGGACTCCAACTCTCGCTTTAGGGCAGCACGCTGCACACTATTTTCTCGCCGCGCTAAATGCCAAGCCTTCACCCCCATTACCAAACGGCTTTGTATCTGGAACTTCTCTTTTTTTATGGAAATAAATTGCCGGTATGGAGAAAGGCTATGACTATCACCAACTATATAAGCCTGCCTCACTTCTTCTTCTCGTTTTAGGGGGGCGTATTCTATTAGCTTACTCATAAATGAGTAGTACCCCTGAGCATTCAATAAATTAGATTTGTATTGATTTGCAATCGCCAAATTACCCACTTCAATATCTTTAC
>JAPPOO010000091.1 GCA_028817875.1 Alphaproteobacteria bacterium | reverse complement strand
ATGGATTGGCAAACCAACACCATCTTTTAAGCCAAATTCTTTCGCTTCATTAAAAAATATTTCCTGCTTTTTTATTAGCCCTTCCTTTGGCTTTAGACCACTCCATAAAAACAACCGACTTTGCTGAGGACCATTTATAATAACAGGGTCTATCTTTTGGTATGATTGTTCGACATAATGTTGCACCCAAGATTCAGGGTAACTCCCTAAAATAAGTGGCTTACTCTCAGTTTTTTGGTTAACTACCTGATACGCCCACTCACCAAAACCCATATTTCTAATGATTTTTTCGAACAAAGATGATAGGTCAGCCAGGTCTGTGCTGCCCTGAGCTAGCGTGATAAAATCATCTATGTGTTTGCTCATGGTGCATTTTGGGCAGATCATACAATTAAGTATAGTAAAAAACAAAGCAGGTATACTAAATGAACCTTGAAGACTACGCCTTTCACCTCATTCAGGAAGACGCAATAAACGGAAAAGAGTACCTCCATATCCCTCTAAATGTTTGGCCAAAACTTAAAGGAAAAAAAGAGGTTATAAATGGTTACCTACACTGGAGCAGCAATCTTCTCATCCACCAAGAGCTAGGCATTTTTCAAAAAATACCCATTAAATTTATTCCAAAGAACCAATGCCTAGAAATAATAAAAGATCATACAAACAAATCAATCGAGCACATCGGATTATCCGTAAATGCCGTAAGAAATATATAAGCTATTATCCAGCTAACTATAAGTACATACCTTAAACTAGGAAAAAGTAAACAGACCAAAATTTACCACCGCCCTTCAAGGGTTACTGTAATCAGTCAAAAAAAGCCACTCATACGAATGACCTTCTTCTTACTGAACCCTAATTAAACATCCAAATTTTCAGCTTTCAAAGCATTGCTCTGAATAAAGTCACGTCGCGGCTCAACAACATCTCCCATCAACGTAGAGAAAATATCATCAGCCCCTTGAAAATCTTCAATTTTCACTTGAAGAAGCGTACGGTTTTCGTGGTTCAACGTTGTTTCCCACAGTTGCTCAGGGTTCATTTCACCCAAACCTTTATAACGTTGAATACTCAAACCTTTGCGCCCAGCTTTAAAAATAGCCTCTGCCAAAGCATCAGGCGCAGCAAAGGTATTTTCTTCCTTAGCAATAAAGGTTCCACCACCAAGCAACGGCGCCAATTCATCAGCTCTAGCTAACAAACTACGCATAGCTGGTTGCACCAACCCTTCATGGGTTAACAACTCTTCCTCTTGAACACCATCCTTCGCCCGCACCATAGCAATTTGGTACAATGTCCGTTCTTCTCCAGCCATAGGGTCAATTTGCGCTGTCACAGTCCATAGCTGATGCTCAGGAACCCCCTTATTCATAACCTCTTGCAAAGAAGCCGCCAATTGAGAAGCCGCACTTTCACTCTCTAACGCCTGAACATCAGCCTTAGCACGCACTAAATCCCAAGCCATATCAGACGTAACCTGATGCGTTAGGTGGCGAAGCTCATTCCGAACCTTAACGGAAAGCTCATACGTCGCAACCAAATCAGCACCAACACGCTCTTCACCATTATTAAGTTGCAAGCGACTCTCTTCTAACACAGCAGCAGAAAGATAGTCCTCCAATGCTTTTTCATCCTTCAAGTAAATTTCTGATTTACCCTTAGCAACACGGTACAAAGGAGGCTGAGCAATATAAAGGTAACCACCTTCAACAAGCGCCCGCATATTACGGTAAAAGAACGTCAACAAGAGCGTCCGAATGTGAGATCCATCCACATCCGCATCAGTCATAATCACAATCTTGTGGTAACGCAATTTCTCAATATTAAAATCGTCTTTACCAATCCCTGTTCCTAACGCTTTAACAAGCGTTCCAATTTCTTGGTTTTGCAACATACGGTCAAAGCGTACTTTTTCAACATTCAAAATTTTCCCACGCAATGGCAAAATAGCCTGAGTCTTACGGTCACGCCCTTGCTTAGCTGAACCACCCGCAGAGTCTCCCTCAACAATAAATAGTTCACTTAAGGTTGGGTCTTTCTCAGAACAATCCGCCAACTTACCAGGCAAGTTAGCAATATCCAAAGCCCCTTTACGACGCGTCAATTCACGCGCTTTACGCGCAGCTTCCCGCACCGTCGCACTTTCAATAACTTTCTGAACAATCGCCTTAGCAGAAGCAGGATTTTCCTCAAAAAACGCGCCTAACCGCTCGGCAACCAAACTCTCAACAGCACCACGAACTTCACTAGAAACCAACTTATCCTTTGTCTGAGAAGAGAATTTAGGGTCAGGTACTTTAACAGATAGCACACAGGTCAAACCCTCCCGTGCATCATCCCCCGTCAAACCACTCGCTAACTTACCTTTTTTAACAAGGCCAGACTCATTCGCATATCCATTCACAACACGTGTCAACGCCGCACGGAAACCTTGCAAGTGAGTCCCACCATCACGTTGAGGAATATTGTTGGTAAACGGGTAAACATTCTCGCTATACCCATCATTCCACTGTAAGGAACACTCAACACCAATATCATCTTTTTCAGCTTGGAAGAAAAATTTATCTTCATGTAAGGATGTACGGTTGCGGTCTAAATGGTCAACAAACGCCTGCACACCACCTTCATAGTAAAGAACATTCTCACGCAACTCTTCACCACGCTTATCACGCAAAGTAATGTGAACACCGCTATTCAAAAACGCCAACTCACGCAAACGGTTCAGTAACGTATCATATTTAAATTCCACATCCGAAAACGTCTCAGGTGATGGCAAAAACGTTACCTTAGTCCCTGTACCTTCAGCTTCACCTACTTCTTTAAGTGGGTACTGAGGTTCACCATGAGAATATTCCTGTTCATAGGCTTTACCGCTACGTTTAATATCTAAGGTCAATTTAACAGAAAGAGCATTAACTACAGAAACCCCAACCCCGTGCAAACCACCGGAAACTTTGTAAGAGTTATTATCAAACTTACCACCCGCATGCAGCTTGGTCATAATCACCTCAGCCGCACTCACCCCTTCCTCAGGGTGCATATCAACAGGAATTCCCCGCCCGTTATCTTCAACGGAAACAGAACCATTCACATTGATTGTCACGTAAATGCGATCACAATGCCCAGCTAAAGATTCATCAATCGCGTTATCAACCACCTCATACACCATGTGGTGCAAACCAGTACCGTCATCCGTATCACCAATATACATACCGGGGCGTTTCCGCACCGCATCCAAACCTTTTAAAACCTTAATCGCATCGGCGCCGTAATCAGTATTTTGGGGGGTCGTCACATTCATTTCCTCTTTTGTCGCTGCATTGGACATATTTACAAGACTTTCTCATCCAGAATTATTTACCGCCGAAATATACACTAAAAACCGCAAAAAACCTAGAAAAAAGACCATTTTGTAGCCACATACCTTCCCTTTTTCACAAAAAACACGTATACATACCCACAAGGGCAAAACCCGAAACATCACCCCAACACTTTTACTATTCAAGGAGGTCACTATGACCCAACCTTATACCATCCCTACAGACGCAAAAGGATTTATTGTTTACGATATTGATAACACCGCAGCCCCTACAGATGACCTCATCAAACACATTTGGCGTACATACTTAGCCAAACAAGTATTCAATGGTGATTTCACTGCCGCTATAGAACTGCACGAAAAAGTACGAAACAACCCCCGACATAAAGGAAAGGTCACTGACGTACTTTGCGCTGAAACTGAACTAGACAAAGCAACCGCAACCGAAGAAGTATACAAATTAACCTCTGCAACACTAGCAGAGCAACCTAACATCGTACCTATCAACCCAAATACCACACAAACTATCAAAGCATTATATCAAGTTGGTTACAACATGGGTGCAATTACCCACGCACGAACAATTCACGCAACGTCAGTATTAAAGCACATGGGTGTATTGCAGTATTTCATTGCAGAGCTAGTTCAGGGAATTGACGGACTCAACTTCACTTCCAAAGCAGGTAAAGGAACGGCATATACTAAATACCAAGAACTCTATCAGCTACAAAATCCAGAGGCTCAAGTTTGGATGTTGGAAGACAGTCCCTCTAACCTAATCGCCGCAAAAAAACATGGGATGACAACCGTATATATCGGAACAGATAACGTGACAGGGCTAGACTACATAGACCATCAGTTCCCAAGTATCACAGAATTCGGGAAATTTATTCTACATTAAATCAAAAGGCGGGATGCCTCCATACATCCCGCCTTCAGCATTTCTTAATACTATGAGTGGAGAATCACTATTTAAACCATCAGTAGAAGTTTTAGCTATAATGTTCTAAGTCACCCTCAATCAACCAGCCCTGAACGTGTTTAGCAACAGCCCAAGCAGGCTTTTCAGAAGTCATAAAACTCACAAAATGGTCAGCTGGTAAAGTATAGTGACACCCCGTCAACAACGATGGAACAACAAAATCATATCTGCCACTAAAGGATAGTAGCCTCACATCCTCTGCTTTTGGCAAACAAATCCCCCATAACGGTGCCAACTTAAGGGGAGAAGCCACACTCACAACCCCTGTAATAGGTGTTCGCATAAATTTTTGCGCAATACCGCAAGCAATAACACCGCCAAGGCTGAACCCTAGCAACAAGGTTGGCACACCATCATCATATTTCTGAACAATACGCTCTCCGTAATCAGCAATCCGTTGTCTCTGCCACGGTAAATACGTTTCGTGTTCAACAACCACTTCAACATCAGGAAAATACTGCTCAAAAGCCCGTTCAATCGGCGCCCACATTAAATGCCGTACCGAGACAAAGTCCAACATCCCAACAATGCAAACAACTCTTTTCATTATAAGCTTATGAAAAAACCGCAAGCCTATAAAGCAATCAGAACTAACCCGATAAGAATCCCTACCACACCAATATTTTGCATCAAAGCTAACCGCTCCTTTAAAAAGACCCAAGCCAGCACCGCAGCCAAAGCAGGCGCAGCAGCAATAATGGACGCCGTCATCCCAACAGCACCGTATAAAAACGCCGCATTGGTCGCCAAGCATTGGTCGCCAATAGTGCAAAGGAGAACAATCCACCCGTCAAAAGCAAGCTAGACGTATGTTTATTAATGGAAAACTTAAGCCCTTCCCCTGAAAGCAATAAAGAAACAACCACTATACTCAACACAACAGCTTCATTATAGAATGCCGCCAAATACGGGCCCGAAAAACCTCCTGAAAAACGTCCAAACATAAAAGCTGTCCCCCAAGCAAAACAAAGCGATTAAAGCATACACAATGCCAAGGCTTTGCTCTCTGTCCATACGTATACTTCCATGTAAAGAAGCTAAACCAGTCCCAACAAAAATAAGTAAACTACCAAGCACCCCCAGTAAAGTAACGTCTTCCCCTAAAAATAAAATACCCAATATCATGCTCCACAAAAAGCAGGTATTCACAATAGGAAAAACAATTGACGAAGGAACTCTTTTCAAAGCTGTATAACAAAAAAACGTCCCCATGTAAGATACAAAACCACCAGCAAAACCCCACATCAAACCCGTAGCCGAAAAAGAATAGTTAGAAACAAACAGCACAAGCAAAAGCATGAGACATAAAGAAAAAGACTTTTGGATAAACATCGCCTGCGTAACAGAAACCTTACGCACTCCAACAGCAGCCAAAAAATCTCCAAACCCGTAACACAACAGCGCCGCAACCGCCGCCCACAAACCTACAGAGTAAATATCCATTAACTAACGCCTTCTAAAGTAAGCTGCCCATTGTCCAACGTAAACACAATATCAGGTTCAATATTTCCCAAACGCTCTAACTCTGTCTCAGTAATCCATACCTGAGCCCCAAGTTCCGTAAGTGAACCTAACAAGTGCGTTCGCTTTTCTGCATCCAAATGTGCCGCAACTTCATCAATCAACACAAGAGGTGCCTGCCCTTGTTTCTCTTTCATCAGGCGCACATGCGCCAACACAATCTGGATCAACCCCCGCTTATGCTGGCCAGAAGACGCTGCTGCTAAATCCACTTCCTGCTCATCAATATGCAATACGCCTGATAAATCTACCTTTTGCGCCCCAGTATGCGTCGCGCCTACTTCTGCATCACGTTCGCGGCTCCGCTCAAATTTTCCCTTTAACGCAGCAACAGTATCCTCTTCTTCAAAAATACCCAACGTTGCCCCTGTTAATTTCAGCGATACCTCCTCCAAATGCTCAGCCAGTTTTTCCACGTACAGCAAGCGGTTTTGTAGCACCTGCACACCAAATTCAGCAGCTTGCTGTTCCTCTAAGCCTAACCAATCCGCAGCCGCTCCTTGTTTAAGCAACCGCAACCGCGCCCCAATATGATGTTTATAACGGCTCATCACCTCCGCATGGTCAGGCTTCAGTCCATACACAAACCTGTCCAAAAAATCACGCCGAACCGCAGCCCCGTCTAAAAACAACCGGTCTTGCCGAGGGGTCAGCCACAAAACATTACCAACTTCCGCCAACTGCCCTTGTTTAGCAGAATTATCTTCATTGATCTTTAATTTTCTCGTTTTTGACCTTAAATAGCTCTGGCCAACCCTATATTGTTCTTTTCTTTGCCCTTCACATAACGCAAAAACACCCCACTGTTTTTGCTTGTGTTGCACCATATCTTCAGGCTTGGCTTTATGAAGCCCCCGCCCAGGCGAAAGCAAGCTCAATGCCTCCAAAACACTGGTTTTTCCAGCACCATTTTTACCAATAATTGCAATAAGTTGACCACTATCTCCCGTACTTTCAGGCACCTCTAAATTCAAGGAAGAAATATTCCGAAAAGCCGTAATTTTTAGCTGAGAAACCTGCATATAAACACCCTAGCACACCCCATAAAAAAGAGCGGAAAAATCCCCGCTCTCCTTTGCTTTTAGTTCTAAAAAAATTATATCCGCATCGGCATCACAACAAACAAAGCTGATGCATCACTAGCATCCTTCACCAACACAGGCGAAGTTCCGTCTTTAAAGAAAAACTTAATATCATCGCTTTCAATCTGAGAACCAATATCAGAAACATATTTTGCATTAAAGCCAATATCAAAGCTATCAGCACCATACTCAACTTTGACTTCTTCCGTCGCATTTTCTTGGTCAGGGTTATTTGCAGAAATCGTTAACTGGTCAGGTGCTAATGCAAAACGAATAGAACGAGATTTTTCATGGCTTAAAATCGCCACACGGTCAACAGCTTGCAACAGCGTGCGCCGTGCTACAGCCATCTCAGAGTTATTTCCTTTCGGAATAACGCGGTCATAATCTGGGAAAGTCCCATCAATCACCTTACTAGTCAGTGTAATATCACCAGCTTCACCTTGAATTTTTGTCTCTCCAACCGTTAGAGAGATTTCATTACCTTCATCTGTCAATTTACGCAATTCATTCACACACTTACGCGGCAAAATCACACCTGGCATACCATCAATACCTTCAGGTAAAGGTAAATCAACTTTCGCCAAACGGTGCCCGTCTGTCGCTACAAAACGCAGGCAAGGCTCATCATTACCACTATTTTCAACAATATGCATGTAAACACCCGTCAAATAAGCCCGCGTATCATCCGCACTTGCAGCAAATTGCGCTTTTGTCAAAGCACGGGAAAGCGTTGTGGCATCCATCTTAAAAGTAACACCATCCTCAACCGAGGTCATAGCAGGGAAAGCATCCGCAGGTAAACAAGCTAAAGAAAATTTGGCTTTACCAGCAGAAATCGCAAGACGATTACCGCCCTCAGTCAAATCTAAGTTGACCATCACACCTTCAGGAATTTTGGAAATAATCTCGAAAAATTTGTGTGCATTAACAGTTGTTGTACCATCCTGCTCTACAAACGCTTCAGTAGAACCCTGCACAACAATGTCATTATCCGTCGCTGTTGTTTCCAATTTATTATCAGCCGCAACCAAACGAACGTTGGACAAAATGGCAATGCTCGTCCGCTTTTCAACAACTGCGCTCATATGGCGCATATTTTTTAGCAATGTCTCGCGTGAAATAGATAGTTTCATTACTTCAAGTTACCTCTTCTACTCTCTCCATCCCTCACCATAGAAGGAATCCTCATTTGTTGCCGAGAAGTCTAGCCCATTTTAGTAGCCAGTGCTAGCCTAACGGTGTGTCGTTAAAACCTTTTCCACAAGCTCAACCTTTTCAGCTAAATCAGGCTCACGACTTAACAGATTTTCAATTGTCCGCACCGCATGCATAACCGTTGTATGGTCACGCCCACCAAAAGCACGCCCAATATCAGGGTAGCTCTTACTTGTTAATCTTTTGGAAAGATACATTGCCACCTGTCGCGGCCGTGCAATTTCACGTAGCCGACGCGTTCCCAACAAATCAGCTAAACGAACATCAAAGTAATCAGCCACTTTGTGTTGAATTTCTTCAATCGTCGCCTGCTTCTTCTGTACACGAAGCAAATCTTTCAACTGCTCTTGCGCAAAATCAAGCGTAATCTCAACATCTGAGAGCTGAGCATAAGCCGCTAAGCGGTTTAAAGCACCTTCTAACTCACGAATACTGCTATCAATGCCATCTGCCAAAAACAGCGTTACATTACTAGGAATTTTAAGCCCTGTTTCTTCCGCTTTTTTCTCTAAAATAGCCTGCCGTGTTTCAACATCAGGCGCATGAATTTCACACGTCAAACCCGCTCCTAAACGGCTCCGCAAGCGGTCTTCAATACCATCCAACTCATGTGGAGGACGGTCAGCCGTCAAAATAACTTGCTTACCCATACCAACCAACGCATTGAACGTATGGAAAAACTCTTCCTGCGTTGTGCCCTTACCTGCAATAAATTGGATATCATCAATCATCAACACATCAGCAGCGCGAAAAGCTTCTTTGAACGCCAAAGTACTGCGCCCCTTTAACGCTTTAATAAAGTAGTTCAAAAACTGCTCGGCAGAAATATATACAACATGCCGGTTCGGATTTCTCTCTTTAATTTTTGAGCCGATAGCATGCATCAAGTGGGTTTTACCAAGCCCTACACCACCGTGTAAGAAAAACGGGTTGTAAACGGTCACATCGCTCTCTGCAATACGCTGAGCCGCCGCATAAGCGAAATGGTTTGATTTACCGGTCACAAACGTATCAAACGTAAAGCGTGGATCCAAGCGCCCACTATTAGCCAATACCTCTAAGTCAGTATCTGAAGAACCAGCAGCGCTAACAGATTGTTTGTTTCTGTCCTCTGAAGTAGAGGCAAGCTCACCTTTAACCTCAACAACTTTTTCCTGAGGTGCAACAACTTCCGCCTCCATAACGGGTTTAACAACATAAGTAACGGCAATATCTCTTTGGAGAGTCTCAGAAATTGATTTTTGGATAATATCGCCATAGTGCTCATCCACCCAGTCTTGAATAAAACGCGTAGGCACTGAAAGAGCAACACGTTCTAAATCTGTCTGTTCAGAAGCAATACGTAATGAGGAAAGCCAGCTATTAAAATCTTCTTCACCAACTTGGCCTTTTAATGCCACCTGAACCGAAGACCACTGTGCTGAACTTAAGGACATTTTTTTCCTCTTCTCCTTAGTTTTACGATTTATTGAGCGAGTAGATTTATAGCAAAATCTGCAAAAATCTAAAGCACTCTTTTATTCTTTTTTTCAAAAATTTAAACGTATGCAATAGGCACAGAAAAACGCTCTTCAAAAAAGAAGATTAAACCTTTTTCTATCTATGCACTGTTTAGGATAAAGGCAGGGGGGCCTCACCCTTCTAGCGGCAAAACAATTGCCAACTAAAAACTAAGAAGCTCTCTTAATGGATGCAGCCAACCGAGAAACTTTACGGTTTACAGCACCAGAAGATAGCACGCCTTTACGCGCAGCTTTATGCAGCTCGCTCATCGCTGCTTTGAAAGCAGTAGTAATTTGGTCTTTAGCACCAGCTTCAATAGCGGTTTCCAAATTTTTAACAAATGTACGCACGCGAGAACGCATCATCGCATTTGCTTCATTCCGTGCAGAATCCTGACGAATCCGCTTACGTGCCTGAATGGTATGTGCCATTTAAATCAACTTCCCTTTTAAATCTGCTGAGACCGTTTACAAAACACTGCCTCGCAAGTCAACCCTAATTAATAAAAAACTCAATCTCTGTAAAACTGAACATCTGCAAAAAAGTCCACAATTCGTCTAAATTTCGCAACTTCAGTAAAAACAGCGTGAATGTGAACATACTCCCCTGTGGATAATTTCGTCAAGTCCCTTTTCATCCCCTTTTATCCACACCAAAAACCATACTTATCCACAACCACTAAAAAATATATAACCAAATCAGTAAAAATACACCAAATAGCATGTGGAAAAATCTTTTGGAACTTGCCCAGCCCCCTATCCTGTGCCAGCATGCAGCAATAATAAATATTGAAAATAAATTATAAAAAGGAAACGACAACCTATGCACCACACACTAAAGTTTGCAGTTTTAAGCATTGCTATACTACTTGGAGCCTGCTCAACCATGTGTCATGAGGACGAATCAGCCGCACTCACACCAATGTCCACCCTAGAAAATAGTTAATAATTAAGTTAATACCGTAAAAATGAAAAAAATCTTTCTTGCCCTTGGCCTAGCACTATTGCTCACAACCAACTCCCAAGCAGAACTCACCCGCACTGATGTTGAAGCCATTGTGCGTGAATTTGTTGAGAAAAACCCAGGAACCATTATGGAAAGCTTGGCACGCTACAGTTTTAAGCAGCAAATACAAGCAACGATCAAAAGCATCGGGCCACACACACCAACACTTGGCCCTAAAAATGCGAAGGTAACTATTGTCGAATATAGCGAATACCAATGCCCATTCTGCAAAAAAGCGCAAGAAACTGTTAAAAAACTACGTAAACGCTATAAAGATCGCGTACGCTTTGCCTACAAGCACCTCCCGCTGGACTTCCACCCACAAGCCAAGCCTGCAGCTTTGGCAGCTCAAGCCGCTCATAGGCAAGGTAAATTCTGGGAATACAGTGACCTTTTGTGGGAACGCCAACAATACTTGGGTGAAAAGCTATTTGTAGAAGTAGCAAAAGAACTCAAATTGGATATGGATAAATTCAACAAAGACCGAGCATCCGATGCTATTGCTCAAGAAGTTCAACAGGACCTTGTAGACGGAGCAGAAGCAGGGGCTCGTGGCACACCATATTTCCTCATTAACGGCCGCGCTGTCTCAGGTGCACGTCCAATAAATGACTTTATCGAAGCAATAGAAGCAGCCTTTACAGAAGCAGAAACACTGTAAATGCCTCTACACCATAAAGAAAACAAAGAGTCCAAAAGCACGGCATCTTTATTATTATTAGGAGGAATTGGGTTATTCCTCCTCATTGGGCTGCAAATTGCTTACCTAATACTTAACCAAACAAATCCATCACAACCAGCTAATACTCATAAAAAACAAGCTGAGCATCAGAAATCAGTAACTATAGAAAAACCTAAAATTACCGCAAGCGGCTTTAGTAACATCGCACTAAAACACCCTAAAAGAAAACAGTACATTCAACGTATTCCAGGAAAACCCATTACCGTAAAAATAAAGCCCTTGGCTCATAATTTCACAACAGGCTCTAAAAACGACAATATAGTTCTTACTATATTTGGCGACCCCTCTTGCGGTCCATGCAGGCAACAAATAGCCTCTGTCGTCAAAAATTTACCGCCAAAAACAAAGGTTGTTTATAAATACTACCCACAAGCTGACCAAAACCCTGAGGGTGGGATATTTCAGCAGCTAGCAGCCAAAAAAGGGTTGTGGAATACCATACACAAAAAACTGGAAAATGCGGAACATCATTTAGATTTTAATAGTTGGACAAGCCTTTTGGAAAGAGAAGGGTTAAATTTAAGAGAGCAAAGAGAACTTCTTAGAAAACACACCCAACAAATTGTAGGAAACCTTCAAGCAGATATCAACCAAGCAGATATTAACGGCATCAAACATTTCCCCGCGTTTATTATCAATAATTATCTTATCGATGGTAAAATTTTAACGCTAGGAAACATGTCTCATTACGTTAAGCGATTAAAAAATAACGAACGAATAGTCAACAAACATGACTATTAAACACTAGCAACTATTTCCTTGTCCTTGGTACTTAAATACACGAGAACAATAAGGACAAACAACTTGCTGGGGTTTACCATTCATATCATCTAACATTGTCAAATAAACAGCAGGGTGCCGCCCATCTTCAGGTCCTTCACATTTAACACGCAAATCTTGAGTTACAACTACGTCATCCTTACAATCAATTTGGATACATTCAGCCATAAAAAACTCCTTACTAAATAAATACAATTGATTATATAATACCCTCATGCCATTACCAAGAAGCTTCTATTTTATTCGCCACGGCCAAACAGACTGGAACGTTGCAGCACGTTTACAAGGACATACTGATGTTCCCCTAAACAAAACAGGAGAGCAACAAGCTGAAGACGCTGCTCCTCTCCTCAAAAACATCCCTTTAGATATAGCTGTTACAAGCGATTTATGCCGCGCAGAACTCACAGCTCAAAAATCTCTCATAGACCACAATATCCCTCTACATAAACATACTGGCTTACGAGAGCGAGGCTTTGGAGACTGGGAAGGACAGTTATCAGCAGAAGCAAAAAGAAGCGCTGGGCTAAACCCACAAGCCCGCTTACTAGATCACACAGGCGAAATCATCTTCGTTGCCCACGGTTACGTATTTGTCGCTCTAACATTAGTTCTCATTCAAAAAGACCACATGTGTGAAAATGCCATTCCCTACCACTTCAAAAAAATATCTCCCAATAACTGGGAGATCACCAAACTGGAACCTTCAACTTAAAAAAATATTAAGTTATTTCCTTTTTTGTTGTAATTGCCTTAGCTTTAACCTCTGTAAGCTGTTCACATAAATCATCCATTTGGACAGGTTTAGACAAATAGCCATCCATACCAGCTTCCATACATTTATCTTTATCTCCCACCATAGCATTTGCTGTCAACGCAACAATCGGAACATAAGGTATATCGCCATCAGCAATCATTTTTTTAATTTTACGTGTGCTGGTTAACCCATCCATAACAGGCATCTGCATATCCATCAAAACCAGTTCAAATGAATGCCCTCCTTCTACGGCTTCCACTGCCTCTAACCCGTTATTAGCTATTGTCACCTCGCACCCTATCTTCTCTAACATACTCTTGGCAACAAGCTGGTTTACCATATTATCTTCTACCAACAGTACGGATATAGAATCTTTAACATCCTTCAAGTGGCAATAATTTTTTTCATCATCCGCAGTTTCTAAATCATCTTCTTTTGGCAAAGCAAGCAGCACATACACTGTAAAAGTAGAACCAACACCTAATTCCGATTCCACCTCTACACTCCCACCCATTAAAGAAACCAACTCGCTAACAATAGCTAGCCCAAGGCCTGTACCACCAAATTTACGCGTAATTGACTCATCAGCTTGTGTAAATTTCTTAAAAATTTCCTGTTGTTGCTGGGGCGTCATACCAGTACCCGTATCTATCACAGAAAATTCCAAAGTAACTTTTTCCTCATGCGCATCAGCACATGTAACTAATAAAGAAACTGATCCCTCTTCAGTAAACTTAAAAGCATTACTTAATAAATTAATAAGTATTTGTTTCAAACGTACAGAATCACCAACAACATGCTTGGGCAAATCATCAGCAGTTGAACAAATAAGGTCCAATTTTTTCTCATCAGCTGTATAGGAGAAAAAATTCTGTATCTCTGAAATCATCGCTAACAAATCAAAGGACACCTCTTCCATTATCAATTTACCAGCTTCAATTTTAGAGAAGTCCAAAATATCATTAATAACTGTCAATAAGGAACCACATGAGTTTTTAAGTACCGTTGCCTGCTCCATCTGACTATCATTTAAGTCAGACTCTAACAACAACTGAGCCATCCCCATAATACCATTCATAGGGGTACGGATCTCATGGCTCATATTCGCCAAAAAAGCAGATTTAGAACGGCTTGCACCTTCAGCTGCATCCCGCGCATGCTCTAGTTCAATTTCACGTTGTATTTGTTCATCAATATCCGTGTGCGTACCAACCATACGAAGCGCACGGCCTTCACCGTCCCATTTTACAACCTGTCCACGCGCCAAAAGCCACTTCCAATCACCATCAGCTTTACAAACCCGTAAACGCTGCTGGTAGTGCTCTACATTCCCTCTAAAGTGATCTTTCAAAGCCGCTACATACCCAAACACATCATCAGGGTGCAACATCGTCTTCCATTCATCTGAAGTAAACTTAAAGGTTCCAGCACGGTAGCCAAGCATCTCTTGCCCACGGGGGCTATAATAAACTTCGCCTGTTTCTATATTCCAGTCAAACAAGGCATCGTTAGAACCACTAACCGCAAACTCAAAGCGTTCGCGCATATCATCAGCCTCAGCACGCAGCTTTTCATTCAAAGCTCCTAACTCTTCAGACATCAACTCCAAGGAGCGGTTATTACGTTGAAGCACAGCGTCATGCTCCCCATAAGCCATGCTAATCATTTGCAACAGCTTATCAATATTCAGCTCACCTTCAGGCTGGCCACGCTTTACTTTTTTGAGCTGCCGCTCAAGAAGGCGATGATATGCGTTCTCTGCCATCTAACCTAATTTTTATTTTTCACCAAATACGGTAATTGTCATCGTCTGGTTATGAAGTTGACATTTACCAGTAAAACCGTGTGGAGCAATCTCTCCATAAGAATAAAAACCAATAGATTGAGTACCATCGGGTAAACCATCATCAACAGCTTCTGTCTCATCCGAAATCATCTGTCCCATCAAAAGCTTACGGCCAATACAGCTCACCAAAATAGCTAGCATATCACCATTCGCACCTGAAACTTTAGCTTGCTCAGCAGCAGCAGAAGCTCCATCTGTCAGGTTATCAAAGTTACCGCTCATCAACTGCCCTGTATAACCTTCAGGAACATCCCCTGCAAACGTCATGCTCTGCGCATCTTCGTCAACAGCAACAATTGTACGAACCAACGCACCGTCCTTATCATTCTCAGGGTAAATTGTAAGCGGGTACAGCAAAGCACTCCCTGGCAGGTTCTCAGCTTCATCACCTAAATATGTTTTGTACAAAGCCAATGCAGGTTGCCCATCCAACTCAAGCAATACGTTCCCGTCCGACTTCGTAATTTTTCTCTGAGGCCCAAATGGCTGCCAACCACCCATACTACCGCTTCCGGCAACAAAATCATCACCATAAAAACCTACAGCTATAACTTGCTTAGGTTGCGGTTCGCCATCAACACCTACATATGTCGTACCAAAATCAGCGCCATCTCCGGCCAAACCACCCGTAAGCAAAGTGCCTTCAGGTAAATTATCCAACAAACCTCTAACAAGTGGCGTACCATTAACATTCAAACCGTCAGACAAAATAAACACAGCTTTCAAACCATCTTGCGGCAACTTTTTAGCTAGAGTTTCACCAATATCCTTAGAATCAGAACCTTCCTCAACATCAGCGGAAACAACTTGAACTGAGCTACTATCAAATTGAACAGCACTAGCAACAGCACTGTCGTTAAGTACCTCATCTTCAACAATCTCACCACCCGTAGAACAACCAACAACAGTTGCATGAGGGTAACGTTTCTTAAGTTCAGGAAAAACGTCTGCTTCTTTCAGCGCTTTTGGAGAAAAAAAGCACACCACAAACTGAGAATCTACCAAAGAAGAATCTCCAGACCATGTTCCCTGCCAAGTTATCGTTTCAACTTTCATCGGTAAATCTTTCTTGTTTTTAATCAGTTCTAACTAAAAATACTATAAGAGCACACGCAAAGGTTACTACTCCTAATGTAAAAACACGTCTACTTTTTGAACAATACGGAAAATAATCCTGACAATAAACCGACAAGGCTTGCCTTTTTGCAACGCTACATCACAACAACACTTAGCAATAAAACTCCAAAGAGCATAATAAACAAAGCACCTAAAATCTCTAACAAAGCCTGCCAACGGTGGGTTTTTGTTGTACGGTTTAAGTATCGGTCTATAACGCACTTTTTACCTAAAATACACAACCAGCCAATCACAATCATAGTCAGTGCCATACCAACACCAATGCAAAATACCATGGCTAAACCCAACCACAATATATCATGCGCCATAGCATAAAGCAGAATAAGCAAAGACCCCGTGCAAGGCACAGCCCCAACACACCAAGAAAGCATTGTTTCCTGCTTCAAATCATGTTGATGATTACAATGAGAACAACCGGAGTGCGCATGTTGCTGACCAAGTAAACGACGCGCCGCCTGCACCAACATAAATAAACCAATAAGAATAATCAGACTATAACTAAAAGTGCGCACCCAAAAAATTTGAGCTTCAGGGTCTGTCAACAATTGGCGCATAGCAATATCCGCGGCAAAAACAAGAACCACTGCACCGGCTACATGGCTAAACGCAACCTGAATACCCATAAGCACGCCACGCCAAAAATGTGCCCCATGGGTTAAAAAATACGTTCCAACCACCATTTTGCCATGCCCAGGCCCAAGCGTATGAAAAATACCATAAGCCAATGCCGCCAACATACTGGTCAAAACCACCCAAAAGGAAGGTTCATTTTTCAAGGCTTTCATCCGTTTAGGAATCTCTCGGTTAATCACAATATTCCACTTAATAAGCTGTTGCTTAATAGGTTTAAGAATAAAAAAACCTGCCCGCGCTTCTTCCTGCTGTTCAGGAGCACTCAACTTTGGAACTGCCTGCCCTTGAGGCAAAACCGCAAAAAAAGAGAGGCATAACAGCAGCAAAAATTTCATCCAAATCACCTTATATTTAAAAATCATAAACAGCTAAGCGTGTAAGTTTCAGGGTTCACCAACCCCATATAAATAGAGATAGACGCATCGCCCGCTAACTTTTGTTCACATTGAACATCTGCCGGAAGCTTCATCTCCAAATCTTGTTCAAAAGCAACGTAAAAGCTGGGGTCGTAAGTCGCAAATTTATGTTGACCGGAAAGCGGCACCGGCACCTCTAAAACAATATCAAACACATAATGGAGAAGTTCATCTTCCATCCAAATGCGCGCGTTTTCTAAAGTAAAGGCACGCTCTTCCTGAGCAGATTTCACCAACATGAACGAATATAAATCTCGCTGCCCCTCTTCAAAAACTTCTTTCACAACTTGCGCTGCTTCCAAAATATCCAATTCTTTATTTTGGTTGCTATCCGCCTCTACCAAAAAGGATGCGCTATACAATTCATCAAACACCCAACGGACCCGCAAACCTGTTATTTGCCGTCCCTCCACCAACAATTCCAGCTGCGTATCCGCCCATACATGAGGATGCGCAAACCCTTTAACAGGCAGTAACAATAAACAAATAAAAAGCAAAAATCTCATTTACGCCTTACCGTAACACCCATCACACAAACCCAACATCTCTACATGCACCTGAGCAGGGTGAAACCCCACGCGATGCGCCTCATTATCCAATCCTTCCAAAACAGAATTCGGCATTAGCTCGGTGACAGTTCGGCATTTGGTACAAATCAGCATTTGCCCTACATGCCCACCTTCTTTCGGATGCAAACAACCCACATAAGCATTCAAACTAACAATGTAATGAACCAAACCCACATCTTTTAAAAACTCTAACGCACGGTAGGTAATAGGCGGCTGCTTGTTCTCCATTTCTTGCATAATGTCGGCAGCTGTTAAAGCCTTGTGGTTTTGCCAAATAATCTCAAAAACCCGACGCCGATGCTCCGTAAACCGCACTTTCAACGCAGCGCAAACCTGCTCCGCAAGTTTCAAAGCTTCTTTCTGACAATCTTGGTGCTGACACAATCCCATAATCTACTTGACAGAATATTGTTAATAGTTAACATTCGCAACTGTTAATTATTAACAATTACACAAAAACGAGGCAAACCGCATGAAACCCACAACCGTCCATAAAGGCACACTTGTTATAAGCCTGCTGTCTATTATACCTCACCTGTTTTGCTGTGGTATTCCTGCTATTGCTGCCATTATCGCCCTTGGCGGAACCGTTGGCTTAGGCGCAACCCTTGCCGCTAACCCACTTTATAACCTTATCGACCCCTACCACACGCAACTTATTACCCTTGCCATTATAGGTGTTGTCGTAAGCGGTATTCTTAACTTTATTGCCTATCGGGTTGACTGCCGCAAAGCGGCCTGCACACACGGTAGCTGCAAACCTACAAAAATAAAGTCATTCCGTATATTCCTACTCTCTCTTGGCCTGCTCGCGCTAGACATCGCGTGGTTCACCACAGAAGAACTTGTCCTCGGCATTCACCACCACCATGAAGAAGAACATCATGATGACCACGACGAGCATAAAGAGCACGAAGAACACAACCACCATCACTAATTCGCTTCAAAAGCACCTCAGAGAGCTGTAGTATCAAATCCGTAAAAGGATTGAAAGAACAGCACACTCATGGCAACCAATAACGACCACATCATTTTTGCTTACGAAATAACCGGAAACGGCAAAGGCTCACCGCTGCAAGGTGACGCCATTTCGCAAAAGCTGAAGGATAAACAACTGGCGTGGGTGCATTTGGATGCCACGCACGAAAACGTCCGCCCATGGCTGGAAAAAGAAACCCCATACCTCGACAGCATCATTATCGACGCCCTCCTCGCGGAAGAAACCCGCCCGCGTATCATGGAGTTCGAAACAGGCACGCTCCTTATCCTGCGCGGCGTCAACCTAAACGACAACGCCAAACCGGAAGACATGGTCTCCGTCCGCCTGTGGGTAGATAAACACCGTATCATCAGCCTACAACGGCGGCCATTAAAAGCAGTGAAAGACATCGCCGCAAAGCTACAAGCAGGAAGCGGCGCAAAAAACGCGGGCGATTTCATCGTCATGCTCTCCGCTCGCCTGTTCGAGCGCATGGAGCCCATCTTCTCCGAGCTGGATGAACGGTTAGACAACGTGGAAGAAATGGTCATGGAAAGCCCCGACATCAAGGAACGTCAGGACATCACAGCCATCCGCAAACAAGCCATTCTGTTCCGCCGTTACGTAGCCCCTCAGCGAGACGTCATGGCGCACCTCCGCACGTCAGAGCAAAAATGGCTGGACGCCATGCACAAGCGCCGCATTCAGGAATCCCTAGACAGGCTGGTACGCTACACGGAAGACTTAGACGCCATCCGCGAGCGCGCCCAAATCACCAAGGACGAACTCACAACCTCCCTGTCCGATAAAATGAACAAAAACCTCTACATGCTCTCCGTCATCGCGGCGATTTTCCTCCCCCTCGGGTTCCTCACAGGCCTGCTGGGCGTGAATTTATCAGGCATCCCCGGCGCAGAAAACCCCAGCAGCTTCATCGTCTTCTCGGTCATGCTCATCGCCATCATCGTCCTGCAAATCCTCATCTTCCGCTGGCTCAAATGGATGTAAAACAACAACCAACCATCTGTTTTACTTAGCAAATAAATAAAACCTCAAAAAATCATCTAAAAAAGCGGTAAAAACCGTACAAATCCGCTTGCTATCCGCAATGATATTATGTATACGATGAATTATACATTGAAACACGTTCCTTTTCTTAACGCCTAAGGCTTCGTCCTTATAGGCTCTCAATCTATTACGGAACTTCTTCAATGAATTTCTAAATCTACTAACCAATCTCTCAACTTATGGAGAATAAACTACTATGCCTGATCTTTTTACATCAATAATCTTTATAGGCCTAGCTGCCCTTGGAGTTACACTGTTGGTCAAATCAGTAAGGTTTGTACCAAATGAAGAGAAATGGATTATCGAATATCTCGGAAAGTACTCCAGAACAATCGAAGCTGGAATCAACTTCACTATCCCCTTCGTAGAAACCGTACGTAAACGATGGGATATCCGAGAACAAGTTATCGACGTCTCAAAACAGAGCGTTATCACTAAAGATAACGTTGGCATCGGCGTTGACGGCTTTCTCTACTTCAAAATCATCAATCCAGAAGACGCTATGTACGGTGTACAAAACTTGAGAAACGCCATCACTCGGCTCGCGCAAACAACCATGCGTTCTACCGTTGGTGCAAAAGAGTTGGATGATATTCTCAGCAGTCGCGAAGCTATTAACGCAGCTGTAAGCGAAGCTATTCAGGATGCTGGCGGCAACTGGGGAGCAGAAGTGACTCGTTATGAAATAAAAGATATTGATGTCCCTGACAACATCACAAAATCTATGGAAAAACAGATGACTGCTGAACGTGAAAAACGCGCTGACATCTTAAACGCCGAAGGCGCACGTCAGTCTGCAATCTTGAAAGCCGAAGGCGAGAAACAAGCTAGAATTTTGGCAGCGGAAGCTGACAAAGAGGAGTCTGTACTTGTAGCAGAAGGTGAAGCACAAGCAACTGAACGTAAGGCGGCAGCTCAAGCTAAAGCTATTGAACTAGTACGTCAGCAAATCAACGAACAAGGCGGCGATGCAGCTGTCAAACTAGAAGTTGCTAAAGAAGCCGTGGCAGCATTTGAAAAACTCGCTAAAGAAGGCAACACACTTGTCCTCCAAGGCGAAAATGCCACTGTTTCAGGCGTCATTGCCAATGCTATGTCTGTTATGGGCGCAGCAAGTTCAGTAACTAATGCAAACCAATCTTAATAAGGAAGGTAAACCATGATACCAGAGTGGTTAAACAATATACCGGCAACCTTGTTTGTCATAGGCATTGCTCTCATCATTCTTGATGTTTTTCTCATCAATGTCTATATCCTTGCTTTCGTTGGTTCAGGCCCTGCAATCGTAGCAACGTTTCTATACCTTGCTAACCTACAGGTAAGCTGGCCTTATGCAATCTTTGCGAGTGCTATCGTAAGTCTGCTGGTAGCTGCTGTTTTGTGGAAACCCTTCAAAAAACAGCAAGCAAAAACACCTCCAAAAGGCCAAGGCAGTGACCAAATCGGTAAAAGATACACTACCACCGAAAAGGTTACTAAAGCAGTTTGTAAAATCGCCATTGGTGACACAAGCCGACAAGTAAAACTACACCACAGCGTAGAAGCTGGCGAAATCAGCGAAAATACGGTTGTGGAAGTCGTGGGACTTGACGGTATCATCTTGATTGTCAAACCTGTTGAACAAAACTAAAGCCTGACTTTAGCTTACCTACCTAAAAAAATACCCTTCGGCGGCCACAAGCTGCCGAGGGGATATTTTTATTTTCATGGCACCACCCCATCCCCCTATGCTATCCTGCCCCTGCACCTGTGAGTTACAGGTGCGGGGCTTAATCACCCCTAGTCGATGCGGTGTTTGCGTCACCGTTACAAAAACGCTGCTTTCGGTTATGGCCGGAGGCAGTGTTATGTCCAAGGCTATGCCTAAAAGCACTGGCCGTTCTCATTGACTACGGTGATTAACCTCCGGCCACTTCATGTAAGTGGCTGTTTTGTTTAAAAAATAACAAAATAGGAGTCAAAAACATGACCAACCAAAGCAAAATATCTTCCCCAATAACAGAACGTGATTTTCGTAGATTAGTAGACCTTCTAAACGTGTACCTAGGTTTGAGCCAACGCAAACGAAGGCTGCTACTTCAACTCGTTCAAACACTCGCCAAATAGTCCAAAATCCCCTGCTATGCAGGGGAAATTTTACACCTTGCCCCCTCTCTACCCCC
>JAPPOO010000031.1 GCA_028817875.1 Alphaproteobacteria bacterium | reverse complement strand
TACTTATTATTTATCAGGGCTATCAATTTTTTCTGTCAGCTAAGGTTGATGGGTATGGAAATTATGTTAATGAGAAGAACAATTTAATAAAATTGGTGGACTTAGCTCTTGCTTCTCCTATCCATAGAGATACTCTAGCAGACTGTCGAGAGGGCGATCATGCCTCACCTTGGTTAAAAGACAAAGATAGGTATAGCTATATTGTTCAGCTTTGTAATAACTATGCATCGTTTGTTAGCTCCTCTGCTAGTAGAGGCAATAGTGAACAACAAAAGGAGAGAGAGCGTCAAAAGCTGATATTAGTCAATATCAGAAAAAAATTAAAGAGTGAGAAAGTAAATGCTTTTCTTAGCCATGTACTACTTGATTTTTACTTTCCTCTATGTTGGGCATTACTTGCTATGGGCGTAGTACTTAGATTAGGTTTCAAGCTTCTATAACATACTTTATGTACCTCTAATTTAACAAACATTAAGTAATATCGGGTGGTTATGCTTTCAATATGGGCTGAAAGTTCGGCTCTGTGAGTGTGATAGGTAGGGGGGTAAGATTTTTACCCCTTATCAAGTGTAGACCGGCAGTATAATCAAATTTTTGTGACCGCGAATTAGAAAACTTTTTTCCGGAGGTTTTTCTTACCGTTCCCTTATAATCTCCGCCTGATATTTAAGGATGGGGGAGAGGAAATACTCGATGATGCGGCGTTGGCCGGTTTTGATTTCTGCGGTGAGAGCCATGCCGGGGGAGAGAGGGATTTCTTTATTACCCACCCGCATGTGGGTTTGTTGGATGGCGATGCGCGCCATGAAAACAAGACCGTTGTCTTCATTCTGAATAGCATCGTGTGAAACGTTAATAACTGTTCCATCTAACATGCCGTATTTGGTGAATGGGAATGCTTCAAGCTTAACAGCGACTTCCTGCCCAACTTCAACAAAGCCGATATCTTTATTTCCCAACATGATTTCCGCCTCTAGGACGGCGTTGAAGGGGACCACTTTCATCAGCGCTTGTGCTAGCGTGACCACGCCACCAATGGTGTGGGTTTGAAGTTCCTGTATGGTGCCGTCAATGGGAGCAATCAGGCGTTGGAGTTCGTTACGCTTTTCCGCTTTGGCCAGTTCTTGCTCTAGTGCAATCACCTCTTCCTGCTGGGTGAGGAGTTCAAACTTTGCGGCAGCACCGTCTTTATGCAGCTTCTCAATCATTTTAAGTTTTTCCCGGGCAATAGGCAGGCGTTTCTTCAATTGAGTGACATCCGCCTCGGTTTGGGTGATGTCTAATTCCAATAGCACATCACCTGCTTTCACCTGCTGGCCGTTTTCCACATGGATAGCAGTCACCACACCTGTTTCCAACGGTTGAATGGTTTTGACATAACCATTCGGGATAATTTTACCCTGCCCAATGGCGACAATATCGGTCTTACCAATAATCATCCACCCAATGGTAAGAACTATAAACAAGCAAAGCACCCACAGGATGATACGCCCCAAGGGTGACGGCGGACGTTCCTGAATTTCCAACACTGCAGGGAGAAACTCCCGGTGACTTTGCGAAACAATCCAGATATTCATGAAGCCACCTGCAAGATTTCTGGTTGCTGGCCGGATTGAAGACGGAACAGTTTGGCGTAATAGCCTTTATCCTTCTTGATGAGGCTGTTGTGGCTACCTTCTTCCACAATGCGGCCCTTATCCAGCACGATGATGCGGTCAGCATTGTAAACAGTGCTCAGGCGGTGAGCGATAACAAACACCGTCCGCCCTTGGCAAATAGCGCGCATATTTTGCTGGATGATGCTTTCGGATTCATAGTCCAGTGCGCTGGTGGCTTCGTCAAAAATCAGTAAGCGAGGATTGTTAACCAAGGCACGAGCAATCGCAATCCGTTGGCGCTGACCACCCGACAGGTTACAACCCCGTTCACCCACCAAGGTGTCGTAGCCATGCGGCAGCTGGGTAATAAACTCATGAGCACCAGCTAGCTCCGCAGCTTGCATGATGTGCTCCATCGGCATCCCAGGGTTGGTGAGGGAAATATTCTCCTGCACCGAGCGATTAAACAGGAAGTTCTCCTGGAGGACGACGCCAATCTGACGGCGTAGCCAGCTGGGGTCGGCCATTGCAATATCAATCCCATCCACCAGAATACGCCCCTTTTCAGGCGTATAAAGACGCTGAACCAGTTTAGTAAGCGTGCTCTTGCCGGAGCCGGAAGACCCCGCAATGCCCAGTATTTCACCAGCTTTTACTTTAAGGCTAATATTATCCAACACAGGGGCCATATCTGGTTGGTAGCGGAAGGTGATGTTCTCAAACATCACGGCACCTTTAATTTCCGGCAGGCGTGCCCGTTGGGTGGGGGTGATTTCATTTTTAGTGTTCAGTACATCGCCAAGGCGTTCAACCGAAACCCCAATTTGCTGAAACTCCTGCCACAGTTGGGCCAGACGGAGAATGGGGCCAGTGACGCGACCACTGAGCATGTTGAAAGCAACCAACATCCCCACCGTCATATCACCTGCCATCACCATATGGGCCCCAAACCAGAGGACGAGTGCGGTACTGACTTTGCTAATAACCTGAGCGGTTTGGCTGGCGATATTATTGAGGTTGGTAGCACGGAAACCGGCTTTGACGTAGCCAGCTAGCTGCTCTTCCCAGCGGCGACGCATTTGCGGTTCAACCGCAGAGGCTTTAATGGTTTCAATCCCGTTGATGTTCTCAATCAGGAAGGCGTGGTTTTCAGCACTGCGTTGAAATTTTTCTTCAATCCGAGAGCGTAGGACAGGTGTCACAAAGATGGATAGCACCACGTACAGCGGAATCGACCCCAGCACAATCCACGTAAGCAGTGGCGCATACCAGAACATCACCGCAATGAAAACGATGGTGAAGAACAGGTCAATGGTGGAGGTGAGTGTGGTACCGGTGAGGAAATTGCGGATGGTCTCTAACTCGCGCACGCGGGCCACAGTATCCCCTGCCCGACGGGCTTCAAAGTAAGCGATAGGCAGGTTCAGCATGTGCTGGAACAGGCGAGCGCCAAGGGTGACGTCAATCCGGCTGGTGGTGTGGGCCAGCAGGTAAGCCCGCAGGCCACCGAGAACAGCTTCAAACATTGCAACCGTCAGCAGCCCTATGCATAAAATATCTAAGGTGCTGATGCTATGGTGGACCAGAACTTTATCAACCACCACTTGGAAAAATAGCGGTGTGATGAGGGCAAAGATTTGGAGGAAGAAAGACCCTACCAGAACATCACGGAATAAATGGCGGTGTTTGACGATTTCCGGGATGAACCAGCGGAAGTCAAACTTGCGGAAAGCATCGTTTAGTTGGGCACGGCGGGCGACGAGGATGAGTTGGCCGTTCCAGCGTTCCATAAACTCTTCCTGGCTTATGGTTTCTGGTTTGCCGGTAGCGGGGTCTTGAATAAGGACTTTATCATCGGCGATTTTACCAGCGACGAAGAAGGTTTCGTCGTTCCATTGGCCGATGGCTGGGAGAGGGGACTTTTGTAGGCGTTCCCATGTTTTGGTAGTTACGGCACGGGCTTTGAGCTTAATGGCTTTGAAAGCCAGTAAAATCTCTTGAATATCAAAGGGTTCGCCGTCGGGGGAGAACTCATGTTTAAGCTGGTGGGGGTTGGTGGGGATTTCGTGATACTGGGCGAGGATAGTGAGGCAAAGGAGTCCTGAGTCTGGCTTTTTAGGTGTTTTTTGTGGATTGGGCTGTATTGTATTCACAGGGAAGATATGCCGAAAAATAGTTTTGTATGCAAGGAAAAGTTGGAGGGTTTTTGAGGTTTGATGGTGACTTTTTGTGGGTGTTTTAGGGGGATTATGAGGATGAGATTGGGTTGTGGCCAGTTTAAAGAGCGGTGACATTTGGCATTCTAGCTGTACTTTTTTGCTGATTATGTGTGCAACTGTGGATTGTGAGCTATTTAGATTTTGCACTTTTTTGTGATGTTTGTATGATGTGGGAGTAAGAGGGGTAAGTAATGAAGAAGTTTTTAATTTTAGCATTATTGGGGTTAATTGCTACAGTTCATGCAGATGAGATAGGACTACCGTCTTATCGTTATGAAATGTGGGATAACCGTTATGTTCCAACGTCCAGCTTTCAATTATGTCGTGAGTTGGAGGAAATCCTGAATCACCCCATTAACGCAGATCGTGAAACTCGTATTCCCGGCCAGATGTTTAAAATACCTGTAGGCTATCCCAATTTTCGTGAGATTAAATGGGAGCCAGTGCCGAAAGAAGAGTGGGATAAGTATTTAGCGAAGCATATGAAGAAAGATAGTTGGGCAGGGATATATGCGACGCAATTGCCAGAAGATTTTACTCAACTGCTTGAAAAGGCATATTACAATGCCGACCATTTTGAAGGAAAGCAGTGGATGGTGCGATATTATATCCACTACCCGCAATATCGTGAGAATGATGTGCAAAAAGGCATGCGCTTTGGGGGAGGGGTAGCCACGTTTGAAGATAGGACGCATACATTTGGTTTTGTCAGCAAGGTCCCTTTTTATTTTAAAGGTCGAGTATTTAATTTCAGAAGTGATGGTTCAAGAGCCAATGGAGACATGAGTGTTCTGGAGCCAGATGTAGGTATAGACCCTAAAAAAGGCCCTTATTTTGTCACGAATGAAGTATGTACTTTTAACGATAATGAGAAAAAAGAACAATAGACATGCCAACAGTTCAATTCACCCAAGTAGTTACAGATGTAGATGTAGAGATTTACAATCAGGTAAAGCGTGTAGAGACTGGAAAAGCTGCGAGTACCGCTCTTTCAGCTACAGATTTAGCTGTTCATAATGATGGTGCCAATATTCCGACAATTGGTGTGGGGTTGAATTTGTCGAGTATCGACAACATTCGTGGAGCGGTGATAGGTATGACGGGGGTCATATTAAGTATGTGTATTGGTGCAGTTCACGCAGATGATGGTGCTGATGTGCCTAACAAGCGTTATGAAATGTGGGATACATCGGAAACACCTACGTCTAATTTTCAGTTGTGCCGAGAGTTGGAAAAGATTTTGAACGATCCAATTAATGCAGAGCGGGAATCGTGGGTACCAGGGCGAATGTTTAAAATTCCGGAAGGCTATCTTAACTTCCGCGAAATTAAATGGGAGCCCGTGCCTAAGGAAGAGTGGGATGATTATATTAAAGAAGATTATAAAGACTCAAATTCTTTTCAGAGAGATAGGAAGCTAGCTACCAAAGAATTGGGCCAAGAAATTTTTGAGAAAGCTTATTATAATGCTGATCATTACGGTGAGAAAGAATGGATATTTCGATTTCCAAAATTGACGTCTTGGGCGAAAAGTCTGGGGATACATTGGAGTGGTGGAAAGGCCAAATTTGAAAAAAATGTTGTAGGTGCTGCCAGTCCAATGAATTCGCCTTTTTACTTTAAAGGGCGTGTATTTAATTTTGAGGGGGGTAATGGCTCGAAGCTAGCAACAACAGTTAGTGTTCGTGAACCTAGTGTTTATATGTCTGACTATATGCGCCAAAAAGCTGAGCCTGTGCTCCGTGATAGAGAAGTATGTGTGTTTCTAGATTATAAAAAGACTAAGAAAGTCACAATTGCAGGCTGGACTCGTTATATCCGTACGGATGAACGTGCAGAGCCGATTTATGACGGTAATAAACTCATTGGCGTGAATGTTATTAAAGAAGGGGAGAAATAACTATGGCTGTGCAATTTACTCGGACTGTAACTAATTTTGATGAAGACCTGTATACTCATATTAGGCAGGTGGAGACTGGTACCCAAGCTGGTGAGACGATTTCTGCAACGGCCTTGAGTGTTCATAATGATGGTGCCAATATTCCGACAATTGGGGTGGGGTTGAATTTGTCTCATACTGATAAAATTCAGGCAGCAGTGATTGGTATGGCGGGGGTCATATTAAGTATGTTTATTGGTGCAGTTCACGCAGATGATGGTGCTGATGTGCCTAACAAGCGTTATGAA
>JAPPOO010000084.1 GCA_028817875.1 Alphaproteobacteria bacterium | reverse complement strand
ATTTCGTAATTGGATTGTTCTAATATTTAAATCAATGAAGGTTGCTAGGGCGGGGTAGGAAGCTGCCTAGGGGCCTTAATCTTCAAACGATAGCTACTTAGAAACGCATCCCATTTTTTTGAAAAAATTGCATACGATTTTATAGATGGGGAGAAATTATTTAAATCTTTTTTAAAGGCCTAAAAAAATAAATTTTTTTGATCTAAAAAATAGTTTTTAATTTTTCTCCCCCATCTATAAATGCTAATTCATAATTTTATGTTTACTTTGTCTTCCTTTTTATCTGACTCTAGCAGCTGTACTCGCACCCCCCTGACTGTGAGATGCCCACCACTTTTACTAATTTCAAACCCCATTTGCTCCAAACGATTGCTTAACCACTGTTGACGAGGCACTGGTTTAGCTCCCGTTCTTTCACAATAGCTAGAAAAAGATGCATACATCTCTGCTAAATGTTGGGTATATCCCTCTCCTATTTCACATACTTCGCTAATAAATACAGGTAGAATATTAGACCCTGAAAGCCATTTATTTCTAGTCAGAATACAGTCTTGAGGTTCATCAAATGCTTGCCTTTTTTTCAGCCGAGTAAAACCTGCTATGATCTGATTAAGGATGCCAGATGCCTCTTCCTCCCAAATCTCATCAAATAGTTCTAATTTACGTTCTGCAGCTGTGAACTTACGGTCAAATGGAATAGCCATAGCTCTGCGATTAAACCCATCCGTTAAATCACTGATTAGAGGGAAATCATTAGCTAGCATGACCGGTAAAGCCCTGCAGATAAATTGATATGAATCTTTATATTTTTGCTCTCCATTTAAAGGCTTTTCTTCACTAATTGTTTTAAGAAATCCGTCATCAACGCGTGTATTCATGCTGACATCGTCTTCATACATCATCAGTTTCCCATCAAGAGAGCCTAACTTAAATTTATCTTTACTAACGTCGTTAATACGTCCCGCAATAAACATATCAGGCCCTAAAATTCGGGTAATGATAGAAAGTAAGCTACTTTTGCCATTACTCCCACGACCGTATAATAGAATAATACTGGCAAGTTTACGCCATGGCTGGCAGATATATCCAGCAACCTCTAAAAAATGGCGAACCATTTCATGAGGGGCGCTGCTCTTACTGAATATATTAAGCAAAGCAGCATCAAATTTTGGTGATTTTGCCTTCGGGTCATATTGAACGTTTAAACAATATCGTAGATAACTATCTGCACGATGAGGTCTAAATGTTGTATTTCCACATTTATCAAACCAAACCTCACCGTTTAAGCAGTTAATCACTGATGGAGGGGTATAGTTAGTTTGGCGCAAAGGGTTTTCTTGAGTAAAAGCTGCACCTTGTAGAAGGTTGAGTGCCGAATTAACTAAACAAGATAGATCTCGATATAGCTCATATTCACTTATCAATACACGAGCACACTCCATAATTTCTTTTTTAACAAAGTCATCAGCAGCTTTCTCCCAATATAAACCATTATATCGCCAATAGTTTTTGTCACTTGAGCGTAAGAAATGCTTTCCATTTTCATACTTATTATCCAGAAAACTCCGCACTGTAATATCTCCCCAATCTTCCGTACCTGTAGAAGACTGGTTTTGCTGAATTTCTTTAAAAATAGATTTAATGTCAGGCAAATGAAGTTTTGTAGCCCCCTTGATTTTGTTGAAATATATTCCTCGTTCAGCTTCTGATAAATGTACGAGAGGTTCCATAGCCTTTCGTATTTCATCATAGCCACTATTGTTATTAAGGTATCTAATAGCCTCGGACACATTAGGCTTCCCTAAGCTCAACAACTCTAGAATTTCGTCTATTTCACGAATGCCAATTTCATCACGCAAAGTTGGGATACCTTGTGCAGGGCGATTGTTATCTATAGCATCACAAATACGGAATGCTCCCTTATATCGTGCTTCAGCCTCTTCATCAGAAGTTGATAAAGCTAAGTCATATATGAAGTCTGCTGTATTTTCTGGATACCAACCTCCACGATAAAGTGTTGCTGCAATAGCCCCAGACATCCGATCACGTACACCTTCCACATAGTATGGTGCCAGAAGCCGTACAGCTTTTTCACAATTCTCTTGATGTACGAGTGGTGCCTCTTTTTTGCGGGGTTTGCTTCCTAGGGCAGCGGGTTTTGGAATTTCTGGTACCTTGACCGCACTATGCATACCATTCAAAAAGCCACTTCTGTTAGGTATGGGGTCTTGCATATTTTCCAAAATCGGGTTCGCCGTAAAATGGGGTTGAACTGCTGAAAATACAGCATGGTCTACCGGTGAAGATACAGAGCCAAAATATCTCTTCCATTCATCTTCTTTAACTTCCCGATCACACCAAAACCATAAGTGTACAGAAATTGTATTGCCTGCATCCTTATTAATATTCTGGCTAGAACTAAATTTGTAATAGCAACTGGTATATTTAAATGGTTCTGGCAATGCTTCCAAAACCCACTTAATGGCCTCCTCTGGGTGTACTGCTGGGTTCATAAACTCAGGACAAGGAAATTTATCAATATCCAACATAAGATAAGGTCGTGCCACAGCATCAAAAGCCGCTTCTGGCATATGCATTTTGCGACGTACAGTTTCTGGCATACCTTCTTTAATTTGCCCTCGAATGACAAAACTTTCGGGCTGTGATTCAAGTTCTTTAAGCGCGGTTCCTAAGCTTTCTAAGTCTTCTACTGGAACTGCTCTATGGGTGAAGTAAGTACCTGCACCAAAAGATTCCTTATGAATTGTTCCATTATCAAGCATAGTAAGTTTCTTTGTTGCCCGTGCATTTTGTTTACAGCAGGTTAGAATAGTAAGGTTTGAATGTATTTTAGCCATTTTTCACCTCCTCGCGAACGGGGTAATCGCTTAATTTTTCAAGAAAGTTTTCTAGATCGGCTTTAAGCACAACAGTGCGTTTGCCCCATTTCTTTGCTGGTAATAACCCTTGGCTAATAGCTTCGTAGATTTTAGTTCGACCCAAACCGGTGGCGGTTTGAACCTCCTCAATAGTGAGTGATAATTGTTTCATATCGTTCTCCTTTCAGTTTACTGGCTGGCGTTATTGCTGCCATGCTTTGAAAGGTATAGAAATGGCTTGTCCGCGACTAATCGGGCACTAAAAGAAAAATTTATTTTTTAGTGCGTTGCCACATATCCTTGAACTCTTCTGTTTTAGACATGCGTTTGAGTTTCACTTGTAAAGCTTCGTGGGAAAGACTTCTTTTATAGGCTGTATGAGGCAAAATAATTTCCAAAAAAGGTAAAATATCCCCTGTAAATTGGTTCGAGTTAAAGGCTGAAGTTCCAGTGTTCCAAGATATGGGTAGTTTGCCAGTATAACTTTTGTAGGTATTGCATAGTTTATATATTAATATATCGTGCATATCCTTTGATGATTTGCTCTCTCCTCGCGTTGATTTATTTGCCAAAAGCTTTTCTTTAAAAATGGCAACATGTGAGAGTAATTTTTCTAAATTTTGAATTGTCTCCAAAAGCTCATGATCTAAGAACTCCCAGTCATCTAAACTTTCCAGTTGCATTCTTATGCCTAAGGAAAGAGTCATATGCTGATCTTTAGCCCAAGAGTCAGAGTCTGGAGATGTTCTTAAAGCTTCCAAAATATGAGTGATATTTAACAAGTCTTTCTCTGTCTTTGTGACATAGTCTTTCATTTGTTTGGAAGCTGTATTCAGCTCTGTTGCCGATGGTCGTCCCCAAACATAAATAATACATGCAAGTTCAAACCAAAGAGCTTGTCTAAGAGAACGTTTTTTTGATTTCGTGATGTTCATAAGCTTCTTGGGGTCAAGCTCAAGAAAGGTAATAACTTGATCTACTGATTGCTCAGGAATAAGTTGCCCCCATTTTTCTTCTCCCCCATTAAGGAGATCGGTCCATAAAAGGCTCATGGCTTATTTCCCACCCTCTTTAATTTTATCAATATAATTCGCCCATTCTTGCATCATAACGCGGCGTTCATCCAAAAAGTCGGCACGGTCATAGGCTTTATCAACTTTGCTTCTAGGTTGGTGGGCAAGTTGACGATCAACCACTTCATGCCGATAGCCTAGCTCTTGCTTAATACATCCCATGGCTAAGGCTCTAAAACCGTGGCCAGTCATGCGCCCTTGATAGCCAAGGCGTTTAATGGCCCCCAAAATAGTATTGTTGCTAATGGACTGCTTTGGCTTAAAACTGCTTGGAAAGACAAGCGGCCAATGCCCAGCTAATACTTTTTGATTCTCTAGAACCTGAATAGCTTGATCGGATAACGGCACAACATGCTTTTTACCCATCTTCATGCGCTCGGCAGGAATAATCCATTCTTTGCGTTCAAAGTCTATCTCTTCCCATTTGGCATTAATTAGCTCACTTGTTCTCACAAAGGTCAACATCATCAGGTTGAGAGCATTACGCGTGCTTTGGTAGAGCCTTGCATCGTTATGCTCAAGTGCTTTTATGAACGCTGGCAGCTCGTTAACCTCTAAAGAGGCAAAATGGGTTTTCTTGAACGGACGCAAAGCCTCTTTAATATCCGCGGATGGATCGCGTACAGCCCGACCTTCTGCAATCGCAAAACGGAAAATCTCTCCACATTTTTGAAGTTGGCGGCGTGCGAGTTCATGGGCGCCACGCTTTTCTACCTTACGTACAACTTGCAGCAAAAGAGGAGGTTCGATTTCTTTAATTGGAATATCACCAATATGCGGGAAGATATCCGTTTCAAGCCGTTTGATAACATCATCCGCATATTTTGGACGCCATTGGTCCTTACGGTAGTCGTACCAATCACGCGCTACAGCTTCAAACGTATTATTGTTATCAATAATCGCCATGGCCTTTTGCTTTTTCTGTTCTAGGGCAGGGTCTTTGCCATCAATAACCATGCGGCGCAGCTTTAGACATTTCTCTCTGGCCTCTTTGAGGGTGATTTCTGGATATACGCCCATTGCCAAAAGCTTCTGCTTGCCATTAAAGCGATAAATGAAACGCCAATACTTGGCTCCATTAGGCATAACGTACAGATACAGCCCCATACCATCAGATAACTTTCGTGGAGATTTAGACGGTGGGTCTAACGGCTTGGCATTTTTGCACTTTGTATCATTTAGCTTCATGTGTTGGTACCTTGTTTTCATTTTGTTGGTATATCCAAAAAAAGTACCAACATTTTTCGCGGTTGTAGAAAATTACTCACGAACATCTGAGAACAATAATAACGCAAAAACCCTTGCTGCGTAATACTTTTTGAGTATATCGGCGAACAAGGGTGAATGCTAATGAATTAATAATTGGCTGTCGTTATTGGACGTTATTAGAACCTTGGAAGATTACATTTTAATTATTAGTGAACGTCACGGAACAACCTATTTACGGGCATCCTAGGGGATTTTGATTTGAAAATCAAGCAATACTGGTGCTGGAATCACCCCTTAATACTGGAGCTGGGAACACCTTGAAAACTCTTGATTTGAATCCCGCCATAGGATTCGAATTAGCGTATAGGTAAGAGTTGCAAGAAAACTATATTCACTTATTAACCTTTTAACGTTATAATGGGAGCATGCGCGTTTTAATTTTGATAGCATTATTGTTTGTATTCACTGCCGGAAGCTTTGCTGACATGGCTCATGCTGCCGCACCGGATCATACATGTGTCCATCATCAGGCAGATCAAAATAACAACGTTGATACAGACCCTTGCCATTCAGAACAGGATCAAAGCCAGTGCAGTGATTGTTGCTGTGTTCATTCTCACTCAATGGCAACTTTTGTAACACCAGCGAAAGTGCCTCTTGGTGTAAATAAACATAATATTATTGCATCCGCAGATGACCCTTATTCTGTAGAGCTTTCAGGTCTACGCCGCCCACCCCGTCTTTAATGTTCGCAGGCTTAGTGTGCCTGCATTTTGCGTAAGTTCTATTTAGAGCTGCGCTTCTTATGAACATTTTAAAGACGGAATCAACCATGAAACATGTAC
>JAPPOO010000019.1:1401-21732 GCA_028817875.1 Alphaproteobacteria bacterium | reverse complement strand
GGTGAATGCTATAAACGAGGTGGGTTTGCTGCAGGGGGGGGCCGGATAGAAAAAGGTGGCTATATATAAAGCCATGTTAATAAAAGCTTTATACTCAGGGCTTTTTCCTTCTAGCTTGATCGCTTGAAGTGTCATCCGTTGGCTTAAGGCGATACGAGATACGTCTTCGTGCTCATCGATTGTCTGGTAACACATGCATAGAATAGATTCCATAAAGGCTTCGATAGTTTCGCTATCTTCCTCTTCTAATAAGTCTATGTGTTTTTCGGTGATACTTTGTATAACTGCGTGAATAGCACGACTTAGTCCAACGTTGTACATATCTACAGCTTCTTGAACGGACCAATCTTTGGTATCGACTCCATTTAGTTTACCTACAAACTTCTGGATGTATTCATCATCTGGTAGTGTTTTCTGTAGTTCTCTTATGACAAAGATAAGAGAGTTTCTGTGTGGTTCGATGTAAGCTGAGCGCGTAATATCGCTAAAATCAAAGTTAGTTTCATCAGTCATAACTCTTTCCCTCCTTTGGGGGGCGTAAACAGTAAGTCAGGTTTCAGGTTATTTTTGGCGAACGTATACATAAAGGTGTGAGAGGTCAATTTATATCTTTTTCTTAAAGGTTATCATCAAAAAACTGTTTGTAGGTTAGTTCAAAAATAGCCATGAGATTGGATAGTTCTACAACGGTGATGGGTTGGGAGAACGTTTCAATTTGGTGGAGACGTTGTTCGAGAATCTCCATTTTATCGGCAAGTTGTTTTTGTGTGAGGTTGTGGGCTTTGCGGTATGTTCTAATTTTTTTGGCTAGGTGGTGGTTCCAGTGGAGTGGCAGGTCAAGTAGGTAGTTCATGGCGGTTTGGCTCCGTTATTATGTATTTACAAAATAATTCAGCCACTTGGTTAAGTGGCTGGGGAGTTGACAACTGTCCTAAGAGCAGTGCAGCTTATTTCAGCTTTCACTGTATTGTATTTGCTGCCTCCCCAACCAGTTTAGTTGGTTCGGCAACGCATTGGTTACGGTCAGCGTTGCGGTGGCCGCTTAGGAAAGGTTGTCACACCCCACATTCGTTTTTTGCGAATGCGGGGGCAGGATAACACACTTGTTGGGGGAGTTGTTCGTAAATTATGATGACATTGCTATAAAATGCACGAAAGCCACCCAAAAAGGGTGGCTAACGCGGTAGATGTGTTGATAGTCAGGAGTATTAAACCTCCATATGGTAAGCAGCGAGCAGGAATTTGATCTCGTTAAAATCAAGAGTATGCAACGCTTCATGGTTTTCATCTGATTCTTCAGGTGGTGTAACGAGGGTTATAAATTCGTCCCTTGTAAAGAACTGAAGCTCCATCGGGTTGTCTGTATCTTTTGTGCCATTTACAACGCTTTGAACCATTTGATCCATACGAGTATGTGACATATCAAAAACTTGACGCATTACAATACCGACGATGTCACCTCCGATAACGTTTCCGTTGTTATCTGTATAACCTTCGTTATTAACACCGTAAGGCTCTTTTTGGACAAGTCTGACTTCTGGGAATGGCCCGACGTCAACAGGTACATCAGAGTGCATTTTATTGAGCCAGTGTTGGTTGATACACTGTTGCGGCATTACGCCGTCGTTCAACATAAAGCCACCTGCAGGGAGTGCCCATTTAGCTGTATTGGTTTTGCTGATGTCAATTTGCGGTTTGCGCATTCTGACAAGAGGAATTCTGACTAAACCATCTGAGTGGTCAGTAACTCTTGGCAGTAGGCCAATACTGTTTTTGCGGTCTACATTACCAGAAGCAATGTGAATTTGCTCGGGTTGTAGATTTGAGAGTTTTCCCATGAAAGCTTTCATAGCTATCCAAAATGGATGGGAGCGGTCAATAACTCCTTGGCCGTTTTTAGGAGAAATTGGAGCGCCATTGGCAATGGCGTCAATTTGAGAATTGCTCATACAGCTTAACAAATCTGTAATTACTAGCAGATTTTGAATATGCTGGGTAGAGAACTGTACTTGGTGAGCCGCCCATGTTTGGAGTTTAGATAGAGCATCACTGTGCTCAGTTAGGTCTTTAGTCATTTATACCCTCCTAGGTATGTAAATGATTTCAATTAAGAAAAGGAAAACCTGCCGATGATGTTTCAAGTGAGTTTCGGCAGCATTTTGCTTATGGGGTAGGTATATTTAATTTGTATACGTGTTGCAAGTGGAAAAGGGTGCCGAAGCACCCTTGGGGAGAGAAACTTGTTAATTTATGCTGGTTATACAGCCTTATTGATTAAGGATGAGCCTGCGTTAGATTTGGAGACTTCCCCTTGCTTGTTATATGTTTCAGTACGTGGGCGTTGTAAGTCCATCGCGTGACGAATCATTTCCAGCGTATCGGCTCTGGTTTGGTGCGCTGTTTTAAGAAGTAAAACATTCTTTTTAGCCGCAGCCTGAAAACCATCCATTTCTTTTTGGATATTTTGAGCCATCACCTTAAAGTCACCATGCTGTTTCAGCGTATCTTTCTGCGCTTTCATGTCGGATAGCAGTTTTTCCAGCTTAACGGCAAGGCGAGACTTTTGCTTTAAATTGGCTTCCACAGGCTTAACATCGCGTGCATCTAGTGCTTTGTTTTCACTGCTAATCAGGTCACCCAATTGACGGCAAACGGCAACGGTTTCCGCCATACACTCCTGAGGTGTTTTTAAAACGATTTCTGACTGATGGGCGTGCTGGTTCATTGCTGCATCTCCTGTAGTTTTACCAATTGGTTAAAAATGTGGTCTGAAATACCAATGCCGCCGCGGTCGGTAATGGCATTTGCAATTTCTTTATTAAGCTCGTGTTGGAACATTTCTTCGCCAAATCCGCCGCTAAACATGGCGTCTTTATCTACTTCGGGCACCATAAGTTCCATAACTTGGTAGAGATAAAAGCTTTCAAAATCATCGGCAGCTTGACGCATTTTATGAAGCGTTTTTGCCGGAATTGTCGTATTCGCAAGGGCGTTTATCTCTGTCATGCTTATTTATATTCAAGATTTATGCCAATTTTTGCAGGTGGTGTGGGTGCGAATTCGCCACAGAGGGGTATTATGAGCGAAATAAGAAGCGTTTACCTGGAAGAACTCTTTTTGTACACTTAGTGGTATGAGGGTTTGGGCACATTTTTTGGTACTTGGCTGCTTCTGTATAAGCGGTAAAGCGTTGGCGTATAGTAACTATCAAGATTTTTTACAAGGTTTGCGGGCTGAAACACTAAGCCGAGGTTTGGATGCAAGCTTGTTTGATACTGCTTTAAAAGACCAGCCAGAGCCGATTAAAAAAGCGATTAAAAAAAGCAAAAATCAGCCAGAATTTTCTTATACATTTAACCGTTATTTAAAGAGTATGCACGCTGCCAGTCGTGTCAACGGTGGATTTAAGCAACTGAAAGACCACGCACTACCTCTTGCAGCAGCAGAAGAAAAATATGGCGTACCGAAGGAAGTTATTACATCGCTTTGGGGAGTAGAAAGCCTATATGGCAAGCTGATGGGCGATTTTCCTATTTTACCAAGTTTAGCAACGCTGGCGTATCAATCTCATAGAAAGCAATTTTTTAGAGAAGAGTTTTTCAGAGCCCTTAAAATTGTTGGGGAAGGGCATATTGGCTTAGAAGACTTTAAAGGAAGCTGGGCAGGGGCTATGGGGCAGTGCCAGTTTATGCCATCCAGCTTTTTAAATTATGCAACGGATGGTGATGGTGATGGACGGAAAGATATTTGGCAAACACCAGCAGATGTTGTGGCTTCCGCAGCAAACTATTTAAAACGCCGTGGCTGGAAAGAAGGGGAAAGCTGGGGGCAGCGCATTGTTTTAACAAAATATCTACCGGGGGATATGAAGTTTAACCGCCACCAGTTGAGCCAGCCTACAAGTGTTACTGCTTGGCAAGCATTAGGGGTTATTCCTACAACTGGTCAAAAATTGCCTGTAGGCGCTACTCAAGCACGTCTATTTTTGCCGGAAGGCCCCAGCCAGAAGGCTTATTTAGTTTATAATAACTTCAATGTCATTATGAAGTGGAATATCAGTAGTGCGTTTGCTTTTAGTGTGCTAACGCTGGCAGATAAATTTAAGGAGGGACAGCCTTCGTGATTATGCGTGCCCTTGCCTTATTTGCTGTTGTAAGCCTTTCTGGTTGTTATATGACAGAATTGGAAGTGGCGTCGCATCTATTTAAACGCGCCTCAGGGCCTTCGGAGTGTTCAAAAGCGCGGGGGCACTTAAAAGTTGGAAATCCTTACGTTATTAAAGGGGTAAAATACTACCCGATGAAGTCCTCTTACGGGTATAGGGAGGAAGGCATTGCCAGTTGGTATGGCGCTGATTTTCACGAGAAATTAACGGCGAATGGTGAGTGTTACGATATGTACGCGCTAACGGCTGCCCATAAAACGCTACCGTTGCCAACAACTGTGCGTGTAACAAACATGGAAAACGGGCGGAGCATTATTGTACGTATAAACGACCGAGGGCCTTATGCTAAAGGGCGTGTGATTGACCTTTCCTACGCTGTTGCTAAACAACTTGGTATGGCAGAGCAGGGTGTGGCGCCTGTGCGGGTGGAAGCAATTGGTGGGCCGCATCACAAGCCCGGTGGTGCAAATACACGTTTGGTGAAGAAATCGTTAGAAGATTCAAAACTCGCAGCTTTGCAAGGTAAACCAAGGCAGGCGGCTCCTGTTATCAAACGAAAACCAGGGTTAACAGACAGGGTTGTTCAGGCTAGCACTGAGGTAAAACCAGCTGAAAGTACAGAAGGTTCTTTTACAAAGCGTGCTGTAAAGGCTGCTGAACAAGCTACAAAAGGTGATACGCAGGCGGCTATGCAACAAGCTGTACCTGCAACAGTTGTGGAAGATTTGCCGCCTCCACCTGAGACAATTCCTGAGACGAGTGAGAAGGTATTGACGGGTGGTGTAAGGCTTTATGTTCAAACAGGTGCTTTTTCGAGCAAAGGGAATGCGTTGGAACAGTTAGGGACGTTGCAAAAGCACGCTGAAAAAGCTTTTTTAGTAGAAGTTGTTAAGGCGGGGCGTACATTGCACAGGGTAAGAAGCGGGCCATATGCAAGTATTGCAGAGGCTGATGTTATGCTGGCCAAATTGGTAGATGCAGGTTTTAATACGGCGGTTATAGCGATAGACCGTTAAAAGTAAGTTAAGGAAGAGCGTATGAAGCATATATTAGGTGGTATTGTAGGAAGTTTATTAGCAACGTCAGCGTATGCGTATAACCTGCATATGCAGACAGATGCTTACTTTTTATACCACCCTGCAACAAAAACGGTTGTAGCAGCTGATAAAGCCCAACAGGCAATGTACCCTGCCAGCTTAACCAAGCTTATGACGTTGTATGTGCTATTTGAAAACCTGCGGGATAACCGTGTGACGCTGGATGAGGAGTTTCCTGTTAGCGAAAAAGCTTGGCGTAAAGGTGGCTCTAAAATGTTTGTGGAAGTCGGCAAAACTGTTCGGGTGGAGGACTTAATTCGTGGCATTATTGTTTCTTCTGGGAATGATGCCTGCTTGGTTGTGGCCGAGTACTTAGGCGGAACGGAAGAGGGTTTTGCAGGCATGATGAATGCTAAAGCGCAAGAACTTGGTTTGAAAGGCAGTTACTTTGCTAATGCAACGGGGTGGCCTGATGTGACGCAAGTAAGTACGGCGGAAGATATGGGGCTGCTGGCAGCGGCTTTGATGCGAGATTTTCCTCAATTTTACCATTACTTTAGTGAAACAGTTTTTACCTATAGTGGGATTCGCCAACAAAACAGAAATGGTTTATTGCGTCAAAATGTTGGTGTTGATGGTTTAAAAACCGGCCATACGGAAGAGGCAGGGTACCATTTGGTTGCATCAGGAAAAGAAGAAGGTGAACGTTTAATTTCTGTTGTAATGGGGACAGAAGGTTTTGCAGCGCGGGAAGGTGAAAGTTTAAAATTGCTGCGTTATGGTTTTACCCAGTTTAAAACCAAAACTTTGTGGGATGCTTGGCAAGAAGTGGGCGAAGCTTCCGTATGGTTGGGGGCTGAAGCAAAAGTACCGCTTGTGGCGGGGGATGGTAAAATAGCGTATTTGCCACGCCGTCAATTTACACCAAGAGATATTACGTTGACGTACAAAACGCCATTGCAGGCGCCTATAAAATCAGGTGATGTTGTGGGTGAAATGAAAATGGATGTTCAGGGTCGTATTTACACGGTGCCACTGCTTGCAGGGAAAGATATACCAAAGGCTGATTGGCTAGGCAGTTGGATGCAAAAGCTTTTCCACCGTTTCGGTTTGTAAAAGAACTATTTATCAAAAAGGCGGCGTTAAACCGCTTTTTTGTGCTGTTCAAATGAGTAGTATTGTTGTATGCAGTTGGTAATCAATCGTATTGCGTTTTTGTAATAATCTTATAACCCATCTAACTTTAAGAGGTTTTTTTTATGACACTTAAACCTATGTCTCCCAGAAATTTGCTCTCAGTTGACGGCTTGGTAAATAGCGTTATTAACCAAGCAAAAAAGGAAGGTATGGTGCCTAGTGGTTATGAAGCAGCTGTTAATAGTAAAGTCTCTAATGACTTAGTAACTGTTATTAACCAAGCTGCACAAAACCATATATCTGGTAAGGGGAATGTTTTTTTGGAAGTTTGGTTTAGACCTAGTCCTCACCATCCTTACTTTACAAGGGATACTGTGTGCTTTAAAAGTAGAGCAATACAGTTAAACTGTTGTCAGGTGACTGAGAATATTGGAAGAGAAGGTGCAGAGTCTATTTGTTTGCCAGATGTTCAAGTTGGGTGCGGGCAGCAGTATTTAGCTCATTTTTTGCTTGGTCTGAGTTCAGGAGATGAAAAAGGAACACTTGGACGATATATCCAGATGCTTTGTGATGAGGAGCAATTTGTAGGGGCAGGCAATATATATGTACTTGCGTTTGGTGAAAGCTACGAGCTTCCAGTATTTGAAGGCGGTTGGAACGAAGGCTTTGAATTTACCCCGCCTGCCGAAAGGATGCTATTTCAAGTTAATCTTGAAAATCAGACGCTCATTTATTCTGAATAACCTTATAACCTAAACTTAATAAATACGAAAAAGGCGGCTGTTTTAGCTGCCTTTTTTGCGTTGTGGGGTATGCATGGCACGGTTTGTGCATTTTCATACTGTGAAGAAAAGGAGTTTTAATTATGCCTGTTTCTATTGTTAGCAATAGCGCGTCGCTTATTGCTCAAAACAGTTTGCGTGCCAGTAATACCCGTATGGGTGAAACGATGTCTAAGCTTTCTAGTGGAGAGCGTGTGTTTAGTGCGGCGGAAGATGCTGCTGCGCTAGGGGTTGGTGCTGGTATGAAGGTGGAAGTCGCCGCTTTAAGAAGTGCCATGTTAAATACATCAACAGCTTCCTCACTTTTGCAGGTGGCAGAGGGGGCTTTGGCTCAGGTAACGGATATTTTGCAGCGGATGAAGACTTTGGCCTCTCAAGCTAGTTCAGGGCAGTACTCTGATGTTGAAAGAAATATGGTAGATGCAGAGTTTACAAAGCTGAGGGATGAAATTGACCGTATTGCAGCGGATACATCCTTTGGTGGACAGGATTTGTTGTCTGGTGATGCTTTGTATGATGTTGATTATGGGCACTCTATTCAAGCAGATGGGATTAGTTCGCCCGAATTTAATAGTGCAGTTGTAACAAGTGATGCAACCTTCCGTTATACATATGACAGTAATACGGAAGAGTTGACGATGACCCGCATTGATGGCGGAGCTGCTCAGACGCAAACAATTGATATTACAGCATTGTTAGACGTAACAGCGGGGGTTGGTCAAAACTTAACAGCTGGTGAAGAAGTACTTGTGCAATTTAGTGGGCCAGGTGTTTCTATTACGCTGGACGATGCATTTGACCGTACAAGCGATATTATGGGAACAGTTACGGATAATAGTGGGGCAGATATCGCCTTTACATTTCCTGCACCTGTGGCACCCGCCGTTATTTCAGAACCTGTCACATTTGCTACAACAAGTGTGACGGATGAGACGGTGGACGCCTTGATTGCCTTAGATGCTTCAGCGACAGAATATTCCCTAGCAAGTGGTATGTTAACGGTCGATGTTCAAACGGATGGGGCTGCTGTAACGCTTGGTGGTGTCGCTGGCGTAAGGTATGCGGTAAATGGTGGTGCTGTTGGGGCAGATGGGGCAGATTCTGCCGATTTAGTGAGTGCTCCGGGGTATTTTGATGTTTATTTGACAACAGCAAGTGGTACGGAAAATATTTTGCGCGTTAGTTTTGATAGCTTAACAACAAGCGGTACTACAGACGGTACAATGGATATTCCTTTAGGGCGTGGCATGTTTGATGCTGACTATACAGCCAGTGGTGGTGATTTATCGTTAGAATTTATGGTGGGTACTAGTGCAACAGCAAATGAAGATTTGCTAACAGTAACACTTAGCCCAACAACAGCTAGTGTTTTAGGGCTTACAACCCTTTCAGTCGGGACAATGACAGGTGCAGAAACGACCATGGGCGCTATTGATACAGCTATTGTAACAGTCAATACCATGCGGGCAGAAATTGGTGCCAATCAATCACGTTTAGAGTTTGTTGCCCTTAAGCTTGGTACAGATATTGAGAATACTGAAAATGCGCGTTCTGCCTTGTTAGATGCGGATATTCCCGATGAAATTGCGAACTTAGCGACAGATCAGGCTTTGGTAGAAATGGGGCTTGCGATGTTAACCCGTGTTAACCAGCAGCCTGAACGTATTTTGCAATTGTTAGAAGGATAAAGAGAGTTTTATAGCTCTGTAACTTAGTTATTAAATTATAAATGAAGGAAGCATGTAGCTGAATGGCCTTAAGTATTGATACTTCAACATTGATGGGATTGCAGCAGTCTGCCCTAGAAGGGGAGAAAGCTCATGCTGGTTCCAGTGGTGCTATTGTTGGTGGTTCCAAGGCTTTTGGTGAGCAGAAATGGTCGGTTCCTATATGGCAGAGTGGTTTTGATTTAGCTCCTGCTTTGCAGCGTGCTTACCTTGGGGCTAGCACGCATATGAATGGTATTTTGGCACCTGATGACCTGTATGTGGATTTGCAGCCACAGGGAGACGATATTATTGGTCAGGTGAAGGATATAGAAGGCGGAAGAGTTGTGAAAACCTATGATGGTTTGGATATACTAAGGTTGTACACTCACAATGTACGCTCAAGGGGGATAGTTGTAGATGGAGCACTTTAGAGAAATTGTTAGGAATAGTAAGGTTGCTATTTGGGCGTGGTGCCATAAGGGCATTGGAGTGGTAAAGGAGCGCAGGTAGGCGGTTATGGTAAGTTTAAACACGAATAATATTTCAATTGGGTCGGACGGCCAAGTTCAGTTTTCCGGTTTGTCTTCGGGAATTGATTTTCAGAGCATTATTGATACAACAATTACAGCAAAACGAGCGACGGCTGTTTCTATTGAGAATCGTATTGAAACAAATAGTCAACAGATGGAAGATTATGCGTCCCTCAAAACCTTGTCTGAAACATTTCAAAGTTCTTTAGATGTATTGCGTGGAAGTACCAGCTTTTTTGGTGATGATATTTTTGAGTCTAAGACCTCATTTTTTACTTCTACAGCAGCCGCAGGGGCGCCAGCCAGTCATGAACCTTCTAGTGCGGGAGAGCTTATTTCTGCATCGGTTGCAAGTGATGCAGCGACAGGGACACATACCATTACCATTCAACAAATTGCAAAAGCGCACCAAGTACGTAGTGGGGCTATTACTGATAAAACAGCCACATTGCTGAGTGAAGGTGTTACATCAGGCACTTTTGAAATTGGTGGCGAGACGATTACGGTTTCGGCAACACATACGTTGATAGACTTGCAAGATGATATTAATGCTGCAAATGCAGGTGTGACCGCGACGATTGTTTCGGCTTCTGATACAGAGCATTATTTAGTGATTACATCTGAAGATAGCGGAACGGATAACGCAATTGATTTTGGAACAGCAACTCAGACGTCTTTTGATTTAGGTTTAACAACAGCGAATAGCGGAGCCTCTGTTATTGCTAACGAATTGCAAGCGGCTCAAAATGCTATTTTAGATGTAAATGGTATTACGAACATTAACCGCTCTGATAATGAGATTGATGATATTATTGAAGGGGTGACGCTTAGTTTATTTCAGGCTGAAGCCGATACCGAGTTAACTCTAACCATTGATACTGATTTAAATGCCGTTAAAACAGAGCTTCTAAATTTTGTAGATGGTTATAACGCTATTCGGAGTTTTTATGATGACCAACGCACAGCTTCTGATAGAGATTTGACAATAGACTCGGATGGTGATGGTGATGCAACCAATGACTCTGAGTTTGGTTCTATTGCGTTTGATTCTACCATGCGTGGTATTGTTGAGCAGATGGTGACTGTAGCTGTTTCAAACAACGATAGTTTGACGGATGGTTTTCAGAGCTTGGCACAAATTGGTATTAGTGTAGATGAAGATTTCCAATTAGAAATAGATGAAGATATTTTGGATAATAAGCTCCTTACAGGCGTGGAGGATGTTGGTAAGCTCTTCAAATTTGATTTTACAACCTCTGATTCTCGAGTGAGATACGTGAGTAATACGGGAGATACAACCCAAGGAACGTATTACCTTAACTTTGCAGGAACAGATGGAGACGGCGATATTACAGACGGTACAATTAGTGCCAGTGCAGGAAACGGTACCGCTGATGATGGCTCCTTAACATTGAACGGTGCTGCTGCTACGGCAACTGATGGTACGGGGGCGGATGGTTTAACAGTACTTTTTGTTGCAGGTGCTAGTGCTGGTGCTGCAACGGATATTACAGTTTCTTTCACGCGTGGTTTGGCTGACCAACTTTACCATTACTTTGAGGAAGTAAATCAGCTAGGTGGGCGGCTGGATGAGATTAACGAGCAGCTTGTAGAAAGAAATGAAGATCTTGAAGATCAGGTCGAGACAATAGATGCGCGTTTAGAAGTGCAGCGAGAGGCTTTAGAGCGGAAGTATGTGGCTATGGAAGCAGCGTTAATTCAACTGGAAAGCCTTAAGGATACAATTACGGGCTTTGTAGATGCCATGAACAGTGATAGTTAGAAAGTGAGACCTGTGGATAAACAAAAGCTTCAAGCTCGGCAGTACTTAGAAAAGCAGATTCAAAATTCTTCTCCTGCTCAACAGATTGTTATGCTGTATGACGGCGTGATTAAGTTTACGTCCCAAGCTCAAAAAGCAATTGATGATGGTAATATTGAAGCTCGTTGCAATGCCAACCGCCGTGCCATGGAGATTGTTTCTTACTTATTAGAAATTTTAGATGTGGAAAAAGGTGAAGAGCTGGGGCAGCGGCTTAACAAAATTTATGCGTATGTTTTGCAGAAAATGCTTCAGGTTGATTTGAATAATAGCCGTGAAGCAACGGAAGAAATTTTGCTTCATATGCGTACATTACGCCAAGCTTGGTTAGAGCTTGCTCAGCAAGGGGCGCAGCCTGCACCACAACAGGAGAGTAGCTCTGCCCCAAAGGCGAGCCGTCCGGTCGTAAGTAAAGATGAGGCCGGCACTGAAAGGCCTGTTACTAAACGTTCCGCTATTGCTTAGTTCTTTTCTGTCTTTATAAATGTTTTTATTGTTGTTCTGGGGGAATCCCTCTATATTTTAGCTACCTATAACAAAAAGATACAAAGCAATGGCTGAAGAAAATCAAACCGAAGAAGAGATTGAAGAGTCTGAAGAAGGTGGCGAAGAAGAGTTTGAAGAGGAAGGTGGCTCTGGTGGTGGTGGTAAAAAGCTCATTTTATTTATTGCCTTAGGCGCTATTTTAATAGGTGGTGCCGTTGCGGGTGGTGTGTTTTTTCTGATGGGAGATAGCGAGCCTGAGGAAGAAATTGTTGAGGAAGTTGATCCGCTGGCAGAATTAACAGATGTCGCTTTTTTTGATGTGCCTCAAGTTTCCGTTAATTTGTTGTCTGACGGTAGAGCTAGCCGTTATTTGAAGATTAAAGTTTCGCTAGAGCTAGAGTCCGAAGTAGATGTTGAAACGGTTAAGGCTATTTTGCCGCGTATTCAAGATGATTTCCAAACTTTTTTAAGGCAATTGAGGCCTGAAGATATTCGCGGCTCTAGTGGTATGCATAGGCTAAGGGAAGGCTTGCTTGTTCGTGCTAAGCAATCTGCCGCACCTGCACGTGTAAGAAATGTTCTATTTAAAGAAATTGTTGTGCAGTAGTGTTGAAGCTCTGCATTGTTTTTGGTGAAGCTCTGGGGTAGGCTAGGGTACAGGTGCCGTAAAAAGATAGATAAGAATATATGTCGGAAGAAGCGCAAAAAACCGAAGAAGAACTTTTAGCCGAATGGGAGAATATGGCTGATGCGGAGGAGAGTGCCGCTGTTGCTGGGGAAGAGGCTGAAGGAGAAGAAGTTGTTCCTGAAAGGGTTTTGGACCAAGGTGAAATTGATTCCTTGCTTGGAATTGATGGGGATGATGATGGTCCGACGACTGGTGTTAAAGCTTTATTAGACCAAAACGTTGTTAATTACGAAAAACTTCCTATGTTGGAAGTTATTTACGATAAATTTGAGCGGTTTCTTTCAACCTCTTTGCGGCATTTTACGGCAGATAACGTAGATGTCACCATTACAAATATGACATCTGTCCGCTTTGGGGATTATCTGAATAGTATTCCGCTTCCTGCTGGTTTGGTTGTTGTGAATGCTGCTGGGTTAGATGATTACATTCTCATGGTTTACGAGAGCCAGCTTATTTATACGGTTGTAGATGTTTTATTAGGAGGGCGGCGTGCTCAGCCTGCGCGGGTGGAAGGGCGTAATTTTACGACGATTGAGCGCCGGATTATGGATAATTTGACGGATGTTGTTTTAACGGATTTAAGTGAAGCTTTTACGCCAGTTGCTCCGGTTCAATTTAAGTATGAGCGTATGGAAGTAAATCCGCGCTTTGCAGTTATTTCTCAGGAAACGAATGTTTCTATTCTTGTTTCTGTACGTATTTCTTTAGAAGGTCGGGAAGGAACTATGCACTTCTGTTTGCCGTATGCAACGTTAGAGCCTATTCGTGAACAGTTATTACAGCAATTTATGGGCGAAAAATTCGGACAAGATAATATTTGGGAAAACCACTTATCTCAAGAATTGTATCATACGCATGTGCCTGTTGCCGCTGTTATGGATGAAATGGTTTTTCAGCTATCGGATGTATTAAAGTGGCAAGTAGGTGATACCATCACATTTGATGCACGGCCTGAGTCTCCTGTACGGTTGGACTGTGGTAATGTTTTTAAAATGATGGGAGCCATGGGGCGGGCAAAAGATTACAAAGCCGTGCGTGTGACGGAAACGATTACAGATATTAATAATCAACAAGATCGGAATAGTTAATATGCTCGTCTCTACAGCACTAAGCTTACTTACAATCATTATGCTAGCTGTTGTTGGTGGCGTTGTTTTGTGGCTGCATTTGCGTTTGGACGCATTACAGGCAAATTCCCGAAAGCTTCCTATTTTAGCTGAAAAAATGACTAAAACCCTTGTACAGACTCAGCAAGCTGTTGCTAAATTGAAAAAAGATTTACAGCGTATTCAGCCTGAGGCTGATGGTTTGCTTATTGAGGCACGTAATACGAAGCAGGATTTGGTTTATATGTTGGATAAAACCGAAAAGGTTTTAACAAAGCTAGAGAAAGATTTAGCCAAAGCGGATACAGCTCAAAAAAATGATTTTGTTCAGCCTTCACTGCCAAAAGGAGTTGAAGGCGTTATTGTAGAAGAAAAAGAGGTGCCCAAGCCGTCATTACCTAAAAAACCAGTTCCTTCAACTTCATTTAAGGAAGGGGTTGCACCCAAAGTACGTACAGAATCTCAGGCTGAAACTGCGTTAAGGTCAAAACTAGGGAGCTTGCGTTGATTTTCCCAAGGCTGCTTATCGTTACGTGTTGCTTGCTGGCAAATTTAGGATTTGCTCAACAAAATGCTGCTGGCTTGCCTGCGCCAGAGGCTGACATAGAAGTTGCTGAAAGAGATTATTCCGTTGCTGAAATTAAATTATTGCAGGAGTTAGATGCTGAGCGTATTCGCTTAGAGCGTCAACAACAAGCGCTTGAATTACGTGAAAAACTAGTTGATTTAGCTGAGGAGCGCTTAAGCAATAAAGTGCGTGACTTGAGAGATCTTCAAAGTCGTATTGAAAAATTGCTGGGTAATTTGTCTGATATGGAAGATGGAGAATTGCAACAGTTGTCTCGTATTTATGAAGCAATGAAACCTGCAGCGGCAGCAGAGGTCTTAAATAAGTTGGATAATGCGATAGTGTATGACATTTTCAAACGCATGAACGATAAAAAAACAGCTAAAATTATGGAACAGCTGACAGTGGTAAAAGCGCGAGTAATCTCTGAAATGTTGGCTGAGGAAGCGGTTTTGCCGCATTTAGGTAGCCAAGAAAATTAGTAAAAGTGTGGGTTTTTTGTCAGCCTTTGCTAAAAGAGAATCAGATAAAAGCTTGGCTATTACCTAAAGGATGTTTTACGGTATGGTACAAGAATAAGAAAGATAGAGAGTTCTAAAATGCCTGTTGATAAAAATATTCGCATACTTGTGGTGGATGACTTCCAGACAATGCGCCGGATTGTTATTAATCTATTACGCCAACTAGGCTTTACGAATGTTACCGAAGCTGAGGACGGAGCGGCTGCTTGGGAGAAATTGCAAGCAGATGCTATTGATTTAATTATATCCGATTGGAATATGCCTAATATGAATGGTTTGGACTTTTTGAAAAAAGTTCGTGAAGACGAAAAGTATAAGGCACTGCCATTTATTATGGTAACGGCTGAAGGTAAACGAGAGAATGTAATTACAGCGGTACAGACTGGTGTAAGTAACTATATTGTTAAACCTTTTAATGCGGCTACTCTTAAAGAAAAGCTTTCTAAGGTTATAGGTGATTTTTAATCAATCGATTTCAAGACTCAAAAGGAGACGTAAAGATGACTGATTCTACAGTGCAGCTGGAAAGCCAGATTGCTGCCATTGAAGCAACTGAAGGTGATACAGTGCCAACGGCGCAAGTTAAGGAGCTGGTAGCTTCTGTAAAAGGAATGTTTGGTGACCATTTTAATGCTAAGCAGGGTTTAAATGGTGAAGATAAAGCTTTGTATCATGAGCTAGGTGAGCTTGCGCGTTTCATCAATAGTGCTAAAAAAGAGCTACAAGAAGTAAGCTCTAGCCAATTGACGAATAAGGAAATTCCTGATGCTTCGAGCCAGTTGGATGCAATCGTTCATCTTACTGAACAAGCGACCGGTAAAATTATGGATGAGTGTGAGCGCGTTCAAAGTATTCACCAAATGGTGAGAGACCGCTTGTTAGCGGCAGAGCCTCCGCTAGACCCTGATGCTATGGCGGGTGTAGACGATGCTATGACAGATGCTGAAACAAGCGTAACTCATATTTATGAGGCTTGTAACTTCCAAGATATTACAGGGCAGCGTATCCAAAAAGTTGTAAAAGCTTTGCAGGAAATTGAGCGTCAAGTTTTACGTATGGTTGTTGTGTTTGGTTTGTCTCATAACGATGAATTGGACGAAGAGACGAAGAAAGAGCTTGAGCACGACGTTGAGCTTCTATCTGGGCCTGCGCTTTCAGGGCAAGGGCTAGACCAAGGCGATATTGATGATATTTTGGAAACGTTGCTTTAAAGCTATATAAAAAGGTAAAAACGTAAGTTTCTGTATGAGTGTTGCTCGAAAAGTAAGAGTTCTCATTGTTGATGATTCCGCATTTATGCGGAGTATGCTGAAAAGGGTTGTTGAAAAAGATCCTCGTTTTGAAGTAGTGGATATGGCTACTGATGGCAAAGAGGGGGTTGAAAAAACAAAATCTCTGCGTCCTGATGTTGTGACAATGGATATTGAGATGCCTGTTATGACAGGGCTTGATGCGCTTGAGCAAATTATGACTACATGCCCAACGCCTGTAGTTATGTTGAGCACGCTAACTGAGCAAGGTGCACGGGTAACCCTAGAGGCTTTGGATAAAGGAGCTGTAGACTTTTTGCCTAAGGCTTTAAAAGATGCAAGGCGCAACGTTTTTCAAGCTTCTGCTATACTTCATGAGAAATTGTATGCGGCCAGTCAGGCGTCTGTTCGTCCGGCAGCTCCGTCTGTAGTTGCTAAACCTGTTGTTTCCTCTATTAATAATTTTCGTAAGGCTGAAATTGCTGTTATTGGTTCCAGTACAGGAGGGCCAAAGGCGCTCCAAGAAGTTATTAGTCAACTGCCGGCAAACTTAAGGGTTCCAGTTGTGATTGCCCAACATATGCCGGCGGAATTTACTGGAGCTTTGGCAAAGCGTTTGAATGAAACTTCATCTTTAACTGTGAAAGAGTTAGTTAAAGGGGAGGCTATTCAGGCAGGCTGTGTTTATATTGCACCAGGTGGGTTGCATACTCGTGTTATAAGGGGTGGAGCTGGTTTTTGTGTGGATACGGCTCCGGATAGTGGGGAGTCACTATTTAAACCATCAGTGGAAGTTTTAGGGCAGTCAGTAGAGAATATTTTTTCTGATAAAGTTTTAGCTGTGATGTTGACAGGTATGGGGAGTGATGGAGCTCAATCTTTTACATCTTTAAAAAATAAAGGAGCTCACGTTATTGTGCAAGATGAGGCGACAAGTACAGTTTATGGTATGCCGCGCTCTGTTGTAGAGTTAGGAGGGGCAACTGAAATTTTACCGCTTTCTCAAATTGCGGCTCGTGTGGCATCTTTGCTTAGCTAAATTGTCTTCTTTGTAAGACCTAATTCTCTTTTCTTTCGTTTTTAGTGCTTTTTCTTAATAAATGTTTGGGAGCTACAGCGTTTGTTGCTATAGTTGTTAGCAATAAATTAATGCTCGCTTTGGTAGCTATGCAGCCAATAATAAGAAGGAAAAATGTTCATGGATATGCAGCAAGACGAATTGCGTGAGATTCTTGAGGAGTTCTATACAGAGGCCGAAGAAAGCCTTGATATTCTTGAACAGGATTTAATTAAGTTAGAAAACCTTTCCCTAGAAGGAGGAGAAACCGATTCAGAGACAGTTGATCGTATCTTCCGAGTTTTACATACCTTAAAAGGAGGGGCCGGATTTTTAGGTTTGGACAAAATGACCAAACTTGCCCATGCAGGAGAAACTTTGTTAGACGAAGTGCGAGGAGGGCGGGTTCATATCGATAAAAAAGTTATGGATGCTTTGCTTGCCTCTATGGATTCTCTGCAGGAATTACTAAAGTGTGAAAGGGCTGGTGAGTCAGTTGAAAATAAAGATAATTCAGCGCTTATAGAAACGTTAGAAAAATTGGCGTGCGCTGATGATTCTTGTGCTGCTCCCGCTCCTGAAATTGTTCCAGCTGAAGAACCTGAGCCGATATCTGCTGATGAGCAACCAGTTGCGGCAGAGCCAGCAACTGAGCCGGCTGTAGCTGAAAAATCAGATGATTCTGTTGTTAATCAGGATTTGTTAGCTGAAGTTATGGGCGATGATAGCCTTGATCCTTCAAAGGATACTGAGCTAGAGCAGGATATTTCTACTGCAACAGCTTCGCCTCAAAAGGAAAAAGTTAAAGAATCAGCTTCTGTAGAAGCTTCAGCTGAGCCTGTTGCCGCTGAAAAATCAGATGATTCTATTGTTAATCAAGACTTGCTGTCTGAGGTTATGGGCGATGATAGTTTGGATCCTTCAAAGAATGCAGATGAAAAAGGGAATGCTGAGCCTAAGCAAGCGGCTTCTCAACCAGAACCTGTAGTAGCTACAGAAACCCCTGCACCGCAAGACCAAGCTGCTGTAGCTCCTGTTATGAAACGTGGTGAAGCACCGGAAGAACGCCGTAGCGGTGATGAAGATAGCCGCAGAAAAGCTGAAGATAGGCGTACAACGCAAGGTCGCCGTGTTGCTGATGCTGCAAATGAGACTGTGCGTGTAGAAGTTGGACGTTTGGATAAGGTGATGAACCTTGTAGGAGAGCTGGTGTTAGCGCGTAATAGCTTAGTTAACCAGTTGAACCAACCCCAAACAAGGGAGGTGCTGAGTGAGGTTGAAAATATTCCTCTTATTCAGTCAGGTATTGAGCAACTGTCGCGCGTAACTCAAGACCTTCAAATGTCTGTCCTATCCACACGGATGCAACCGATTAAGAAGATTTTTGATAAAATTCCACGTCAGGTGAGGGATTTGAAATCTAAACTAGGGCGCGAAGTTGACTTGGTGATTGAAGGAGAAATGACAGAGGTTGATAAATCCCTTGTTGAAGAACTTTCAGACCCAATGGTTCATATGATTCGTAATGCCTTAGACCACGGTATTGAACCACCTGAAGAGCGCAAAGCAAATGGGAAACACCCAACGGGTACGCTGACTGTTCGGGCGTTTTATGAAGGAAATAATGTTGTTGTACAGGTTCAAGAGGATGGTAAAGGAATTGACCCTGTGGCAATCCGCAATATTGCTATTAAAAAAGGCGTTATTACGGAAACGGCAGCAGCAGCTTTGTCTGATGAAGAATCTGTTCGGTTGATTATGGCTGCTGGATTTTCAACAGCAGAAGTTATTAGTGATGTATCTGGCCGTGGTGTTGGGATGGATGTTGTAAATAGTAAAATTACCTCTTTAAAAGGAACGCTGGATATTCAATCTGAACTTGGAGTTGGAACAACATTTTCAATTTACTTGCCGCTGACTTTAGCTATTGTTCAAGCTTTGGTGGTATCTTCAAATTCTGAAGGTTTTGCGATTCCAATTGGTGATATTTCAGAGGTTATCCAGTTCTCTCCTGAAGCTATTCATAAAATGAGTAATCAAGATGTTATTGAACTGCGGGGCGATGCTTTGCCTTTATATTACCTATCTAAGTTGACGAAAGAAGGTTTTTCGCCTCCGATTATTGTGGATAAACCAGTTATTAAGAAGGCTGAAGAAAAACCTGTTGAAGCAGATGTGCAACAAGAGGGAGGTGAAATGTCTATTGATGAGCTTGAACGAGCAGCGGCAAGAGCAGCGGGAGAGCTTGTAGATGAAGATGTAGTAAGCTCTGTTAGTGTTCAAGGTGCTAATAATGGCTTTGTTGTTGTTGTTCGAGATGGTAGCAGTAGCTTAGGGTTGGTTGTGGATAAGCTTATTGGTCAGGAAGAGGCTGTTGTAAAGCCTGTGACCGAAGTTTTTGATTACCACGAAGCTGTTTCAGGAGCTACGATTACAGGTGATGGCGCTGTTCATATGATTTTAGATGTACCTTACATGTTAAAATTTATGACATCTGCAAAGGCCTAGTTTAAGTACTCAGTTCTTTAGTGAAAAACACTGCTTAAGTGCGGTGTTTTTTGCAATTAGTAAGAAGAAAGCGTACACTTACTTCTATAGATTTTAGGTAAAAAACAGATATAAATAAATATTCCTGATTTAATGAGTGACGATGAAGATATTGTAGGCGGTGAGGATGAAGGTGAAGACATGGGAACGGTTGTTCTTATGTTAGGTCTTTATCTTATTGTTCTGGCCTTTTTTATTCTGATGAATGCGATCTCGGAGGATAGCCCCGATCGGCACGATCTTGTTGTTGAAAGTGTAAGAGAGGGATTTGATTTTAGAGAAGAGGGAGATAATAAAGGGTCAGATGATACAGATATTTCTGTTATTCCTTTGTACAAAGCGAGCTCTCAGGAAATTGAAGGTGTCATACAAACCTACCTTTCTCTAAAAGATATTGAAGTTGAGTTTCAGTCAGAGCGTTTGTACGTGAGTATGGATTTGCGGAAGTTTTTTAAAGTTGGCTCTGAGCACTTAATCCCTGAAATGATTTTGTTTTTTGAAGATTTAGCAACTGTGTTAGATGCGCCAAAACCTGGTATGGGGGTGATTACCCAAGTAACAGTTAAAGGTGATGAAACAGAGTTAGCTGCTGATAAAGAAATAAGCGCTTTAGAGCTTTCAGGGCGTCGAGCAACTTTATTTGCACGGGCATTAATAGATGAAGGAGTATTTAAAGAGAATATTTCAGCAGGTGCTGCATTAGGAAGTCCTCGTGTTTTAATGACTTTTGATATTTTAGTGACTGATTATGAAAAAGCGATTGCGGAAGTTAAAACCCTGCAAGATGTATTAGAAAATGTTTCTGACCAAGTGTCGCAAGACAAAGTGGATGTAGAGGAGGCGCAGTAATGTCTGATGATGCACCACCAAAACCAGCCCCACCTAATATGGCGTGGTTATTAACATTTGCAGATTTAGTTAGCTTA
>JAPPOO010000019.1:0-1391 GCA_028817875.1 Alphaproteobacteria bacterium | reverse complement strand
CTTACTTATTACTTTCTTTGTTTTGCTATATTCTATGAAGACAGTGGACGAATCTCGTTGGGATGATTTGCGCGGAGCTTTTAGTGGTGTATTTGCTCAAGAAGAATCTTTAGTAATGATTCATCCTGAAGAATTTACGACCACTGAAAGTCTTCCGGATTTTCCTGCGGATAGCTTACCGTATCTTCAGAATGTTTTAAGGTCTGAATTTCGGCATGATGAAATTCTTAATAAAATGGAAAGTGATTATGATAACAGAAAGGATATTTTGACATTATCACTACCATCTACATTATTATTTGAAGCTGGAGAAATTGGACTAAAAAGGGAGGGGCGTTTATCTGTTATTAAACTTGCTGATAAACTTCAGCATTTGGATAATCGCCTGCAAGTAGCTGGGCATACTGATCCAGCTCCTTTTTCCAGTGTAGAGGCACCGACAAACTGGGAATTTGCTATGTTGAGGGCAATTGCAGTAACCCAAGTGATGTATGAACGTGGTGTGAGTAAAAGTGTCTCTGCTTTTTCTTTTGGTGATAGCCGTTTTAACGAAATAGACTCTTACTTGCCAGAAACACAGCGTTACAGTAAGGCACGCCGTATAGATATTTTGATATATGGAGATAGAAGTGAGCTTTAGAGTACTCCTCACTATTTTAGGCTTTCTTCATATACCTACATTAGGTTTTTCCGTTCTGTTAAAAGCGGAACAAATTGACGAAAAACCTGTGTTAAGTATTGCGGGAGAAACTTTGGCAGTTGTTCAACCAAAGCCAGAAGAACTATGGATTATTTCAAAAAACAAAGTACAAAAATTTGATGAAGAAAGATTACATGCTGTTACAGGAGCGAAAACCGTAGAAGCTTTGAACATAAGTGAGGGGAGCGGCATTCGCTTTGTTTATACACGTCCTCGCTCTTGGAATATAGCGCAAGATGGAGAAGAATTTATTCTTAGACAAGGAAGGACTTCTTCCGATAAAACACGTAGTTTAATGGCGTTTAAAGATGGTATTGTGCCAGCAGAAAATATTGAAACCGTTATAGATGCAGCAACATTGGATGGTTTGCAAAGGTTGCGGGTAGGGCTAGGAAAAGAAATAGCGCCAACACAGCATAATGTTTCCTTACAAACAGGTACAATTGTCCCATCTCTTATTGGATTTGGCATTGTTGATGGCTTGGATATGTTTGTGGAAAACGGGCATCTAAAGTTTATTCAAAACCCAAAAGCTTTACCAACTGTGAGTGTTGTTGCTCAAGATATTAAACCTCCTAGTATAAATGTTCCAAAACTAGACATAGAGGCAGAAGGTGAAAAAACGATAGAATCACCTAAAAACGCGCCCAAGAAAAAGGTTTTATCTGACTTAAATATTGAAAGTATACAT
>JAPPOO010000008.1 GCA_028817875.1 Alphaproteobacteria bacterium | reverse complement strand
GATATGGAGGTTGTAGGAACCGCAGCAGATCCCCTACAAGCGATTGAAGTACTCAAAGAGGTTCAGCCCGATGTAATGACCCTAGACATTGAAATGCCAAATATGGACGGGCTGACATTTCTGAAAAAATTAAAAAATTTGAGGCCTATTCCTGTTGTTGTTATCTCTACCCTAACACATAAAGGTAGTAAAACCGCAATGGAAGCCCTTTCTTTAGGCGCCATTGATGCTGTAGGTAAGCCCTCGGCAAAAGCAAAAGAGTTAGAACGCTGCGTCGACGAAATTGTCGAAAAAGTAAAAGCGGCTGCCTTTTCTCGTGTGGAAGGCGCAAAGCCTCGGCAAGAGCTACAAAAAATGCTCAAGGAAGAAGGGCAGATAAAAGAAACCCAAAGTACGGATTCAGTACTGCAAAAAAAAGCAAAAGCACCAGCAGAGCGGCCACCGTTAATTGCTATTGGTTCTTCAACAGGGGGGCCGCAAGCACTTCAAGAAATCTTAACAAACCTCCCAAGTACCGACTTACCCGGCATCGTCGTTGTGCAGCATATTGCTCAAGGTTTTTCAGCCTCATTTGCCAATCGTTTGGATGGCTTGTGTGATTTAACAGTAAAAGAAGCGCATGATACACTCCGCATTAAACCTGGTCACGTCTACATCGCGCCATCAGGAAAGCACATGGCTGTGGAATGGCGGGGAGGGAATTACCACTGCCGCATATTTAAGGGAGAGCCTGTGAGTCGTCATTGTCCGTCGGTAGATGTGCTGTTCCGTTCTGTAGCTGATAACGTTGGTGCCAGCGCGATAGGCGTTATTTTAACGGGCATGGGCGCTGATGGAGCGGCAGGGCTGAAAGAAATCCGTGATAACGGAGGCCGCACCATCGGGCAGGATGAAAAATCATGTATTGTTTATGGTATGCCTCGTGTTGCTTTTGAAGTTGGCGGCGTCGCCACTCAGTTAAGCCTTAAAGATATCCCCCACACCCTTCATTCTTACTGTTCTTAAGTTGCCTTCATGACTATTGTATAAATATTGAGTAGCACAAAAGCTAAGCTTATCAAAAAGCCAACAGCAGGAACCCAAGTCCAAACAACAAAAGTACCTTCTGGTGGTTTTTCACCACTTAGCTTTAGCTTGAATAGCGCAAGGTTAACAAGAGCAAAAACAGTGAGAGTCATAATAGAAGTTGCTTTAGCCAAACCACCAAGCGGGAAAAGCAAGGCCATAGTGAGGACGACAGCGACGACTAAAAAAGTTGATGCTAATGGTGTTCTAGTTGTTGGACTTACGTACGACAAAAAAGCTGGAAGTTCTTTTTGTTTTGATAGGCCGTAAATCACACGGGAAGCCATAATCATTTGAATAATGACACCATTGATGGTTGCGATAATAGCTATAAGCGTCATAACAGAAGGGGATATGCCAACTGTTTGCTCAACAACTAAGCTGAGAGGTGCCTTTGAAACAGAGAGGATATCTAAAGGAACCAGTAATACTGAGATTGAAACAACAAAAAAATAGAGGAGAGTAGAGACACCAAGTGTGAGGAATATCGCACGGGGCATGTTTGTTTTCGGGTTTTTTGCTTCTTCAGCAATATTAACAAGATCTTCAAATCCTATAAAAGCGAAGAAAGCTAGTAGCCCCGCGCTTGAAATACCTACCCAAATCGCCAAATCTGACAGAGGAGGAAAGACAGAGGGAATTTTTTGGATAAGAGTCATATCAGATAAAAACCCGCCGCCAATAACAAGTAACAAGCCACCAATTTCAACAAGAGTAAATAGAGCTGCAAGTGTAATTGATTCTAATATCCCCCATATTGCAATAATTCCCATTGCACAGATAATAATGGTGATTAATAGCCCTTCTGGTAAATCAACAAATTCCCGAATATACCCAACGCTGCCGATGCTTATTGTGGCCGCAGATACAGCGCCAGCGCTAGCGACTCCTAACCCCACTAAAAGAGATAAAAAACGAGAATGAAATCCTGCATTTATATAGGCTGCTTCTCCTGCGCTAACAGGGAGGCGTGTAGAGAATTCTGCAAAGGAGCTAGCAGTAAATACCATAACAAAGGCTGAAATAAGGAAGGCTGTCGGGGCGTATATACCTGCTTCGCGGGTAGTTTCACCGATAAGAACGTATATTCCTGCGCCAATTGTAACGCCGAGTCCGTATAGTATAAGGTGCGTTAAAGAAAGGGAGCGTTCTAACTTGGGTGCTTCCTGCTTATCCATTGCTATCTTTCAAATTCCTATCTGTTTTGTAAAAGTGTTAACTAATTTCACCGCATTGACTAGGTGGTGATTTAAATTATTTTAACGGGTAACTAAAAAAACATGCACTATGATAGTCTAAATCATTCTCTTTCAATAACCAAAAAAACAAGCCCAGCTCTCAAAGAATAGCTTATTTGTGTTGATTCACCACCTCAAAATAAAGTATACATAATATGAATACAAAATATCTAAATGTAACTTTTGAGGAGACAGTATATGTCTGAAGCATACAAAAGACCTTACTGGTCGATAACTTGGGATATCCTAAGCAACCCTATAGCTCTATTGTTATTTTTATTAGCATGGCTAATAGCCTACATAGTGAAAGTAGGGGGTAAAACGTTTTTTGAGGATATAACCTCTTCTTATCAGTGGCCTGTAATAATAATGGCCATTATACTGCTAAGCATTCTATTCCGTAGCCGCGCAGCTATTGCTGCAAAGTTTACGGAATGGTTTGGTACGGAAACAGAACAAAAGTTTGTTCTGGGCGGTAAAAGTGATCTTTTCTATGTCGTATGGGTTTCCATAACCCTTACAACATTTGTGAGCGCATACACAACAGCCCTAGGGGTATCAAAGTTCTACATAAAAGATGATAAAGTAGTCTTTGGCTTAGTTATTGCTGTTATGTTTGTACTTAACTGGGCTATATGGAAATTTGGTTTCACAACAGCGCAAGGTCAGATAATTCCAGGAAGTACGAGGCTTAAAAAATTTTTAGCAGTCTTGATTTTTCCATTAGAAGTAGCAGTTGTTTTTGGCGTATCCACAACAACAACCGTTATGGGGTTAAGTGGAGAGAATGAGCTAATCCGCATAGAGTTTGGTAACGGCATATCGGAATTGTTAGAAGATCTAGAAAAAACGCGAAAACTACGCAATGCAGAGCCTTTTGTACTGCAAAACTTGAGGCAACAACAAACCCTGTTGCAAGAGAAGGTAACGCAAGCTTTAGATGGTAATTTAACTGGTGTAGGAGGAAAGGGAGCAGTTGCACACTTTTTAACGAGCACATCTAAAAACTATGGGACAATCGCAACTTCGTTGGCAGAAGTAACAGAAGAGAAAAGGATTGAGTCACTAAAGCAGTTAACAGCTCTTTATGCTAAAGTATTTAAGCTAAAAGAAGAGGTTAATAAAAGTACTGCTAAGGAAGTAGTTCAAAACAGAAAGGAAATTATCACCCAAATTCTTGCTGCTTATGACGAACTTCAGAAGGTGCTTCAAGAAAGTCCACTTCTATCAGTGAGGTACTCTATAGAAAATATGGAAAAGTCACTAGTTACACCTCTCATTCACAAAAAGGATAGAATTGCCCAATCCCAAAAAGCTGCAATCAATAGTCTTAAAAAGGCTGTTATAGCTGCTAATACAGGTATCTTGAAGCAAATTGAAATACCTGATCTGAAGCGCTTTGAAAGCCGAGAAGCTATGGAAATTATATTTTTATACGCTTGGGATCTAAAGTTCCAATGGCTTTTTGCATTTGTTGTGGATTGTTTCTTACCTACAATCATTTGGTATCTTTTCTTAATTTATGGGCCAGCTTTAACTCATAAAAAAGTAGAGGTGGCAAACAAAGAGCCTGCAACAACAGCTATTGTCGCTAGTACCTAAGCTTTAAAGCTTCTATCGATACAAAAAATACAAAAGGGGGATCTACGGATCCCCCTTTTGGTATTTCCGTGACTAATTTGACAAAAACTGTAGCGCGACAGATAGATTGATTAATCATGACACATAGTTTGACTAATCAAACTATGTGTCACTCTACATCTTCATATAATTATTGCTGACTATATGAAGGACCATAACCTTAAATTCCCTATGGTTGGTAAGCCTTTACGGGTTGCTTTAACGGGGCGTGTAAACAGGCATAAGATTATTTCATGTATTTGGCTGATATTTCCCCTATTTTGCCATTTTTAACAAGATTTTGATAAGCTGTTTTTAAATCGTCAACCAGCTCTTGAGGGGTTTCTTTATTTAAAACAAAGTAGCGTGAGCTTCCTTGTTCGTATTGGTGAGCTTTTTCGAGGTTTGAAAAGGTAAATGTATCAGCGTGCTTTTGTAATTCAGGTTTTTTAAAGGTCCACGCAATAACAAGATCTTCATTGAGTACCAAGTCTACCCGGCCGATACGTAGCATGTTAAGGGCTTGTTCATCTGTTGTTGTTTCGTAGATTTTTCCACCCTCCTCCAAGTAGCGTTTTGTTGCTTTATAACCTCTTACAGCAGCAACTCTATATTTGAATAAATCTTCAGGCTTATTAATTTGAATATCCTTACGGTTCTTTAACTTAAAAAAGGAGATACTGCGCTTACTTACTTCACCAATCCAATGGAATAGAGGCTCGCGCGATGCATTGCGGGCACATGGATACAACATGGTATTGGGAGTGCTTTGTGCTGTGCTTAAAGCCCTTTTCCAGGGAGCTCGGCGGATATTGTAGGGTTGTTTTGCTTCGTCTAACACAGCTTTGACAATTTCGTAGCCTAAGCCTTGGTGTCCAGCTTCATCCGCAAAGCTGAATGGGGGGAAGTCTGCTGTCATGATTGTAAGTGGTTGGTTACTTTGACTTGTTGCTGTTTTTACGGCAAAAGCTTGCTGGTTTAATATTAGCATTGAAGTAATAGCCAGCATTATGTGAAAAGCAAATTTGCTTATATATGGGCGCATGTGATTTTTCTCCCTATGGTTGTTTTTGTTGTTTTTTTATTAAACTGGCTGTTATGGTATGAGGAGTATTATATCTGTGTCAAAATAAATAACAATTTATGGTAGTGTTTTCGTGGTGTTTTTTAATTGGTATTTTTTAGGGTTTGTAGGTTAATGTTTTCTTTGTCTTATCTTCGCACTCGTGTACTGCTGACTGTTGCTCTATTGACTTTTTTGATTTTTGGCTTGTATGGCTACTATTCCTTTACTGAAAAGTATGCAACTGCCTTTGAAAATTTGTATGAAAGGGCTGAAACAAGCGCTCAGCAGTATGCTGAATCACTTGCTTTGGGGTTGTGGCGGTTAGATCCTGATGGTGTGCTTGAGCAACTTAAAGCTCTTACAAACTATTCTGATTATTGTGGGGCACAAGTTATACTGCCCGATGGACGTCCTTTTGTTACACATACGTTGGAAGGTTATGAAAATGTATCTGCTTATCGTTCTGTACGTGATATTACTTATACTGAAGGAGGTTTGTCTGAAAAGCTTGCTACACTTACATTGTGTTTTTCAGAGGAGTCTACCTTGCAGTCTTTACAACGCGAAAAGCTTATTCTTATTGTAACAAACTTAAGCCTATTGTTGCTTACAACATTTGCTGTAGGCTTTTCACTTACTTTTTTGTTTACTCCTTTGCGCAAACTAGAAGCTCAGCTTCCTTTTATATCTGAGGGTTATGCTCCTATTACAGACCCTACCCTTAACCGTAATAATGAAATTGGTCATGTGACCAAAACTTTGAATAAACTTATTCGTGTTATTCGTACTAAACAGCATGAGCTTACAAAAGCTATGGATATAGCTTTGGCAGAAAAACAAAAAGCTATTGAAGCTAACTATGCAAAAAGCCGCTTTCTCGCAACAATGAGTCATGAAATTAGAACTCCTCTTAATGGTATAGTTGGTATGACTGAATTATTACGTCATACAGAATTGACGAGGGAGCAAACTAAGTACCTAGATACTGTTGTAAATTCTGCTGATACGTTATTGGGCATTATTGGTGATATTTTAGATTTCTCTAAAATTGAAGCTGGAGAAATGAGCCTTTCTCCTGAACCAACTGATTTTTATAGAGATATCAAAGAAATTTTAACACTTGTATCTAGTAGTGCAGAG
>JAPPOO010000002.1 GCA_028817875.1 Alphaproteobacteria bacterium | reverse complement strand
AACTTTACCAGCTCCCCAGCCAAAAATAGAAACGGTAGCTAGTAACCATACATATTGCCAGCCGACAAAAGCATAGAAACCATAACTAGCTAAAAGTAGCAAAGTTTGCCGAGAAAGTAAGCGCGGCGTAATACTCCACGTAACCATAAGCAAAATGAAGAATGCTATAAAAGGCCAGCTTGCAAAACTCATAGTTGACTATCCAGTAATGAGGAAAGTTGTTCAGTTAAGTATTGTGCAACAATAGTGTGGCCATGTTTGTTTAAATGTCCTGCTGTGCGGGAAAAACTATTATGAAACCCTGTAAGCGGCTGTTTTGTAGCTGTGTAGCTTTCTTTAAATACATTTCGTAGAGATAGAAAAGGAATGTTACGTGCTTTCGCCACTTGTTGGATAAGGTGTTCTTGTTGCTTATCGTAGCCTGTATCACGAGAAATACCGTGTGCATGGTATGTCAAAACTGGAATATAAAAAATAGCAGAAGGCTTGGTATCTAAAAACACATATTCTAAGGCCTCAGTAATATCAATATTACCTTGATAGTTATCAACTCCGTTTCCCTGTTGGAGTTTCTTTTGGTCAGCCATTTGCCATTTAAAAAGGCTATAAAAAGAGAGCGTCAATAAGGAAGATTTACCGCTAGTGCGTATAAGGTAGTCAATCCAAGCAGGAGGAGAGGAATCCTCAGGCTCTGCCAGTGTAATATCTCCTAGGTAGTTACGCTTGAAAGGGTTTTTATACATAAGGTCTTTAGTAATTTCTGCAATATCTCCTTGGTTCATTACTAACACTGTGTGCTGTGGTTGGTAATGAGGAGAAATTTTTTGAAGCATAGGAATGTACTCCAGAGGCGATAAACCGTCATATCCTGCATTTAAAAGATGAAAATTACTCAACTTCTCATCTGCTAGAGAAACAAAATTTTGATGAGTTTCAACTTGAACGGCAGCTGTAACTGAATCTCCAATAATAAGAACACGTTTTTTGTGTTCAAGGTCAGGTAGATGAATGTCTTCATCATTAAGGCCTAAGTTATTAACCCAAAAACGAGAAAATCCTTCAAAGCTATAAGTAACGTATTGGTTTGGCGCATGAACATAGCCTAAGCCTGCGTGGTAGGTAAAATTAATAGGGCTCACAATAGTAAAGCGTAGAAAGACTTCTAGTACGAGAAGTACAACAATAGTGGTTCCTATCAATCTTAGCCAAGCCATGGGTAGGATAGTCGCATATGTCATAACCTCCTGCAATAATAGGCTAAAGTCTTTTCTATAAAAGCAAAAACCTTTTCAGTATCGTTTAAAAGCTGTATAAAGATGCTCTGATGGAATTACAAAACTTACCGCAGCATATTGCTTTTATTATGGATGGTAATGGTCGTTGGGCTCAAGGCCGCGGTTTAATACGTCTAGAAGGGCATCGGCGCGGGGCTAACACAGTTCAAACGATTATTGAAGCCTGTGCAGAACTAGAAATTCCTTATATGACCCTGTGGGCATTCTCTACAAAAAACTGGAAGCGTTCAGAAAGCGAAGTAAGTGGTTTATTTAACCTCATGCGGGAGTTTTTTCGTAAAAAGCTGGAAGAACTCAATAAGCAAGGGGTTAAAATCCGTTTTATTGGAGACCGTTCACCTGAGGGAGGGCTTCCTGAAGATATTCGTGACATTATTGCGCAAGTAGAAGAGCAGACAGAGAGAAATCAAAAGATTACAGTTGCCATTGCTTTGAATTATAGCGGTAGAAGCGAGCTACTGCGTGCTATGAAAAGATGGGAAGCTGATTTAAAGAATTCTAAAAACTTAGAATTATCAGAAGATTTATTTCCTCAGTACCTAGATACTGCTGGTATGCCAGACCCTGACCTTATTATTCGAACAGGTGGGGAGCAGCGTTTGAGCGATTTTTTACCATGGCAAACAGGCGATGCAGAGCTAATGTTTCCTGAAGAATACTGGCCAAATTTCACAAAAAAAGAGCTTCATAAATGCTTAGAAGCTTTTGGTAAGCGCGAACGCCGTTTCGGAGGCGTAACAACACAAAAAAATGATAGCTAGACGTAGCTAAAATCTTTGTTATAAAGTAAATAAAAGCTCAATAATTAGGACTATTAAAACGTATGGATTTTTTTCGTACCCTTGCTGAACTAAGTACCCAACTTCCTGGGGGAGAAACCCTCTACACGATATTCGTATTTGTTGTTGTGCTAGGAATTCTCGTGTTTATTCATGAATGGGGGCACTACGCAGCTGCTAAAAGTGTAGGCATTAAGGTAGAAGAGTTTGCAATTGGTTTTGGTAAAGCCATTATCCGTTGGACAGATAAACACGGTACAGACTGGAAAATAGCTATTATTCCACTAGGTGGATATGTGCGTATGAAAGGGCAAGAAGATGGAAAGCCAATTGAGCTGGAAGGAGCAGAGTCAGACTCATTTGCAGCTAAAAGCCTCTTGCAACGTTCATGGGTTGTTTTTGCTGGGCCATTTGCTAACTTCGTACTAGCTCTTGTCGTATTTGCAGGGGTTTTATCTCTTTTTGGTGAGTACAAATTATCTCCACAGGTAGGCTTAGTGCAAGAAAATATGCCTGCCATGGAAGTTGGGTTACAGGAGGGAGACATCATACACGCTGTAAACGACACCGTTATCAGTACGTGGGACGAATTGCAGAAGATGACAGCGGCATCTGCTGAAAAGCCTCTCCACTTGATTGTTAAAAGAGAAGAAAGTCTTCTTCCAATCATGCTAACCCCTCAAACAACAACATTTACGGATTTATTGGGTGATACGCATACTGTAGGGCGTATTGGTATTGCACCATCGGGCGAAAACTTTCTTGTGAAATATGGAATATTTGAGGGAGTGCTAAACGGCGCGTTAAAAACTTGGGAAATTACAGCTTTAACTGTCACATCTGTTTATAAACTCATTATTGGTGCTGTATCGCCTGAACACTTAGCAGGGCCGCTTGGTATTGCCAATATGGCAAGTGAATCTGCTTCGCATGGGACATATCACTTGCTCTTTTTCCTCGCAATTATCTCAATAAACTTAGGTATTGTTAACTTAATACCAATTCCAGTATTGGATGGCGGGCACTTAGTATTTTTTGCAATTGAAGCAATCAAAGGCTCTCCTGTAGGAGAAAAAACTCAAGCTTGGAGTTTACGTATTGGTATTACACTTATCTTGCTACTTGTATTATTCTCTACTGGTAACGATATTCAAAGAATGGAAGTCGTTCAAAAGTGGATGAAAACAGAAAAAGAAGAGTTGGTTGAGGTTAATAAATAAAAACCATTGCCAGCTTGCAAAAGGGAACGACAACAGGTAGCCTAGGCGGCAATAACAGAGTTCAAAAAATGATACAAAATAAAAGCATGTTAAAATTATTCACCCTAGTAGTGGCGGTAGCCGTTTCTTTAACAGGTATTGGTAATGCTGAATCTATAAAAGGCATTAAAGTCATTGGAAACGAACGTGTTGAAGATGCGACAGTATTAACATACCTACCTTTTGGTAACGGCGATGACTTTGATGCCAATAAAGTGGGGGATGTGATTAAAACTCTGTACGCTACGGGCCTTTTCCACAAGGTAGATGTTCGGTGGGATGATGCTTATTTGTTTATTACTGTTTTAGAAAATCCGCTTGTGAACAAAGTTGCTATTGAAGGAAACGATAGCATAGATGCTAGCCGTATTACTGAAGCTCTAGTTCTAGATGCTCGTTCTGTTTTTACTCCTGCAAAAGCCCAAAGGGATGCCCAAATGATAGAAGATATGTATCGCTCTCGAGGGAGATTTTTAACAAAGGTAAAGCCCCAAATTATTGGTAGAGACCAAAACAGGGTTGATGTTGTTTATGAGGTAGAAGAAGGCGAAAAAACAAAGGTTAAGAATATCAATTTTATTGGTAATAAACGCTTTTCAGATGCAGACCTTAAAGAAATTATTGCAACAAAAGAGAGCGCTTGGTGGCGTTTGTTGGGTGGGGGAGATACGTATGATCCAAACCGTATGGATGTGGATAAAGAATTTTTACGCCGCCACTACTTGCAGCATGGATATGCAGACTTTCAGGTTCAATCAGCTGTGGCTGAAATTTCAAGAAATCAAGAAGAGTTTTACCTAACCTTCACCGTAACAGAAGGGCCGAAGTACGATTTTGGTGAGGTTTCTGTGAAAATAAACGCAGATGATGAAAACTTAATCGCAAGAGACCTAGAGCAAGAGCTAACACTTAAAGCTGGTGAACTTTACAACGCAAAGCGTGTAGAAAATAACGTAGAGAAAATAGTGGACGTTCTTGGTACAAAGGGATTTGCATTTTTAGATGTTCAGCCTGAATTTAAAAGAAATGAAGCAGATAGGCTTGTTGATGTCGCGTTTGCCATTAATCCAGGGCCAAGGGTGTATGTAAACCGAATTAACATTGAAGGAAATACACGAACAAGAGATCATGTTATTCGGCGTGAAATGCGTTTGGCAGAAGGAGATGCTTACTCCAGCAATAAATTAAAACGCTCGAAGGATAGAGTAAATCGCCTAGGCTTCTTTAAAGATGTAAAGCTAACGCAAACAGAGACTGAGTCCCCTGACCGTATTGATGTAAATGTAAAAGTTGAAGAGCAAAGCACGGGTGAATTTAACGTAGGAGCAGGTTTTTCAACGTATGAAGGTTTGCTAGCATCTGCAGATATTCGTGAACGAAATTTCCTTGGAAAAGGTCAAGATTTAGCACTAAAATTTGCTGTTTCAGAAGTAAAACAAAGCTACAGATTTTCTTTCACAGAGCCATACTTTTTAGAACAAGACTTAGCTGCTGGCGTAGATGTATTTAATGAACAAAGTGACCTTCAAGACGAATCATCATACGATTTGGATAATACGGGGGCTGCACTACGTTTTAGAGTGCCAATCAACGAGTTCTCAACAAATTCAACCTCATTAGGCTTTAAAGAAACTAAAATCTCTAATGTCGGAAGCGCAGCTTCTCCACTTGTGGCAAGGGAAGCCGGTAAAAGAAGCAGTATGACTTTAGGTAACACCTATGCCATAGACACAAGAGATAGCTTCTTAACTCCAACCGAAGGTTACCGACTATCTGTTACTGGAGAATACTCTGGCTTTGGCTCAGATGTTGACTACTTACGCGGTTCTGTAAGTGGTTCTTGGCACAAAGAGCTTTTTGAGGATATTGTACTTTCTGTTGGTGCTCGGGCAGGTGCTATTTCCGACTTAGGAGGAGATTTGCCTATTTATGAGCACTTTAATGCAGGTGGAACAACATTACGCGGATTTGAACTAAGTGGTATTGGCCCAAGAGATAGCAATACAAATGACGCTTTGGGGGGAATGTACATGCTTGGTAATAATATTGAAGTGAGTTTTCCTTTAGGGAACGCATTGAAAGACCTAGGTGTTAAGGGAGTTATCTTTTCAGATGGTGGAATTGTAACAGAGTTTGAAGATGCTACAAGTATTGTTCAGGACTCCTCCATTTACCGTGTTTCTGTTGGGGCTGGCGTACACTGGCATAGTCCTTTAGGGCCGTTAAGATTAGAATTTGGAGTGCCTATTGTAAAAGCTGAAGAAGACCAAACACAGGTATTTAGCTTTAGTGTAGGTTCTCGTTTTTAGAAATTAATAATGATATAAATACAAAGGGGAGATGTATATGCGTATATTTGCACTAGCTTTAGTGGGAAGTTTATTAATAGCTGGGAGTGTCGTTGCTCAAAACCGTATTGCGGTTTTAGATGTCGTAGAGGTGATGAACGCTTCTGAGGCGAATAAAAAAGCTGGAAAAGAAATGGTTAAAAAGCGTGATGCGATTCAATCTAAAGTTGATAAAATGAAAGAGCCGCTTTTAGAGAAAGAGCGCAGGCTTGGCGAACGCAGATCCATGATGACGCAAGAACAGTTTTTAGAAGAACAGTCAGATCTTCGTAAAGAAATTAATAGCTTTAAATTTGAAGCTCAAGAAATGCAAGCTGGTTTACAAACAGAAGCTTTAAAACATCGTAAAGAAATAGCTGATGCAATGAGTGATATTGTTGCGGAAATTGCTAAAGAGAAAAAATTTGATGTTGTATTGCCTCGTCACGGTCTTTTGTATGCTGTGGATACAGTAAATATTTCTCAAGAAGTTTTGAAACGTCTTAATAAAAGGTTGGCAAAGTAAGGGGCTATGACAGGAAGTTTTACGCTTCGTGAGATAGCTGATGCTATTGGTGCTGAAATAGACGACGGGCAGAGTGATTTAGTTATTGAAAGCTTTGCCCCGTTAGGAAAAGCCAATAAAAATCAAATATCTTTTTTTGATAATGATTTATA
>JAPPOO010000052.1 GCA_028817875.1 Alphaproteobacteria bacterium | reverse complement strand
GCAATATGTTGAATTTTATGAAAAATTAACGGAATCCCGTATAAAATAATGACATCAAACTATACAAAACCAGTAACATTTGAAGAAGATATGACTGCCTTGCAGAACTTGGTTGAACAGTTAGAGCAAGGTGATATTTCTTTAGAACAGAGCTTGAAGTCCTTTGAAGAAGGGACGGTTTTGCTTAAACGTTGCCGTGCTAAGTTGGCAGAGACGGAAACAAAAGTTCAGAACATTATGGATGCGGTAGAGACAAACGGAACGATAGAGGAGAACGCCGAGTGACTTTGGCTATGACGCCAGTAGAGGAAAGTCAATTATTTGACTTTTTGAAAGAGTGTAGCGAAAAAGTTGAGGATATGCTGGAAAGCTTGCTGCCTCAGCCAGATGACGAGTTGGAAGAATCTCGTTTATTTGAAGCTATGCGCTATAGTGTGTTTGCTGGAGGTAAGCGGTTACGTCCGTTTTTGATTTTATCAACAAACCAATTACTGGGAGGTGAGCAAACCCCCGCGATTGAAGAACGTGCTGTACGTGTGGCTGCTGCGATTGAAATGCTACATACGTTTTCTTTGATTCATGATGACTTACCATGTATGGATAATGATAATTTACGCCGTGGTAAGCCGACCTGTCATGTTCAATTTGATGAGTTTACGGCTGTGTTGGCGGGCGATGCTTTGCTTTCTTCTTGTTTTGAAGTTCTCGCTGACTTTCAGACGCACCCTGATGCGAGTATTCGGGCAGAGCTTGTGCGTATTGCTGCGGCATCCACAGGGCCTTTAGGGATGATGGGTGGCCAGATGATTGATATGTTGGCTGAGCAACGCGAAGAAGGTGAGCGCGTTGTAGAGCAGGGTGAATTAGCACGGCTTCAACGTAAAAAAACAGGCGCACTTTTTCAAGCGTGTTGTGAGTGTGCGGCTCTCCTTAACCACGCGGATAAAATGGTTCAGCTTCATTTACAATCCTATGCGCGGAATGTTGGTTTGGCGTTTCAGATGATTGACGATGTTTTGGATGTGACTGGTACAAAGGAACAGCTTGGTAAAACTCCAGGTAAAGACGCTATTGCCAATAAAGCAACGTTTGCAACATTATTGGGGGTAGATGGGGCACGGCGTCAGGCTGAAGCTTTGTGCGAACAGGCGCAGGAGCAGTTGGCTCACTTTGGGCCTGAGGCACAGCCGTTACGTTTGTTAGCGCGCTACATTGTGAATAGGAGTTACTAGGCTAGAAGACCCATGATGCCATTTGACTCCGTTCTTGAAAAACCTGCACCCTTAGATGTGGCAAACATGCGTGTATGGATTTTACATGACGGTCGGATTGGGCATTTTAACCAATCGTTAGGCATTGCTGAAGGGTTGGGGCTTAAAAATCCTCAGGTGATTGATTTGAAAAAAGAGCCATTACATTGGTTATGGCGGCGGATAGCACCTGCTAAGGCGTGGGAAATGCCAAGTAGTCCGTACCCTGATATTCTTATTGCGACAGGGTGGCAGGCTTCTCATATTTCTCGAGCCATTAAAACGGTAAGTCCACGGACGTTTACAGTGCAAATGATGCGTCCAAGCGGTGATATGGGAGATTATGATGTGGTGGCAATGCCGTTGCATGACTGCCCGCCTGCGCGAGATAATGTTGTTTCAACCGTTGGAGCGCCAAATAGAGTTTCTGCCGAGAGATTGAAGCAAGAGGCTGACCGCTGGGAAACACGTTTGTTAGAGTGCCCAACGCCGCGTTTGGCTGTGCTCATTGGTGGGCCGACACGTGGGTTTGAGTTTGGTGTGAAGGAAGCCCAGCAAGTTGCTGATAATGTTATAAAAATAGCGCGTGAAAAAGGGTATAGTTTATTGGTTACGGCATCTCGCCGTACGGGGCCTGTTATTACGGAATATCTGCGTAATACCTTTCAAAAATCCGGCTTGCCGATTTATTTTTGGACGGGAATGGATTCTACCCGACGGGATAACCCTTACTTAGCCTATTTGGCTTTATGTGAAGCTGTTGTTGTGACGGCGGATAGTATTTCGATGATTTCAGAATCCTGCACGGCTGGAAAGCCTGTGTATGTTTGGGGGTTAGAGCGGTTAAAACGTAAAAAATTCAAAACATTTTTGGATATTTTGCAAAAACAGCGCCGTATTGCCCCGTTTACGGGGGATGTTACGCTCCGTGCGCCTGATTACCCACTGGCGGATACACAGCAGGTTGTTGGGTTTATTCAAGGAAGTTTAGCGCGCCGAGCAGGGCGGAGTTAGTTTATGCAATTTCGCTCTATATGTGAGAAGGATTATGAGCTTTTGCTTGCGTCTGATAGGGCGGTGTACCCGACGGATGCGCCTGTGACGCCTGCTATTTTAGACCAGTGGTTTCAGAATAATCCTGAATTTGGCATGGTGGCTGAAGAAGGCGGCCAGACACGGGCCATGTTTATTGCGATTCCGCTTGCTAAGAAAGCTTGGGAAGATTTGATTGCAGGGCGGCTTGAGGAGTCTGACCTTGATGCTGATACGGTGTTTGATAATATGCGGGATTCTGAGGTTGGGATTCATATTTATCATGTTGAAAAGTATTCAGATTTTTCTGGAAGTGAGCCTTTTTATGCTGCTGCGTTTAGACAGCTAGGGAAAATTGTAGATAGCCTTAAAGAGCAAAACCCTGAACTTGAAGTGGCGGGTGTTTCGGCTTTATGCGTGACTGCGCAGGGGATTGGTTTGTTTTACAATAAGCTAAATTTTTTGGAATCGGATTTTATAAACTCTGAACACATTTTAAGCAAAAATGGGCAGTTGGAGATTTTTGATACAACTTCTCAACAAGCACTAACGGCTAAACTGAGTGACGGATACGCTTACATAAACCGTTGTAAAATGTTAGTGGCTTACCCAGATGGTGTTAGCCCTGTTTGGACGTTTTTGTAGGGTAGGCTTCAAAAGCGTCTGCCATTTTTTGGATGGTTTTTAGTGGCACGTTGTGTTGGTTTTTTTCGTAACAGGTTTTTACATTCCATGCCCACGGTGTGTTTGGCTGTAGAATTTCCCACGCGTAATTGTATTTTTCGGCCATGTCCTTATAAGGAAACCAGTCTTTGTTCAGAATGTTTGTATTGTCTATGATGATAAGTGCGCTTTGTTGCATGGCTTGTTCACATTTGTTTTGGCACCAAGCGTGGGCTTCCTTAATTTTGGTAAAATCAAAAGTGTATTCGCCATTTGTTATGAAGAAATCATCAGCTGAACAGATGATAAGAGCTGGATTTTTTTGCTAAAGCTCTTTCGCTAGGTGAGATTTACCGGAGCTTGGTAGGCCTCGTAAAATGTAGAGGTTAGGCATGGAAGGGAAGCTATTTTAAAGTGCTGGCATCTGGCAAAATAGTACGGTCTTGGTTGTCGTCAAGATGGCTGTCAGGACATCCGAATAGAATAATCAAATTACTTTCACCCCGTTTAGCTAGCTGGTGGGCATAACCTTCTGGTATTACAAAGTTATCTCCAGATTCTACATTCACAGGTGTTTCCCATGATACTGTGTAATTACCGCCTGATTCAGAGACTTTTCCCCAATGTAATGTTCCAGAACCCGAAACAACAGCGTAATCTTCGTTTCCTTTTCTATGAAAATGGCAGCCTACTTTTTCTGGTATTGATGCTACGTGTAGTCGGTAATCTTCATTACCTCTTAGTGGAGCATGATATATTCCAACAATAGGGTCGGGCGTCGTTATTGACAGTTTTTCTTTCCACTCAGACTCATCCACATTTAGGCAAGTATTGTCTGATTTAAGACTTAATTTTATCGAATCAACCATAGATAAACATATAACATAAGGATGTTGGCAAGTCACTTCAGCTAAGAGAGATTTTTTGCTATTAAGCAGGTTCATCTATCAGGGGTTAGGCATAAGGTGGTTTATGCCAGCCTTTGGGGCTTTCAGTGAAGGTTTCCACACCGTCTTCTGTAACGGCAAGGGTATGTTCAAACTGGGCGGAAAGTTTGCGGTCCTTCGTGCGGGCTGTCCAACCGTCCTCCATGGTTTCCGCTTCCCATGTGCCAAGGTTTATCATCGGCTCTACGGTAAAGGTTGTGCCTTTGCGCAGGCGGAAATCTTCACAGCCGATTTGTGGATAGTAGTGCAAAACGGGTGGGGATTCGTGGAAGACTTTGCCGAGGCCGTGGCCGCAGAAGTCTCGCACAACGCCGTAGCACCGTTTATCTGAATATTCTTGAATGGCTTTCCCAACTTCGCTGAGGTAACTACCTGATTTGATAGTATTTATGCCAATCATCATGGCTTCATAAGTGTCGTCTACCAGTTTACGGGCTTCATCGGAGACATTGCCGACCAAGTACATGCGGGAGGTATCGCCGTGGTAGCCGTCTAAAATCACGGTGACGTCAATATTGACGATGTCGCCATCTTTCAGGATGTCTTTTTCACTGGGAATACCGTGGCAGACGACATCGTTAATGCTGGTACAGATGGACTTGGGAAAGCCTTTGTAGTTAAGGGGCGCAGGGGTGGCGTTGTGCTTTAGGATGAAGTCATGACAGAGGTCGTTTAACTTTAGTGTGTTGGTGCCGACTTCAACGTGAGGGGTGATAAAGTCCAAAACTTGTGCGGCCAGCTGCCCTGCTGCGCGCATTTTTGTGAGTTCAACACTATTTTTTGGTTTAGGTTTCATTCCTTAGTCACTCTCTTTCACGTTCCACCACTGACGAAAATGCACGCATTTGCCGTGGTTGTCTAGTTTTAGGAAGTAAGCGCCGATGTGTTCGGGTTCGTTCTTCATTTTGAAAATCCACTGCGCCATACCTGTATCGGTTGTTTCAGAGAGGATATTTATCTCTACATATTCAATGTTTTGGCCTTTAATTTCCTGCCACGCATCAACGATTTCTTGCTTTGTAAGCAACGGCGGTTCTGTAGGGGATTCATGGTATTCCAGAGTATCTGCGAGTAGGTCGGCGATGTCATTCGGGCGTTTTTCTAGCCAGATTTGGCGCATGTTTTTTAGCCATGTTTGAATAGGTGTCATAGTTTGATTTCCAGTTTGTTTCGGGTGGTGATTTCTTTTTCGTTAATCGTACAATCGTAACAGATGGCTTCTACCCCTGCGTTGAGTACATGGCGGAGGGTTTCGCCATAGGCGGGGTCAATATTGTCTGCTGGTGTGAAGGTGGTGCAGTCCATCCTTTGAGTGAGAAAAACCATAACGGCGCGATGGCCTTGTTTGACCATTTCAGCGAGTTCGTTCAGGTGTTTGCGGCCACGCTCTGTCACGGCGTCTGGGAACATGGCTGTATGGCCTTCCGCCATGGTGGTGTTTTTTACTTCTACGTAGCAATCAGGCTTGTTAGGGGCTGTGAGGAGAAGATCAATACGGCTGTTAGTACCGTATTTGACTTCTGGTTTAATGGTTTCATACCCTTGGAGTTCTGCAATGGTGCCGTTGGTAATGGCTTCGGCCACTAGTTTGTTAGGGCGGCTGGTATTGATACCAACGGGGGACGTTGGTGTAAAAATGACTTCGGTTGTGTATTGGAGCTTGCGTTTAGGGTCGTTGTGGTGGGTAAGGTACATATCGGCGCCTTCAACCAGCAGGCCCTTCATGCTGCCCGTATTAGGGCAGTGGGCGGTAACGGTTATGCCATCTGGCAGCTGGGCATCTACAAAAAAACGCTTATAGCGTTTGAGGAATGTTGCTTTGAGGATAGGTTTATCAAATTTCATAACGTGCTGACGTTAACATGAAATACGTTGTTTGAAAAAGGTGTATAAAAACGCAAGAACGGCAGAGGGGTATCACCTCTGCCGTTACTTGATGAAAAGCATTTTTTAAATTGGCTAGTCTAAATCTTCTGTTAAGACAATTGTAGCAGCGTTTTCTAGAGGTACAGATGCTTCAGGGGCAAAGTAACCTTCGCTTGAGGTTATATTTCCGAGTACAATTATATGACCATGTGGTGTTACTGAAAGGTTTCTTACCATATGGAGTGCGATAAGCTTGTCTTGTAGTCCAAAATTTTGCTTTTTCAATTGGCTGCAAGATGTCCAGCCTGATTGAGTTACTCTTATAAGAGCCTGTAGTCCTTCACGTCCTTGTTTATCCCAGTAGTAGATTCTTTTCTTTGCCCATAAGGGGATCCAAGAGGAAAAAAGGGTTAAATTTTTCTTTAAAAAATCTTTCAAAGTATCTTCCCACCAGTGGTTTCCATCAATAAACGCTATGGGAGTATTGTTAAGCAAAATGATGTAACCGACATTTTTAGTGGTAATGTTTGACTCCATGAACAAGTGCCAAATAGGTGCTATTTTGATGCAAGAATTTCTTCCGTAAGCTACTTCCACGTAGCAAGTACTATAAGTAATTTTAGTGTTGATGCCTGACCATTCTATCATGATGTTATAGAGTAGCTTTGTTCTATCCGTTAGACTGTCTTCTGTATTGTTGTTTAGGTAATGAACAGCTGTCATTGCTTCAAGTTCCTTGTATAAATGGTTATGAGATAATTC
>JAPPOO010000076.1 GCA_028817875.1 Alphaproteobacteria bacterium | reverse complement strand
CCTTATTATCTGGTATCTATCTTAAGTTAGCAAGGCCGAAATTTCGCCTCTAAAAAACACCTTTGGGCAACTCTTTCATTTTTTATATACAAATTTACGCACAAAGCGGGAGAATCGTTGAACGTTGCTTTTTGTGTACACTTACTTTATACGAAGAACCAATCTAACTACATAAATTACATTTTGCTTTAAGGAAACACAAATGTCTGAACAACGACTTTCTAACGAAGCTATTGAAAAACTTAACGAGCTAGCTCCTTCTTCGGGCAAGCAAGAAGTGTTGTTATATACTATATATCCTGACCTTCCCGGTGGCGCATTTATATATAAAATAATACTAAAAGATGGCCTTACACAGGCAGTACACTTTGTAAGTAATATAAACACTAAGGCAGAAAAATGTTCTCTAGTTGATGGTAAGTATGACCCAGAGGAGTCTGATAATGATCATTGCCAGTTTATCACTCACAATAAGCTTTTGGGGCAAACCATTAACCTGTTGTTTGTAGATGACCACTACAAAACAGGAGCTGCTCAGGTTATGTTTGGTGGTGAAATGCTAGCTATCTTAACTCTTGGTAACTTTGAAGTTCTTCAATAGCTTGGAAAAATTTTTATTCACAACAGGCCGTGCAATATGCACGGCCTGTTGTTCGTTGGCAGTTTGATAGGAATTTACTCAGGTAGCGGGAATATTTGGCGAAATTCTCCCCCTCCAACTTTCATTTTAGCTGTGTTGCCTTCAATGACTATAACAGTTTCGCTCATAATACATAGCCCTTCTGGATTATGAACAAAGTTCGCTATAATTTCCTCTATATCAAAGTCAACAGAGTCGCTAGACTCACAACCGATTGAGAAACTTCCTTGCTCTTGGTGTTTCTTTTTCAACCAATCTGCAAACTGGTTAAACCATGTTCTCATAGGGCTAACGGCTGTTTTTAACGGGTCAGCACGTAACACTGCCTTTGTGTTTGCAATATTTTCGGCGGTTAAGCTTCCAGTAAACAGTTCTGTTTCACCAGCAAGGTTTACTAAGTAATACGCCACAACCCGTGGCATTGTTACGAAAATGCTCATGACATTTCTTTTTCTCTACTTTAAACGTTAACAGTGTATTTGGAGTATATGTACCTAAAAGTGCGGTGTGTGTGTAGATTATTCTTTTGCGCTTTTTGTTGCATCAGCTCTTCTAATTAAGTATACAAAATATTAAATTTGAAGGGAACCTTCCTTCTTCTTGATTCACATCTTCTTTTTAAAAAGGAACTTTGTTATGCAACGCATAGCTTTATATCGCCTATCAATAGACTCTCCCTCTACTTTTACTGCTATATCACACTTACTGAAAAGTAATAATCTTCTGAACGGTATTCTCGGGGTTACAGTGGAATATTGGGACCGCTTGGGAAATACTATTTTTCAGGATGTTATTTACCTTGATGAGAAACAGCTTGTTTCCGAGGTTTATACAAGCGTTATAAATAGTAGAAAACATAAACCGTATAAGCTTTCTAAAACTACGCCAGAAGCTATTGGACGACCGCTGTTAGAGGTTGTTGCTGAGGCTGTTTATTGCACACAGCTCAACCCAAATGATCAAGTCACAATCATTGTGCTAAAAATTGGTACATACCAGTATTTTTTGAATGCTCATACAGCTGAAAAGCCAGCTTGGGCGTAAACTTGAGAAATTTTATAGTTGCGAAGGAGGGTGAGAGCCCTCCTTACGTATTTGTTACGTCTGTTTGCTTGACATGTGGGTGCAGCAATTGTATTCAATACATTCCTAAAATTTTTTTATAGGGAATATCTTACATGAAAATAAAACCTTTTTACGGGCCTGTTATTAGTTCTAAGCAAACTGGATCTGGCTACAACGACCGCTATGTCATAAACCGTGACGGACCTGTAGAACAACAAATCCGAGGTGCAATTGCCCTTCAAAAATTACATTTTATTCAAAAAATGCTTTTGGCTGGCCGACGGGGCATTGCTGATGCAGTCTTCCTTAACACGTGCTTTAATGGCACGATTAATGTGAATGTTGGCCAAAGTTGGCTTCCTAAAAAGCCTGACTATACGTTTGAAAATGTCCCTTGGTTTGATGGGTATCGGCTGAATAATGGTGAGCTACAGCGTTGGACTGCTGTTGAGACATTCCATCTTATAAAATGCCATATTATATTTGATGGCATTGAAAAAAATGGGTTTATCTACCTACCTGACCCTAAAACAAAGGAAGCTGGCCGTGATTTTGGGCATGAAAAAACCACTTTTGAGGTCATTGCTCCTCGAATTGAAGGGTTAGCGTATGGTAACGAAATTTCCGTTTATGTTCATCCTGATAAAATTGAGCTTTGTAAGGCTTGATCGGTTTATGGACAATGGTAAGGAGGGTTTTATGCCCTCCTTACGCGTTTGGGAGGTGTTCTTTTATGGGTTTAAAGCTGGTGCGGTGGTGTGGCGTAATACCGTGTTGGGCGAGGCCTTCTTGGTGGGTTTTGGTGCCGTAGCCTGCGTTGGTGTGCCACCCGAAGTGCGGGTATTCTTCATGTAGTTTGCCCATCAGTCTGTCACGCGTGACTTTTGCAATAATACTGGCCGCAGCGATGGAAAGAGATTTGCCGTCCCCTTTTATAACTGTCTGGGCGGGGCACGGTATGTCTTGTGGCAGGGCATTGCCATCGACCAGTGCGTAATCTGTCTGTTGGGGTAAGTTTGCCAACGCCCGTTGCATCGCTAAAAACGTTGCGTTGCGAATGTTATATGTATCAATTTCCGCTACGCTGGCTTCTCCCAACGCCCATGTGGTGGTTTGGGTGAGGGTTTCGTATAGGCTTTCTCGCTTGGCGGCGGATAGTTTTTTAGAATCGTCTATGCCTTCGGGAAGTTGTAACGGGTTTAGCACCACCGCACACGCCACAACCGGCCCTGCCCACGGCCCGCGGCCTACTTCATCTACCCCTGCAATGTTTTGGTAGCCTTGCGCTAACAAGGTTTGTTCTAGGGAGAAGTTGGGCACTAACTTTCTTTCTTTTTGCTTGGTACGAGGGCGATGGCGCGTGGCCATGCGTGGAGCGACAGTGCTAAACGGCTGGGGCTGGGTTGGTCAAACCGCTCGCGGTAATGCCATAGGTTGGCGAGTACGCGCTTAACATAGTTACGGGTTTCACCGTAGGGAATGCTTTCAATAAATACCACGGGGTCTGTTGCGGCCATGGTGGGGTCTGAAATCCACTTATTGAGGTTGCCCGGCCCTGCATTATAGGCCGCTAGCAAGTGCACAAGGTTGCCGTTAAAGCGTGGGTGCAGGTGCTGTAAATAATCCTGCGCGAGAGATAAGCTAACGGATGGTTTTTGCAGGAAGTACGTTGGCAGCGTAAATTTTTTGTTGCGCTTGCGGATGTCATCCGCTGTGGATGGCATAATTTGCATAAGCCCCCGTGCACCTGCGCGAGAAACGATTTCAGGGTCGAACGCGCTTTCTTGCCGCATGATGGCGACGAGCAATGCAGGGTCTACTCGGTACCCTTCTAACGGCCGCCAGCGAGACGGGACGGGGTATAGCCCCGGTAAGAATGTTTTGCCCTGCCCTTGAAGGTTATGTGCCAGTGTGAAGGACATATGCGGCAGATGAAGCTTGAGGCTTAGTGCAAGCAGCGTTTCATCCATACCGCGTGGCAAAGATTGGTAGATATTTTTTAGCTCGTTTTGGGCAAGGGAAAATTCACCCACTTGCGCCAGTGCAATCACTCGTTGAACAGCTGTTTTTTCTAGCAAATAAGCCAAGTCTTCCTTATGCATGGCCGGCATTTTCCAAACATTTTCGTGCTTTTTAGATGCGCTTTCTAACCCGAGTTGACCATAAAATGTTGTTGGGTTTTCTGCCGCCATGAGGAAAAAGGCATCGGCTAGTTTTGTATTGCCTTGTTTTTCGTAGGCGCGGCCGCTCCACCATGCAGCGCGGCTGTGGGCGCGGCTACCTTTAGGTGTTGCGTAGGTTAGTGCGCGGAAGGCACTGGCGGCTGCCTCGGTATATTCTGCTCGATAAGCGGCAAAACCTGAAAGCCACAAAGCTTCCGGCCGTACTGTTGTTTGGTATTTGCTGACCATGCCCATGAGGTGGTGAACCTCTGTAAAACGGCCTAAATTTAGCAGTGGTTTTGATACCTTCATGGCAGATTTTGCCCAGATTTCGCCCCCTAAAATCACGCGAGCAGAAGGTTGTGTGAGGAGGCGGATGGATTCCTCATACTTTTGCTGACGGAGGTTTTGTTTAAGCCGTTTAATGAGCTTAGGCCGTACATGGCTTGCCTGAGGCGCGGGGGCGGCTTTGGATGGAATTGTGTCTAAATCCGTATAGCGGGCAGCTGTTGCTGTACCGTAAGCGGGGCTTTTGTGGGTTTCTCCCTTTGGGCGCCGTTTATTGGCAAGTTCATACACTTCCTGCGCTTGTGGGTGGTCGTTATAGATACTGAGCCACATTTGAAGGTCTTTGTAGGGTGTGCGTGTCCGCGGGTGCATCAACCGCGTAACAATCACATGCCCCATTAAAATCGGGTTCTCAATTTCATCGGCTAGTTTGGCAGCTTCTTTCCGCTTTAGACTTTTTTGAAGCTGAAACATTTTGCGATAGGTTGTGACATCCTTTTGGGATAGCACGGGTTCTAACTCAGCCGTATGCGCTAGTACAGGCATGAACGCCGCTAAAACAAGTAAGAAGCGCAACATTTAAGCGGCCTCCTTTTTCAAACGGCGGCTTTGGAATGCGCATAAATCCTGCCATGCAGAACGTTTAAGAAGCGGTTGTTTAAGCAAATGGCGTGGGTGGTAGGTAATGGCGCACGGGGCATGGGTGTCCCATTTTCCTGTTTGTGCGGCTTCCCGCGCAGGGGAAAGCGGCTGGGTTTCACCTGTCATCAAAAAGGCTGTTACCTGCCCTAGCACCAACACTGCGGGGGGTGCTATTTGCTGTACTTTGGTTTGCACCAACGGTTGGAGTTTTTGCTTAAAATCATCAGGGTATGGGCTGCCGTGTTCATCGGCCACACCGCAGGATAGGATGCCCGTTTGTTTCATATCCACGTCAATTGCCAGCAGCATATTGGTGAGGAGCGTGTGTTCATCAGCTGTGAACGGCTGCGCGAGCTTATTGTAAAATGCTCCTGTAACAATCAGTATTTGGTTTGGCTCGCCTGACAAGTGTAAGCAAGTATCCGCTTTGGGTAGTTTCACCTCTACCGCAGCAGGTTGCGCTTTTGGCTTTGGTTTGGCTTCTTGCCGTTTTACTTGAATCGGCTGTTTTTCTTGGAGTTTCTCTGCTACTGGGTGAGGTGTGGCGGCAGGTTCTTCCGTAAACCATTCATACGGCATTTCGCCGACAATATCGGTGACACCAGCACGCTGCAAATCAGCCAATATAATGGCATGAGCTTCTGTCAGCTTGATGTCTGTCGGTCGCATTCTGTTTTAAATGTCTTCTTTAGCTTTTTAGTGAGCTGAGCGTAACACAATTTGACTCAAAAAGGGAGAGAGGTATCTGCAATAATTTATTCAATGATTACAAACACCTCTCACGTATATGTTGGGTTATTTGCGTTCTAAGCACATGGCAACGCCCATACCACCACCAATGCACAATGTTACCAAGCCTTTGCTGGCGTTTTGCTTTTGCATTTCGTGGATAAGGCTTACCAAACAGCGACAACCGCTTGCGCCGATAGGATGCCCCAAAGCAATGGCGCCGCCGTTGACGTTTACTTTAGCTGCGTCCCACCCCATTTCTTGGTTTACGCTGATGGCTTGCGCGGCAAAGGCCTCGTTTGCTTCAATTAGGTCTAGTTCGGATGCTTCCCACCCTGCCATTTTGAGTGCTTTTTGGCTGGCAGGAACAGGGCCTGTTCCCATAATGGCGGGGTCTACCCCTGCGCTGGTACCACTTGCGATGGTTGCTAGTGGTTTAAGCCCGCGTTTATCCGCTTCCTCAGCAGACATAAGAAGAACAATTGCCGCGCCGTCGTTAATACCGGAAGCGTTACCAGCTGTGACAGTCCCATCTTTTTTGAAAGCGGGGCGCAAATTAGCGAGTTTTTCAACAGGTGCCAAACGTGGAAACTCGTCTTTATCGAACACAATTGGGTCGCCCTTGCGTTGAGGAATTTCGATTGGCACAATTTCATCTGCAAAGCGATTTTCTTCCTGTGCTTTTGCGGCTTTGGATTGAGAATTAAATGCAAATTCATCCTGCGCATCCCGCGTGATGTTGAATTTTTCAGCAATGTTTTCTGCGGTGATACCCATGTGAACATCATTGAAAGCATCCCAGAGGCCATCGACAATCATCGTATCTTTGAACTCGCCATTCCCCATACGAATACCGTCCCGCAGGTGAGCAACATGAGGAGACTGACTCATGTTTTCTTGCCCTCCAGCGATAGCAATTGTCGCCTCACCAGCCCGAATTGCTTGTGCTGCCAACATAACCGAGCGCAGGCCTGAGCCGCACACTTGGTTGATTGTCATAGCTGGTGTTTCGTAAGGAATTCCTGCTTCTACCGCGGCTTGCCGTACAGGATTTTGCCCCTGCCCTGCTGTGAGGATTTGCCCCATGATGACGTCATCGACATCTTGCGGAGCGACTTTTGTTTGGTTAAGCGCTTCTTTTATAAGAGCTGCACCGAGCTTGTAAGCGGGGATGTCTTTGATTGCTCCGTTAAAATTTCCAATAGCCGTGCGTAGCGCCGCGACAATTACAACTTCTGTCATTTTTTCAATTCTTTCTTATTGATATGGCAGAATGGTACGTATTTGAGTTGTTAGGTCAAGCTTTGTAACCATTTTGTGAGGGGTTGGTAGAAGTTTTCTTCTGCCTTGCGTCCACCCATAAGCCCCACATGCCCCATGGGTACATTTAAGCGGGTACAGTTGGGTAGTTTTTCAACCAATGGCGCACTGCTTTCCGGCGGCACGAGGCGATCTTTTTCCGTAATTGCAACAAGGGTCGGAATTTTTATGTTTTCGGGTTTTACGTATGTACCCGCAATTTGCCATGTACCCAAGTGCGTTTGGTTATTTTTGTGCCAGTCTATTATCAATGTTTTAGCGATATTGGGTTCCAACGGCCAACCATCTGCCAACCAGTCTTCCAACGCTGCCATCCGTTGCAAGGTGGGCTCGTCTTCCAAATTTGCAAAAGCTTCCATACGGTTAAATGCCCCTTGCGGGTCTAGCTCTACAAAAAGGGTTTGAACGACATCTACGGGAATTAGTGGACTTGCGGCAAAAATTGGCTCTAGCGCGATGTTACTGAGCATCAGCCCTTGGTGGGTTTGCGTGACGCTGAAATCCCACGGTGTTGCCAGTACGGCGAGGGATTTTATTTTTTCTGATGCTATAGCAGCGGCACCCAGCCCAAGTATTCCACCCATGCAATAACCAATGACCGTGGGAGGTTCTTCAAATGTTTCCAACGCGGGAACAATGGCTTCTGTTATGGCGGTTTCTACCGTAAAGCCATGAGGTTGACCTGCGGGGTCTCCCCAGTCTAACAGGTATGGTGTAAAGCCTGCATTGTGTAAATGTTGGACGAGACTGTTGCCCGGTAATAGGTCTAAAATGTAGGATTTATTAACAAAAGACGGAATAAGTAAGACGGGTTTTCCGCCGTTATTTTTGCGGCACTGGTATAAGCGTGCACGGCCATACTGGGCGACTTCGGTGTAGTTGCCCTCTATCTTTGGGCGGTGCCATGAGTAGTTGCGGTACCGTTCTACGCCTTTGAGGAACGTTTTGCCATCTGGCGGGAACTGGAAAAAATCGGCCAATTGCGTAAAAACCTGCCCGAATAACGGATTGCCTTGCAATACTTGTTGCCACCCTACAGTATTTTGCAGCATGGCGTAGTATAGCCCTAATGGGCGCGGCCCTGTGCGTTTGGCAGATTTTGTCATGCTCGCACTTTACATGACTTGCTGTGAATTGTCCTGCCTGATATATTAGGTGCATTCTGTATCAAATAAAAATAAAAGAATGACCTATGGCTGAGCCTGTTATCATTAAAAAGTATGCGAACCGTCGGTTATATAATACCGAAACCAGTACGTACATTACGTTGGATGAACTTAGCCAGATGGTGCGAGACGGGCGAGATTTTGAAGTTGTTGACGCCAAAAGCGGGCAGGATTTAACCCGCCAAGTTTTGGCGCAGATTTTACTTGAAGAGGAAACCAAAGGCGCTGCCATGCTGCCCGTACGTTTTTTACGGCAGCTTATTAGTTTTTACGATAATTCCATGCAAACGGTTTTGCCGCATTACTTGGAAACGACGATGGATGTGTTCATCCAAAACCAACAGCGGATACGCGAGCAAACGGATAGCGTGTTGGGTAGTTTTTCACCTTTTGAAGCAATGGAGAATATGCAGGCTTTGCAGCGGCAGCAGATTGAGAAATTTCAGAGCATGGTTGGTTTATTTAACCCATTTTTAAAACCTGAAGATAAAGACCAACAAATAGCAGAGCTTAGCCAGAAAATACAAGAACTTAATGCAGAGCTGGAGCGGCTGAAGCGTTAGTAGTTAGTAGGTTGGTTTTCTAGAGACCGCCACAGGTACCAACAGGCAACGGTGCGGTAAGGTTGCCATGCGGTGGCGTGGTTTTTTAGTTCGGTTGGGGCTTTGCCGTATTGGCGTTCAAATGCGTTAAGAATACCAAGGTCTTTCAGAGGGAGAACATCTGCCCTTAACAGGTAAAACATGAGGAACATTTCAGCTGTCCACCGCCCTATGCCGGGTAACGTGGTGAGTTCTTGGATAATGTCTTCATCTTGCCAGTCGCCCCATTTGTTTGGATGAATTTGACCGTTATGGAATGCTTGAGCTGTTCCTGTAATGTACTTTACTTTTTGGCGAGACAACCCGCAGCTACGGAGCTGCTCTGCTTCTACCTTTGCTAAAGCCTCTGGAGAAATTGTGTAGGCATCTGCTAGTTTATTCCAAACAGAGGCGGCTGCTTTAACGGATATTTGCTGGCCGACGATTGACCTGACAAGCGTTTCAAAGGCATCGCCGCGGCTTACCAAGCCTTCTTCACCTGTGTAATTTTTGATGAGTGTGTCCAAAACAGCATCTTGTTTTTGCAAGTAGGTTTTGGCTTCTTCCCAATAATCTGGCTTTTTTAACATTTGGATTTTTCTATTTCTGCGAGTATTTTTTGTACTTCACTTAGGTTTTCAGGAGAGCCTGAGTTGTCGACTTTATATAGTTTATCAACAATTTCAGCGTATTTTGGTTCCAAGTCTTTTAGCACGCGACAACGTTCACCAACGTATTTGATGGGTGTAAACCGTGTGTTTGGTTGGGCTGAACGCGCTTGAACACGTTCTTCCGCAAGCTTTTGGGGAATATCTGCCTTCACCATAAAGACTGTGTACCCTTGCTTTTTCACCCACGACAGTAGCTCTGGGTGATTTGAGTCAGCACCACCGTGGTCAAATAGAATGTTCACGTTTTTTGCGACGGCTTCTTCCAATAATTTATATCCACAAATACGCGCTGGAAGCTCCCATTTGTTGAAAGCTTCTTCTGTATTCGTTGTCAGGTCTTCCTGATATGGCCGGAGCTTTTGCATAACACCATCAAAGCCGTGCCACATCCAACTTTCAGTTGAGGTTAGTTCAGCGTATAGGGCTTCCGCTATTGTTGTTTTGCCGCTGCCAGGTACTCCCATCATATGAATAAATGTGGGTGCATTACTTGTCGGCATAGCCTTAATAGCCGTAGCTATTTCTAGGTAGTTGGGCTGTGCCTGAGCTAAAGAATCCTTCGGACACTGCTCTGTCCAGTGGTCAACAATACGTTTTATAATCATGGGGCTATTGAATGAAATTTCCTGTTACAGGCAGTTTATCCGGCGCATGAGATGGGCTATTTGCTGCTGCCGCTTGCTGTAAGTTCGCGCGGAATGTTCCAAACTTTGATTTTAGTTCTATTTTTACAGGTAAGCGGCGTTCGTCTGCTGTAATCCAAATACGCCAGCTATCTTTTATTTTTGCTTCTTCATCTTGTGTTATGAGTAGCGGCTTTATCTCCCTGAGAAAGATTTTTTTGCCGTCTCTATTTTTAATACTTTTTGTTTCGCCAATTTTGATTTTCATTGTGTATTTGCGATGTAGACTGACAACAGGCAGGTCTTGGATTTGTCCGTCAACGTCTTCAACATGATAACGCAGGTAGTACAGAGCGGAAATCATATCTCGCGCTTGAGGCAGTACGTTAAACTCTTCTGCTGGTATGGCGTTTTGGTGGTTTTTATAGCTTGCCGTGTTGGTTACGTGGTTAAACGTTACTTCTTTATTTGCCTTGAAGTCGTTTTCTATCTGCATTTGTTGATACACCGCAGGTAGAAACTTACCTTCAGGTGTATGGCCACCTGTTACGCTTAGGCGTTCTAACAGTTTGAACAAAGCAGTTTCTGTCCATGCGCGTGCCACAACGTGGTAGCCCTCTCCTGCCTCTTGGGCAGTCACCAAATTTTTTGGTTCGTAGAGAAGCTCTGCCTCCCCTATGTTTAAAAAACCGTAACTTACTTTGTAGTGCAGGCGTTCTCCATCTGTTTGCCAATTGTATGCCCATGCAGCACCTGGTGCGTACAGCACAAGTGCAACAGCTAGTCCTAAAATCATTCGTTTCATTGGGGTCTATCCTGCCTCAGTTCCTGTTATCCTTCAATACTATGTTAAATTGAGTGCTATGAAGATAACGTACCCGACCCGCCTGTTCCTGCTGTGTGCCCCTTTTATTTTAGCCGGATGCGGCGAAGAAACCGTTAATGACATTGCTACCAGCATTGCAGCGAAGGATTATGACTCCGCTTTAAAAAACTTAGATAGTCAGCTTTTGAAGGCTCCTGAAGATGCAACTTTACATGCTTTGGCTACACAAGCACGCCTTGCCCAATGTATTGAAGAAAACTGTTTTACTCAAAATACGGGTGTATTGGATGCCATTCGCGCTAGTTTGCCGTATTTACCGCAAGAAGCCGTAAGTATTCAGGGAGATCAAAAACTAGATATTGATGCTTACCTTAGAAACCAAGCTCGTGTTGTCGCTAACTTGCCGGAACAACCTGCTCCGTTGCTGAAAATGATTTCTTTATTTGAAGGAAGCTTTATTCAACAAGCCTATACTCAGGCCTTGTTTGACTATTTTGGCCGTGCTTTGGTATTGGGCGATACAGAAGCAACTGTTAGCAGTTTGCAAAACTTAGCGGCTCAACAAACATTACCAAAACCAGCACAACACTATTTGAGTGTATTGCTTGGCCTTTCTACTGACAATAAACCGCTTTTGAAAAACCATACGATTGCAATCCGCAGCAAACAAGATACTCAGGTACTTTCGCCTGGTGTTTTTGGGGCTTTGGTACCTGCGGCCTATCTTTATTACACAAAGCAAAGCCCTGATGATGCAACGACTTTATTTGTTACGGAATTTCCTCAATTTTTAGATGACCTTCAATGGGATACTGTTCTTACTTCTTCTGCTCGAAAGCATATTGCCAAAACACTTGCTTACTTATTGGAACAACCTGCTTTTAGAAATGATGCTTTTGCTCGAACAGCTTCTCTACAGGAGCGTAATACTGGTTTAGAAAAGCCACATACTTCAAAGAAGACAAGTACAACACAAGTTGTTCAACCACTTAATACCCCAAATGTTTCTGATACTGATGAAGCTACATTAATAACCCCTCGCCAAAGTTTAAACCTTTATTTACAGCGGTTACAGCTTATTCTTGACCCTAACCAAGAAGATGTGTGGCGACGTTTTCTAAAGGCAGCAGAAGCTTATATGACGGCAACAGGCGACGTTGACCTACTTGGCCCTCCTCTTAAGACAGACCAGATTCCACCTTCCCTTATTAAATTTTATAATGCACGTTTGCTTAGTACTTTAGAAACATTAAGCACAACAGGTGCAAATATTTTACCGTTATTAGAACAAGTTGTTATCCATGATGATGACAAGCCAACCCGTGTAAAATTGGAAAAAATGGTGCAAAACAGCCTTATGCACGCACTAGAAAATAAAAACTTGGTTAACGTTCTTGCATACTCTCGCTTTAGCCCTGAAGTAGCTCGTGAAAAACGGCAGGCCATTGTTCCTGTTATTATTCGTAGTTTAAGCCAAGCCTTTAATACTGATGACTTTGATGAAGTAACGCACCTTGGCAGCTTTTTAAACGATGAAATGGAAATTGACTTTAACCTTGGCGCCATTTTGCTTAAAGATTTTGATGCTTATCTTAAAAAGCAGCAGATTCTTGAAACATTACGCGCTGAAACACCAGAGTCTTTGATTCAAGAACAGCAAGAAGTTGCTTTAGACTTAGGACCTAAATTTTCTTTTCTGCGTACGTTTTTTTCTGACTCTGCCGATACTATCGACAATATTCTAAAAAGTTTGGTGCTAAATGCCCCCGGCCAGTACGGCACGCCTAACGCTTTGTACCGTTTATATCATTTGTTTGATGAAAAGGCTTTCCCTAAAGATGAAAAGGATGTGTACCTACTCAGCACATTGAGAAATAGTCTTAGCCGTGATGAAAAGCTAACTGCCTTGGATATGACGTTGTATGGGTATGATCTTCATCGACGCCACTCTGATTTACGACTTGATTTTATTGTGAGTGAAATTTTAAATCGTTTAGATAATTTGGAAGATAGTCGCGCTGTTTGGTTGGATGCACCAGAAGACCTGAAGGCGGCGTTTCAGGCTGTCCGCCCTGAATTTAAGGCTCTTATGACAGGTATCGATGCTTTTGATGCGGATCAATTTTCCTTAGCAGCTGAAAGCTTTGCTCAAATCAGCTCAGTCTACTACCTTAACCAAGCTAAGCCTTACATCAGCCACTACGTTAAAACACTTCAACAGTTTAGAGGTGTTTATGTGCCGGAGGATTTGTTGAATGAGCACTCAACACTCGCAGCTATTCTTGTTAATCCTTACAATATGTCTGGCAGTGGTATGGGCAGCACACTAACGCGTACAGAGCTTACATTTATTAACCGTGTTGGCAGTACACCTATTACCCGATCAGATCAGCTTTCCACGCATTATGGTAAAACGTTCCGTACGAATATTTATGGTACTCTTAACTTTAATACGCTAGCTATTGCACCATCTTACGACTACGCTATTGAGGCAGCTTTACCTCTACCTTTCTCTGATATATACGGTAATATTGAGGATCTTCAGCTTATTTCTGAGGATGGTGAAGCGCCTAAACTAAATGTAACATTTGAAAGCGGTAAAACTGCTTTATTTCGTCGTGTTGCCGTTAAACCGAATTACCCACAAATTCCCGATGGACGCTTTTCTATTCAAAAAGAGTTAACAACACCTTCCACTGGTAGTGAGTATATTTTACCTATTGGTAGTATTTTGGAACTGGAAACAGCTATACAAAGTCCTTTACAGCCTAAAAAGAATAACCGTAATTTGAGTGTTGTTTACCCTGTTTCCGGTTTTTTACACCACCCTGCTCAGCCAGATAAGCCACAACCTATTGAAGGTTTTTACAACCCTGACCTTCATACAACCAACTTAGTTCTTAAGTATCCGCTCCCTGGGGACTCTGGCTATATTACGGCTTTAGCACGCTGCCATATTCTTTCTCATAAGCTTTTATGTGGTACCCACAATCAACATAATATGCGTGCTAAATATGCCCATTTAGTCGCTGGTACTCAAACGAAAGAATCTCGTGTTAATAGCGGCAGTAAGCTTAATGTTCTTATTAACCTTTTAGAGGAAAATGCCCGTAAACAGCAAGAACGTGAAGCAGCTACGCCACCAACTAAAGTTGAGAAAAAAGAACCCCCTGCTGCAACTTTGTCTACAGATGGTCAGGTATCTGACAACCCAAGTGAGGCAGAACAAGAAGACTCTATATTAGAGCCACCACTTGATGATAGTAGCCCCGAAAACTAGTCTATCACCTACTTTCACGGTACTGGGCGGACAAATATCCCTTTTGAGAGGTCATTTAAACCCTAGTGAAGAGTCTTTATGGCTTGCGGCAAGTGTTTGCACTCAATCTTATAAAACTGTTTTAGATGCTGGCTGCGGCTGTGGCATCATTGGTTTTAGCTTACTTACCCGCTCTCCTCACCTCATGCTTACAGGTATGGATTGTAATGCTCAAGTTTTACAGCAAGCTCAAAAGAACGCTGCGTTAAATGATTTTACTTATATAACACAACAGGCCGAATTTACGGCCTCTCCTTTTATCAAACCATTTGATTGTGTTGTTGCTAACCTGCCTTTCCATGCTCGTAGACGAGGCTTTACCAGCATAGATGCACGTAAAAATGAGGCTTATTGTATGCCTACAGGTGTTTTGACATCTTGGTTGGATGCCTTGTGGCGACATAGTGCATCCTCTTTACATATTTTGTTACATACTGCTGAGGCTGATATTGTTAAAAGATGGGCAAGAGATATTGGTGTGCCTTTTCACTGTGTTTACTTGGTTTCGCACCCTGAGCGACTGGCCAAGCGTGTTATTTTTCATATAGGGCAGCGTGGGGACAACCTGCATGTTCCTACATATAAAAAACCCCTTCGCCATAAAATTCTGTACGAAGGGGTTTCACTTAAGGATGGTTTAGCAGCTGTTTAGTAACGGCTTGCTGTGAGTGTTGAATTTGCGTAGAAAACCATATCTACACGTCCGTTACGGACATCCACTTGCAAGCGACCTCTATCTAAGTTGCTTTCTTGGTCAATCACAATATCCATTTCCCGTACTTTGGAAAGCGGCATATTTTCAAATGTTACTTTCATTCTATAGGCTGGGTTATCAGACGGTTGTTGTAAAATGCGGCCACCACTACCATAACCGTGACGTAGGCTAATACGTTTACCTTTCATATCAAATGGCACATCTTTCAATGGGGCTTTAAATTGACTCATATTACTGTACGGAAAGCGCATAGCTCTTGTAGTTACAAGGGCAGCAGCATTGTGTGCGCCAGAGCCGTCTGTCATTTCATGCGGCCATTTTTTATAACGTAAGTGGAAGTTGCTATTTGCTTCCTCTATCGCTGTTAGTTCATCCATAATGCGTGCTTTTTCCGGCATTAGAACACTATCCCATGGCACAGACACAGCAGCAAATAACCCTGCGCTGCCTACCATAGCTCCTGTTAAAATCATTTCGTCTAATGCTAATCCCATCACGCCAATTCCTCTTTTCTCTAAGGCCTTTCTCTGCTTTGCACCTGGTACATCTGTTCTGTACTTTAGCTGCCCACTTAAGATCGGTTCGTTTGTGAGTATAGTTCGTTGTGTATTCATTTTCAATTCCCTCTATTGGTCTCTCTGCCAATAATTTGTGCATAGACCATGCCAAATGTATACAATATAAGCATTGCTTAAGGGGTGGATATATAAAAAAGCCCCTGTAGCAGGGGCTTTCACGTTTTTATTTACATTAAGGTGTGAAACAGATTTGAACTTTACCTGTGGCAGGATCTAACCTGATTTTTCCAGCATCGGATGATGCGGAGCAGGTTTCTGAGCCTGTGCCAGCGACTTTAATGGTTCCGCTCACATCTAAGGTTGCACTCGTTACGCTGGTGCCAATACCAACCTCACCTGTACTTAGGTCACCGTAAATTGTATTTCCAATGTTCAGTTGATCATCAGCTGTGGCGGAAACTGCTGCCACAAGATTACCAATAATAATATTGTCTGATCCTGTAGTGAGCGTACTTCCAGCGGAGCGGCCTAATAGTACGTTACCTGTACCTGTTGTTACGTTATTTCCAGCAGAGCGGCCTAATAGTACATTATTTGACCCTGTTGTTAGTCCACTTCCAGCCCAATTCCCTACTATTGTGTTATAGTCTGCCCCTGTATCTAAATTAACTCCAGCCCAAGCACCGATAGCGACTGTACCTGTTACACTAAAGCCAGTTGCACCATTCATAGCACTATGCCCTATAGCAACATTTTCCTCTCCAGCTACTATGTCGTATAATGCATAACCACCAATTGCAACATTTTCATTTCCAGATATATTTTCATACATTGTGCGGTCACCTATGGAGACATTACTAGTCCCTGTTGTGTTTTGGTGAAGGTTGAGTAGACCGCCAATACCAACATTGTTCTGCCCTGTCGTATTGTTTGATAATGCTTGCCCAACTGCCACGTTACCGCTACCTGTTGTGTTATCAGTTAGTGCTACACGACCAACAGCTACATTCCACTCCCCTGTTGTTAAAGCGTCTAGAGCAATTGCACCAATTCCTAAATTTGCGGTTGTTGATGCATTTAGCGTTGCCCCTTCGTGCCCTATCATTATATTGCTGGATATAACTGCTGCATCGGTCAGGTCATCAAGAGCAATTGAGAGTGAGGCTGCCCCCATAGGTTCCCAGTAATTTGTTGTATTGTTCCATGCTAACGCTTGTGCATCCGCTGGTTCTGTCGCGCTGACATCTGAGATATTTGTTAAGCTAGCGACGCTGATACCAGTAATATTATATAGGCCAGAACCATCCCCTATAAATGCTGTTGCGGAGACCGTACCATTTATCTCTAACGCAACCGTAGGGCTTGTTATACCTATACCGATAAAGTCAGACGCTGTACTTCCGTAAATCGTGTTTCCGATGTTGATTTGGTTATCAGCTGTTGTAGAGACCGCGTTGACATCATCACCTATAATTATGTTGCTGGAACCTGTCGTGATGTTATCACCAGCTTGATAACCTATCGTTACGTTGGTACTTCCTGTGGTGATTGTATCTCCTGATCCATAACCGATGGCAATATTATTGGCTCCTGTGGTAATTGTATCTCCAGCTTCATAACCTAACAGTGTGTTATAATCTCCGCCTGACCGCAGTGCATACCCTGCGCGGTACCCTACTGCAACGGTACCCGTTACGCTGTGGGTGTTTGTCCCGTAAGCTGCAAGGGCACCGTAAGCTGTGTTGTAGCTTCCTGAATTATTATAGTAAAGAGCTTGATAACCAGAGGCTGTATTATAATCACCTACAGTACTTGCACCAAGAGCATGCATACCCAGTGCTGTATTATAATCACCAACCGTATTTGCATCCAATACAGTGGAACCAATTGCCGTATTATTAGCACCGGTTGTATTATTTGAAAGTGCTATATAACCAACGGCTGTGTTAGCTATACCAGTTATATTGTCAAGAAGTGCTGAAGCACCAACTGCTGTGTTGTCTTCTCCATCTGTATTTTCGTACAAAGCTCTATAACCTATAGCTGTATTATCATCACCTTCTTCTAAGTGATGTAAAGATTGGTGACCAAGAGCTACGCCACGCTCTGCTCTGCTTGCGCTTATCATTGTTGCGTAACCAACTGCCGTGTTATAACTTGCCCCTCCTGCATTGTGCAAATTAGGCGAGTTTAAGGCATCAGTTCCCACCCCCATATTGTAGCTATTAAATATGCCAAAAGCTGCTGAGGAACCATCATGCCCTAACAGAAAATTGTTGTTACTACCATTAATAGTTCCTATCTGAGCATCAGTTAAATCACTTAATGATGTAGCACTCGCTTCCCAATAACTTCCTACACTGTTCCAGACAAGAACCTGCTTACTTGTCGGTGTTGTTGCGCTAACGTCTGATACTTCATCTAAATTGATTGTGATAGAGCCTATATTGCTTGCTTCCCAATAATTTGTTGAGTCACTCCAAACAAGAATCTGTCCATCTGTCGGGTTTGTTGCGCTAACATCGGTAATATTTGTGATACTAGATACAGCTACAGTGATATTGTACAAACCAGAACCATCCCCTATAAATGCTGTTCCGGAAACTGTACCATTTACTTCTAACGCAACTGTAGGGCTTGTTATACCTATACCGATAAAGTCAGACGCTGCGCTTCCGTAAATTGTATTTCCGATATTGATTTGGTTATCAGCTGTTGTAGAGACCGCATTGACATCATCACCTATAATTATGTTGCTGGAGCCTGTAGTTAGGTTATCACCCGCACGATAACCCATTATAATGTTATTAGCCCCTGTTGTAATGGTATCTCCAGCGTCATAACCAATAAGTGTATTATAATCAGCACCTGACCGAAGTGCGTACCCTGCACGGTAACCTATAGCAATTGTTGCCGTAATATCTTTATTTGATGTATTTCCATATGCAGCAAAATAACCTATAGCAATATTATTGCTTCCATTCTGGTTGTTATAAAGTGCTCTGTACCCCATGCCCGTATTATTACTTCCAGTCAAGTTCCCTGTTAAGGCTTGCATACCTAGTGCAATATTGTATCCCCCCGATACAGCTCCGGTTAGAGTGTTTGGTCCTAAAGCTATATTATAATCACCTGTTACGGCTCCACTCATTGCAGAGTTCCCTAAAGCGGTATTGAAATCACCATTCATACCGTTAGCATCCATTGTGTTTGCACCTACGGCAACATTATGCACACCATGGGCATTGTAACGCATTGAGGCTGCTCCAATAGCAATGTTATTATCGTTGTCTAAACTGTCATATAAAGCGCTATCACCTATTGCAATATTATCAAAACTACTTGCAGCATAGCGCATAGCAAACTTACCTATCGCTATGTTATCATTTCCCGATATAACCGACGTGGCACTTCCATAAAGTGCGTTATACCCTGCGCTGATGTTATAATCACCAGTTGTATTTCTGTATAAGTTACTGAACCCTATGGCTGTATTGTAATTACCGGTTGTGTTGGAGTATAAGGCACCATACCCAACAACAGCATTACCAGCACCTGTTGAACCAGCAGCATCACCAAATAAAGAATTTGCCCCGATAGCAACATTGTTTGCACCGGTTGTATTATTTTCTAAAGAGCTATGCCCGATAGCTGTATTGTAATTGCCTGCATTGTTGTAGAGTGCATCATCACCCATAGCTACATTATAGCTAGAGGTAGTATTATTGTAGAGTACATCGTTCCCCATAGCCACATTGTATTGGCCGCTTGTATTTGAGATAAGTGCACTATGGCCTACAGCTATATTATTGCTCGCTGTAGATGATTCCAAAGCTGATGTCCCTAATGCTATGTTATAGCTATTAGTTGTAATGGCAGTTAACGCATTATAGCCCATGGCGATATTATCATCACCACTCGTAACTGCCGTTAGAGCATCGTACCCTATACCGATGTTACCAATTGCTGAAGATGTCAACGCATCTAATGCTGTTAAACCAATACCTAGGTTGTAATCACTGCTAGAAGTGATTGCTCCGCTACCTTCATGGCCTAAAAACATATTAAAATCTGTTGTGTTGTGTGCGGCATCCGTTAGGTCATCTATACCGCCGCTACTGCCGGATGATGTTGTGCTTGGCTCCCAAAGTTTGGTGGTGTCATCCCAAACTAATACTTGCCCATTTGTTGGTGCTGTTGCGCTTACATCTGTGATGTTTGTTAAGCTAACTATGGCTACATTGGTTAGGGCAGAACCATCTCCATAATATGCCGTCGCACTTATGTCTCCTACGACTGTCAAACTGTTAGCAGGCGTGCTTGTCCCCATACCAACATTTCCATCGCCCCTAACAACTAACCTCGCATTACTATCGGAGTAGGCTCCAAAAACTATATCAGCCGTATTACTAGTAGCCGTTGTGATAACAATACCGTTACTATTTGTTGTGTTAGTTTGTTGAAAATAACCGGCTGTACCATTTGCACTGCTATCAACAATATGTAATTTTTGCGCTGGTAATGACGTACCAATACCAACATCACCACCGCTACTCACAACCATGTGCTCTGTACCAGCAGTCGTGAAAGTTAAACTTGTATTTTCGCTTGCTACAACGCTGGTTGTACCGCTTACAATTTGGTCAATACTACTGACGGGTAAGTTGGTTAAAAGGCTACCATCACCTGAAAACGCTGTTGCAGAAACGGTTCCAGATATTTCCGCGCCTGTAGCGGAGATTGTACCCGCTACTTCTAACACTGTTTGTGGGCTTGCGGTACCAATACCTACGTTACCGCTGCTATCAACGTAAGGGGCGGCGGTACCACAATCTATGCTTTCATCCGTATCGCCATCTATATTGTAAACACACACACGGTTATCTACCGTTACGCTGGTTGTTGCGATATCACCGAATTCCACCGCATGCGCTTTTAAGGCACCTACTGATAGGAACAACGCTAAGAAACTTATTATTTTTTTCATTGTCGAGTATTATTTCGGAACTTTTATTGTTTCGCAACCCGATAATACCTTACCTGTCAGCAAATACAACCGCCTTAATATGCTTCAACAGGGGTGTGTGGGTTTTATGAAACGATGAGCCGGCACGACCCGCTCCATACCGTTGCCGCTGCTCCCTTCCGGGCCTGACGGGGTTCACAGCTGGGGACGTCCATACCGGCGGGCGGAATTTAGCATAGCTTTTGCACTACAGCAATTTGTATCCTTAACTTTATTTTAAGCTACGTATGCGCTATAGCCTAGTTATGAAAATAACTGTTATTGCCACCGGGAAACCTAAAAAAGGCCCTTTGTTGGAGCTTTCTGATTTATATCAAAAGCGTTTAAACGCTTATTTTCCAACATCTATCATTGAACTTCCTCAGAGCAAATCTAACTCTGCTGTGCAAATTAAACAGCAAGAATCCATTGTACAACTTGCTAAAATACCAAACAATAGCGTTGTCATTGCCTTAGATGAACGAGGCAAACAACCAACAACACAGAAATTAGCAGAGAAAATTCAAACTTGGCGGGACACTGGAAGCGCTCAATTATGCTTTATTATTGGCGGCGCTGAGGGCCTTTCAGATGACGTACGGCAGCGGGCAGATTTTATTTTATCACTTTCAGCCTTAACGTTGCCGCACCAAATGGCGCGGGTGGTGATGCTGGAACAAATTTACCGTTCAGCAACAATTTTAGCAGGGCACCCATATCACCGAGAATAATTGCTTTGCGTTTATTTTTATCCTTTATTATTCTGACGGTTATGCGATTTTTTGGGTTGTTTTTTTTGGTTTTGAGTGGCTATGCCTTGGCGGAGGACGTATCCCCCAAGTTATTGAAACAGTTAGAAAATTACGCAAACACCTTGGATGATTTAGAGGGTAATTTAGAGCAAAAAAAGGCAAATTTAGTACAATTAAACGCCAATTTGGATGAAACACGCACTAAATTAGCACACGCACGGCAAAAAATGATGAATGACGTTAGCCAACTGGATGTGACCACGCGTGAAATGCTCCGCATTGCCCGCTTTCCATGGCAGGCTCAGATGTTAGCTGACCTAGGCACGCCACAAGTGCCTCGCGCAGGTCTTTTAAAGCAGGGGCAGCGCGCGCTTTCTACCTCTTTAGAGAACCAGCAAAAACGACTAAGTGAGCTTCTGAAAATGGAGCAGCAAATGAACAACCTTGTCGCGCAGCAATCGGAAACGGCTTTGCATGTTCAGACAAAACGCGACCGCATCCGCGCCCTTTACCAAAAACAGCTAGAGCGCCTTAGCAAGCAAGATACTTCCCTTGCTAAAAAGTTAAAAACTGCACTACCCAAGGCGCAGAAGGTTGATGTCACGCCCTCTGAAAAGCAAAACTTAGTTGCTTTACCGCACGGCAAGCCTGTTGAAGGTTTTATTACCCAACCGTTTGGGGAGCAAGATGGTACGACTATTTTAGCAACCCCCGGTACAACGGTTACAGCCCTTAACGGTGGGGCTATTCTTTTTAGTGGCCCTTTTAGAGATTACGGCTGGTTGGTGATTGTTGGCAGCAGTGAGCACGAGCATGATATTTACGGTGGGCTGGACTACCCAAGTGTTCGCGTGGGTCAACGTATTGCAGCGGGAGATGCTTTAGGTGCCCTTCCTAATACTGAAAAGCCTTATTTATATTACGAAGCACGTCGTAACGACCAACCTGTTGCGCCCCAGTTTTAGTAGCATTAACATTAATGGAGGAAATACCATGGCCATAAAATACCAACGCGACACCAGCGCTAACTTTGGAAAAAGGCTTTTATTTTTATTGGTTATGACGACTTTTCTTATCGTTCCTTTTGGCGCCGGCTCTCTGCTTGCAGGCTCTATTGCTTATACGGTATATACATACGAACAATCCTTCTCTACCCCTGAAGCTGAAATACCCGGGAAAATCACGGGATTTGACCGTCAAGACGAATGCCGCTATGACAGTAACCACAATAGAAACTGTACGTATTACTACATTGTAAACTTTGAATATTCGGATACTTTAGACGGTGTTACTCAAGATAGCAGAACTGTTTACCAAGACCTTTGGAAATCACTCAAGAACGATCCGTCATCCTTCCGTTTAGAGCGTAGTATTGTGCCAAACTACCCAGACTATTTGCTACCTATTACCAGCTTTTTTGGGATTAATACGAAAGAACCCGCACAACGTATTAAAGGTGAGGACGAAATGTTTACTGTTTACCTTGCAGGCTTTTTTAGCGTGCTGCTGGGAATATCCGCTTTATGGACTTTGCTGTATGCGCTGAGAGCTACCCTTGACAGAAGTTATTACAAAAAATGTATGGCCAAGCAGCAAAATAGCTAAGCCGTAAAAGATTAAGACCCCCAGCGCATAGGCTAGAGGTCTTAATCGATTTTTTAAAGTTTTAAGAAAATGGGAGAACTAGTTTGTTTTCACTTTGACTCCTTCTAGAGCAGCCCAAGCACCTGCTATTTCTCGAAGAATTTGACGACTGTCTTCAAGGTTGGATGCTTCCAGCCCCAAATGGGTTTCGTTTGTGCGACACTCCCCGTTTTGGATTGTTCTGGGGAATTCTGTTTGTGAAATACCGTTGTTACTCACAAGCCTCATAATACCCTTGCCGTTCCAAAACGCTCCAACTATATAACGCCCGTTGTAATCACCCCTTGGGCCGTAAAAAACAGTTTGCTTAACACGGTAGACGTCGTATTTTTTACTACCTTTTTTCTTGGGTGTTTTTATTTCAACAATAAAGAGCGAGTAGCGCTCGTCAATGTTATCAAACCCTATGACTGCTCCGTCAATTTTAAGCTTGTACGGGGTTTTACCTTGTTTGCCTTGCGTCATTGCTGCAAACGCAGGAATGCATCTTTTTGCTTTGTCGTAATCGCTCATACCTTTTGCGATTTTGGTTGTTTTGGAGTTTCTCTCGCACCACTTTTTACTTGCGTGCCAAAGCCAATCTACAAAGATAGCGTCTTTGCCTGTTTCGGCTTGTGTAGGTGATGTTTGCAGAGCAAGCATTGTTACACAAAGAGTGGAGACAATAGAAAATAGGCTTAGTTTCTTAAGCATAGTTAGCTCCTAACGGATAAATGATTTTGAAGTTGTTTCAACTCAGGGTTTTTAATATCCCTGAATTCAGTAGCCTTCATGTATACTACATATGATTTATGTGCAACTTTTTTGTGAGGTGTGCCGTGGCGCCTTCTTACTAGACAAGCCTTTTGACTTCCGCCAGAATGGGTTGTATAAATTACGTAAAATTAGACTTGAATCTATAATAACAATGGTGCCTCCAATGATTTTTACGCCTGTGCGCGCGCTTTTACTCTCTGCCGCTCTTGTTCTTCCCGTTACTTCCTTTGCTGCCAAAGCTGGCGTAGATAAAGAAGTTTACGAAAAACTGAATGTTTTTGCCGATGTTTTGGAAAAAATCCGCGTTGCTTATGTGGAAGAAGTGACAGAAACCGTAGTTATTGAGAATGCCATTAACGGTATGCTCACAGCGCTTGACCCGCATTCTGCCTATTTAAATGAAGAAGATTTCCAAGGTTTGAGAGAGCAGACCAAGGGCGAGTTTGGCGGCTTGGGTATTGAAGTTACTATGGAAAAAGGCTTGGTGCGCGTTGTTGCCCCCATTGAAGACACCCCTGCTTACGAGGCTGGTATTGAGGCTGGTGACTTAATTATTAAAATTGACGATGAAGACGTGCAGGGTATGACGCTTTCTGACTCGGTTGACCGTATGCGCGGTAAACCAGGGACAGATATCTACATTAAAGTGTTCCGTGAAAGTGAGCAAAAGACTTTAGATATTACCATTACGCGCGCAATTATTAAGATTAAGCCTGTGAAGTCTCGTTTGGAGAAAGATGGTATTGGCTACCTACGTATTACGTCCTTCAATGATAATACTGACCGTAGCATGAAGGAACATTTGGCGCGTATGGAAGACGAAAACGATGCACCGTTGACAGGGATTGTATTGGACTTACGGAATAACCCTGGTGGTTTGTTAACACAAGCTGTGGCTGTGGCTGATGCCTTTTTGAATAACGGTGAGATTGTTTCCACCCGTGGACGCCTAACAAACCAAAATAGCCGTTACACGGCGCGCCATGGTGATATCTTGGATGGTAAGCCCATTGTTGTGTTGGTGAACGGTGGTTCTGCCAGTGCTTCTGAGATTGTAGCCGGTGCTTTGCAAGACCACAAACGAGCGATTGTTTTGGGCACGAAGTCCTTCGGTAAGGGTTCTGTACAAACCATTATGCACTTGCCTGGTGGTGCTGGTATGCGCTTAACAACTGCGCTGTACTACACGCCTTCAGGACGCAGTATTCAAGCCAAAGGGATTGAGCCTGATATTGAAGTGAAGCCGATTAAGAAGGTTGAAGAGGTTGAAGTTGAAGGCTACCCAAGCGAAGCATCTTTACGTGGCCACATTACGCTTTCTGACGATGAGAAAAAGAAAGGTAAAAAGGGCAGCAAGAAGGATGGTGATGAGGAGGAAGATGAAGAGAAGAAGCGTACCGCTGGCGATGCCAAGAAGCGTGAGAATGACTTCCAACTTACCCGTGCTTTAGATGTGGTGAGAGCCTTGTCTCTTTGGAAATAACTTAATAACTCTCTACAAAGCAGCCTTTTTTAAGGCTGCTTTTGTTTTGTGCAGGTGCGTAGCTGGCCTCTTTTCTTTACGTTATTAGTGTGCTAACCAGTACATCATTGTTTTTATATGAAAGATTGCCCCCATGCGACACGCTAAAATACTTGCAACTCTTGGCCCTTCCAGTTGGCATGAAGATGGTATCCGTACCCTTATCCGCGCTGGTGTGAATGGCTTTCGTCTTAATTTCTCCCACGGTGAACACGCTCGCCACCTGCAAACGGCTCAGCTTGTACGGCAAGTTGCTAAAGAAGAAAGCATTGCTATTGCTCTACTACAGGACTTACAGGGGCCTAAAATCCGTGTAGGGGATATGTTGGAGCCTGTTTCTTTAAATAAAGGGGATACTTTGGTACTGGATGATGACCCCACCCCTGGTACGGCTGAGCGTGTGTGTTTGCCTCACCCTGATATTTTAGCCATGTTGCAGGTGGGTGATGTTCTTTTTGTGAATGATGGCTTGCTTCGTTTGGAAGTAACGGCTTGTTCTTCAACACAAGCAACCTGCACTGTTTTAAACAATGCGGTTTTAAGCAGCCGCAAGGGGATTAATATTCCCGGACGTGATTTGCCCTGCACAGCTTTAATGGATAAAGATAAAAAAGACCTTCAATTTGGCTTGTTGGATATTGAGCCTGACTGGATTGCTCTTTCTTTTGTACAACGCGCGACAGATATTGCAGAAGCACGGGATTTGATTAAGCAATACAGGCCTGACGCGCATGTTAAGCTTATGGCGAAAATTGAAACAGCGGCAGCGATTGATAATATTGAATCTATTATTGAGGCAACTGACGGTATTATGATTGCCCGTGGAGATTTGGGCGTTGAATTGCCGCCGGAGGAAATTCCACCGATTCAGAAAAAAATTATTAGGTTGTGCCGCAAAGCTGGGAAGCCCGTAGTTGTGGCAACGCAGATGTTGGAATCTATGATTCAAAACCCTACCCCGACCCGCGCAGAAGTGACGGATATTGCCAATGCCACTTATGAAGGGGCGGATTGTTTGATGCTTTCAGCTGAAAGTGCCGCTGGAAAATACCCCGCTGAGGCTGTAGAAGTGATGGCGAAGACCATTGCGCGTGTTGAAAAATCTAGCGCATGGGGGCCTTTGGTGGATGCGCGTATGCCTTCCCCACAACCCGAAGTACGGGATGCTATTACGGCAGCAGCTTGCCATACGGCGGAGACAATTCAAGCGGCGGCGATTGTAACTTTTACGGAAACAGGCGGTACAGCTTTACGGGTTTCCCGCTGGCGGCCTAGCCACCCTGTTTATTGTTTAACGCCTTATCCACATATTGCTCAACAGCTGGGTATTGTATGGGGCGTTAAAGCCTGTTACAGCCCGCATGCAACCAGCGAAGACCATATGGTTCAATTGACGCAAGAAACAGCTCAAAAAAACGGTTTAACGGCTGATGATGGGCAGTTGGTTGTTACGGCTGGGGTACCTTTTGGACAATCTGGTACAACAAATATTCTACGTGTTGTTGATGTTGGTTAAACCGCTGTTTGGTATTTAGTTTGCTGAAGCTGTTTTTTCGTCATTTCCCCATGTGGAAATGACTTTATCTAAATCACTATTAAAGCTATTTGCCGCGCTATAGAATTGATTACGGTATGTTAAGCCAAGGTTAATGCCGTCCAAAATAACATTACGCACTTTCCACTCCCCTTCTGGGCTTTGGCGTACACTGTAAACTATGTTGTAAACGGCGCCATTGCCTGCCGTTACTTTCATACTTACAGACCCTTTAAACGGGCTGTTTAGGTTAGGACGTTCAACCTTCAGTTCATCTATTTCAAAATTCACCAATACCTTGGTGTAAAGCCCCACCATTGTTTCTTGCAATACGTTGGTAAACTCTTTGCGTTGCTCTTCTGTAGCCATACTGTAGTGTTTACCCATAACTGCTTTTGAGATGGATTCAAAATCAACAAGCGGTTCCAGCACCTCTTCTAATACGCCGCGGATTTTTTCTTTTTTGGATGCAGCATCCCCTTCAACGGTCATTGCGTTCAAAATTTTGTTAGAGGACCCACGGACTAAGTTGTATAGCTCTGCCTCAGCCATTTCTTCTGCATGTGTATTTGCGCTGCTAAACCAGCATACGAGTGTTAGCAAACCTATTAAAAACCGCGTCATTTTAGCATATTTCCTTTTTAGAACCGTATAACTTCAGCAATAGTGCCGGTAGCAAAATTAAGTTTGCTAGCAACGCCAATAACATGGCCATAGCAGAAAGTAAACCAAAGTAAACAGTTGGTACAAAGTTAGACGCGCATAATATGGAGAACCCAATCATCACCGTGAGGGATGTTATATACAGGGCGCGGCCAATCTCTCGGTGGCTTTCTCGCACGGCCAAATCAGCATCTTGGTTAACATCATACCTTGCTCTAAAGAAATGGAGGTAGTGGATTGCATCATCCACCCCGATACCAATAACGATTGCAGCAATGGTGATGGTCATCATATCCAACGGCATACCAACAAAGCCCATAAACGCAAGGATTAAAAAGGCTGAAAATACGTTAGGCAATACGCCGATAAGTGCCAACAATGGGCAGCGTAATAGTATGAGGAACATGGTAAATGTTGCCAATATAACAAAGAATAGTGTTGATGTTTGCGATGCTAAAAGTTCCCGCAACATGCCGTTGAAAAGGACGTTCATACCCGTTACTTTGACATTCACACCATTTAAGTTTGGTAGTGTTTTAGCGAAATCTTCAATGTCTTTTATGAGCTGGTCTCTTGAAAAGAGCGGGCCTGTTTCATGAATACGGGTTGAGATTCTCATAAACCCTGCCCTTGGTGAGGCGTATGGCATTAAGAATTCTTTACGTACCCCTTCTGGCAAGGCACTTAGAATCGCCACAATTTCTACGGCTGATAGTGGTTTTCCGTTGTTAAATTCTTGTGCGATTAGTTCCAGCGTTGCGAGGGAAATGATTTTCCCAATTTCAGGGCGGCTTTCTAAGTAAGCTTCTAACTTACGCAAAACTTCAATTTTATCCGGTGTGAACCAATAGCGCTCTGGGAATGTATCTTCTTCCGCGCTCCCAAAATCATCAAAAAAGTCTTCCTCTTCAAAGGCTGGTTCTTCAACAAATGGTGGAAATTCTACAATGATATCCATTGGGACGGTTCCACCTAGATTTTTATCAATAAAGGCAAGGCCTTGGTGGATTTCAGTATCTTTTTTGAAATAGTCGATAAAGCGATTATCTAAGCTTAGGCGTGATACACCAACAAACGTTAATACAAGTAATATTGCAGAAAAGACCAACACTTTATATGTGTGACCCGCCGCCAAGTGGTATGAGAAACGGATAAGTGGGGTGTTGTTGTCTCGCGCTGGCGTGGCTAGTTCTTCTTTTGGTAAAAAGACCAATAATACGGGAAAGAAGAAGTAAAAAATAACGAGTGAAATGGCGATACCTACGCACATAAGCCAGCCGAAATCCATCACTGGAATAATACTACTGGCGTACAATGATGCAAAACCTGCCATTGTTGTAAGTGTTGTGTAGAGGCACGGCGCTATTTTGGCTGACATTGTGCGGTACACGATGTCGCTTTGAGGCATATCAGGGTTTTCTTCCACACAGAGGCGGTAACGCGTGATGAGGTGCACAGCGATTGAAATGGATAAAATAGCTAACAGCGAAATAAAGTTAGAGGAAACCACCGTTACAGGCTTGTGCAGTGCCCCTAGTAGCCCTGTTGTTACAAGCAAAATAGATGCTGTTGTCAACACCGGTAATACCACCCAGCGTAGCTTTCTAAAGAATTGGAAGAGCATGAGCATCATTAAGATAAGGCTACCAGAGCCAAATGTTATAATGTCTGATTGGACGTAGTGCATCATGTCTGATGCAATCATCGGCACACCGCCTAAGTAGACGGTTGCTTCGGACTGGATGGATTTTTGAACTTTTCGGATATCCGTTAGGACACGCTCTACTTCTTGCACATTTTCTGCGTAGGCTTTGCGGTACTCTGTTTTTGCCGCTTCAAGCTTTGAGCGCTCTTCTGATGTCGGGTTTTCCAGCATCTTCAAAGCATTTCTCTTTTTCAAAAGTTCGTTTAATTCGTGGTCGGGCTTTAGGTCTATCCTTAAAGCTGTTGTGCGGCCATCTTCTGAAATAAGGAGGTTTTTAAACAGCGGGCTTGTTGTTAACTCTTTTAAGGCAGCCCCAAAGTCAACATCAGGGGATTTTAGTGTACGGTAGTTATTGGCTAGTTCGGCTAAAGGGATGGGTGGACTTTTGAGCAGTGGGGCATCTAGTAAAGAAGATACAGCTGATACGCCTTCTATTTCTTTAAGTTCAGCAACTAGTTTATTAAGCCTTTCCAACACAGGTGTGGAAAGCAGCTCTTCCTCTTTTGGTGTGTACGTTAAAAATAGAAAGGCGCCTTCACCAAAATGTTCTATGACTTCCCGATAGTATTTGAGGTCAGGGTCGTTTTCTGCAACTAGCGTATCGGCCGAGGCATCATAATAAAAATTTTGGGCGTGATGTATTGATAATGCAAAGATGCCTAAAAACGCCAGCAAAACCAAAACTGGTTTTGCTAGGTAGTATTTATAGGCTGCCGCAATAGGCTTCAGCAAGTACATCACGCCGGTTTGTTTACCCTAATATTCTTGTTATTCTTGGTCTAAAAACGGATCGTTTTCTTCTACCATTTGGTCGTTAATGAGGTATTTTCTCCGCTGTAGGTAGGCATCCCTCATGAAGGTATATTTGTCACCCGTGATGATGGACTCAGCTTTTAGCAGCTCTGCCCGTGTATCAATAATGGATGTTCCCAGTAAGGCATAACGTGTTTCGTTGTCTTCTATGTAGCTTACTGGGTTGGTGAAGTAATCACCTACCCAACCAACAGAGCCGCGTACGCTGGAAGGCCCTAAAATTGGCAATACCATGTACGGGCCATCGCCTACGCCCCAAACAGCAAGTGTTTGGCCAAAGTCTTCGCTGTGCTCTTCAAAACCGATTTTTTTTGCTACATCCATAAACCCTAAAATTCCGACTGTTGAGTTTAGGATAAAGCGCATTGTGTCCTGCACGGCCAGTTTTGGCTTACCTTGTAATAACTGGTTTATGATTGTTGTTGGGTAAAACAAGTTATCAAAAAAGTTGCTTACGCCCGTTTCTACGGGTTCTGGCGCAATGGCACGGTAACCTTTGGATAAAGGTTTGAGGATTACGTTATCAACCCCTTCATTAAATGAGAATACCGCACGGTTGTAGCCTTCCCACGGGTCGTAGGCTTCACTTGAGCCATCAGCAAAGGCGTTAAACGAAAAACCGGCGCTAACGGTTACTAAACAAGCAATAAGTAAATGACGTTTCATAGGGTTATTTTTTCTATTTTTATCAAAATCATGGCAGATTCTTACATATCCTTTACGGATTGAGAACCTTGCAGGAACATGACCAAATATTCATCAATACAGAGTGTTACAAAACTTCAACACTTCCCCAATGTGGGAAAGGGTACCACAGGCCCTCTTTTCAGAACAATAAAACTTTTTATTGCTTGGGTAACGCTTGGTAAAAACCCTTGACCACCTTGGATGTGCGGACATCTGATGCTGTAATTGGCTGTACTAATCTGATTGATTCCAACGTACGTGCGCGGCTGAGTGCCACGTAAAGTTGCCCTTCGGCAAATGCGCCTCCATCTGAAAGATCAATCGTACAATGTTCTAGTGTTTGCCCTTGGGCTTTATGAATTGTTAACGCCCATGCCAATGTGAGTGGCAATTGAGAAAATGTACCTGTTATTGTTGCCGTTGGGGCATTCTTTTCATCATCAAACTCGTATTTTGTTAATTCCCACTTGATGGGCTCTACAATAAATTCTTCACCTTGGTCTGTTTTTACGACTACACTTTTTTCATAGCACTCTATAATTTCGCCCAACGTTCCATTTACCCAACGGCCGTTTGCATCATTCCGTGTAAACATCACCCTTGCCCCAACTTTTAAAATCAGTTTTTCAGGACTGTTGAATATATTCGTTTCAACTTTGCCGCTTGTTTTGGCAATGTAAGTATGCGCTTTGGTTGTGAGCGCGTCTAATTCCCGCTCGTTAATGTTATCTACCGTGCGGTTACGGGCAGCCAGTACCACTGAATTTTGTGATACCTCTGCGGATACCTGTCGGTTGATTTCCCCCAACAAACCGCTACTTTTTTCCCCTTGGCGTACGCGGTTTAGTAAATTGATAAACGGTTCATCTGACTGCCGAAAGATATTGGTAAATTCTACCAGTTGGAATGCACCTGCCTTCCAAGCTTCCGTACTGAAAAAGAACGCGCTGCCAAATGTTTCTTGAAAATAGTGTTGCTCTTCTCGGCGTACGATGGGAGACAGTTGGAACAAATCTCCCATTGCTAGAATTTGTACACCTCCAAAGGGTTTATTTGCTTCAGGCCCGTAGATTCTTAAAAACTGGTCTATCGCTTCAAAAACATCTGCCCGCACCATAGATATTTCATCGATAATGATGAGATCTAAATTTTTGTAAATTTTGCGGTTACGGGGTTTTCGCCAAGAATCAGCACCATTCATTAACTGTGGTTTAAACCCGAAAAAGCTATGAACCGTTTGCCCACCTACTTGCAAAGCAGCCATGCCCGTTGCGGCAAGTACCACGTAGTTTTTGGATTCGCCTATTTTCTTGCGCAACCACTTGAGGAATGTACTTTTTCCTGTTCCTGCGCTTCCTAACACCAACAGGTTATCGCCCTCTTCTATAGCTTTATAGGCTGTTTGGAATTCCGGCGTGATGGTTACGCGCATGGTTTTTCTGGCTGATGTCATGCTTTTTTGTAACGCACCCTTTTGTTTTCTTCAATGGTTGATCACCCAAATCTTCTTTAAGCAAGTTTAGGTACCCATTTTTAATATTTTGAGGCATAACACTTATATGACGCATTGCCATTCCCCTTCCCCTCAGCCAGCTTGTTGCAGCGGTAATAAGCGGAAGTTTGACTTCATTTTTTGGGGGTCTTTAGTTGGTATTGCTGCTTTGTATGTTTTAGGTACTTTTTTTGCTGGTTTTACTGCTGGCCACTCTTGGCTAGCAACTATGGCGCACACTGTTCATTATATGGTTCATACTGTTTGGTGGGGGGTTGTTATAGGGGCTGTTTTTGTGGGGCTCCTTTCTAAAATACCGCAGGTTTTTATTATGTCTGTTTTAGGTAAAGGCGGTACTTTTAATGGCCTGTTACGGGCCGTTGGTGCGGGTGTTTTGTTTGATTTATGTAGCCATGGGCTACTGATGGTGGCCGTTAAATTGTACCAGCGCGGTGCCAGTATCGGCCAGATTGTAGCTTTTTTACTGGCAAGCCCTTGGAACTCTTTTTCTTTAACGCTTATTTTAGTAACTCTTATCGGATGGCAATGGACCTTTGTATTTATCGGGCTGTCTATTGTTATTGCATTGATTACGGGCTGGGTTTTTGACCGCTTTGTAGCGCGCGGTTGGCTACCTGAAAACCATAATACTGTGGACATGCCGGAAGATTTTCACTTTTGGAAAGATGCGCGTACAGGTATTCAGGCCACCCGTTTTGATTTTGCGTTTTTTAAAGATATTTTTGTAAATGGTGTGAAGGACTCCCGCATTGTATTGCGATGGTTGCTGTTTGGTATTTTATTGGCCGCTGCTTTACGTGCTTTGCTTGACCCTACCCAATTTGAAGGCTTGTTTGGCCCTACGTTTATCGGCTTACTAGTGACTGTTGTGTTTGCAACGGTGCTGGAGGTTTGTTCGGAAGGTTCTACCCCCATTGCGGCGGATATCCTCACCCGTGCCCAAGCCCCAGGGAATGGTTTTGCTTTTTTGATGGCAGGCGTGGCAACGGACTACACAGAAATTATGGTACTGAAAGACACCACAAAAAGCTGGAAAATTGCTTTGTTTTTGCCGCTTATTAGCGTCCCGCAGGTTATGTTGGTTGCTTGGCTGGTAAACTTTTACGGCTAACAAGGGGAAGGTTGTTTTGCACAGCTGAAGCGCCTCCATCATACGAATGTTGACGTTAAGTCACACTCCGTGTTGTTAAAACCACATATTAGTGCCGCAAGCGCGGGCAACCCGCTAAGCTTTTCGCAAAAAGTAAAAGGAATTTTTTGCGTATGAGTTTATTGGAAGACTTGGTTGAACTGCTGGAAGAACAGCAAGACTTTGACCTTGATAAAGTTCTGAACCTGATTTTAGCACGTTTGCGCCGTGCTACAGCTGCTGAAGCTGGTACGGTTTTTGTGGCACGCCCTGTGGCAGACCGCACATTTAACCATCTAGAAGCCGTTGCAACCCAAAATGATGTGGTGGATGTGCCCTCTGAACGTTTTCATGTACCGATTGATTTAAGCAGTATTGGTGGATATGTGGCTTCTACTGGAGAAATTGTTGAAATTGATGATTTGTATAATATCCCCGCGGAGGTTTCTTACAATTTCAATGAATCCTTTGACCAAAAGCATGGCTACAAATCTCTTTCCATGCTGGCGTTCCCTCTTAAAAACGTGCAAGGGCAGGTCATCGGTGTTGTTCAGTTGATTAACCATATTGGTGGTACTGATGAGAATGGTAATACAACGTATACGCCTTTCCCGTTGAGTGAAGTTGACCGTGTGAAGGGCCTTATGACTATGCTGGGTGCTTTGGTAGAACGGTACGACCTTGTGACTGAGATTCAAAGTTTACGTCGCCAAGTGGCACAACAAAATGCTTAGGAGGGCTTATTGAAACAAGTCGCCTTCCTTTGCCTATCTGTAAGTTTGGCTTGTGCTGCTCAGGCACAGGAAGCGGCTGTTAGTAAAACTGTACCAGTACCTGTTGAGGCACCTAAAAAACCTACTGATAATAGAGAGCAACAACTGGCCAAGCTGGAAGTTTTGTTTCAAAAAATCAAAGAAAACCCTGAAAGCCTTGATGCTAACTTTGCTTACGCGCAACTTGCTGGCCAATTAGGGAAGTATGATGAGGCTTTAGCCTCTTACGAGCGGATGTTGATTTCTCGGCCAGACCTCCACCGTGTTAAGCTGGACATGGCTCTCATCTACATGAAAATCAATAATTTCACTGATTCAGAAAAGCTTTTGCGAGAAGTTTTGGCTATTAACCCGCCAGAAGCCGTGCAGGATAACATCCAAAAAATGCTGGCTGAAATTGGTACGCGTAAACAGCGCCATTTTTTCAGTGGCAGCCTTACCTTTGGTTGGAATGAGGATAGTAACGGAAATGCCTCCCCTGCATCAGGAAATCAAGATTCCGGCGGTGTAAGCTTTCCTATTACCGCAAGTGGCAGTAAAACTGAGGATCAGCATGTTTTTGAAGCTTTGGCGTTACGGCATAGCTACCGTTTTAGTGACCCACGCGGCCACACATGGCAAACAGAAGGCCTTTACTACCGTACAAAACAATCCCTTCTTTCCAATTTGGATGTCACGCTTAAATCTATTAAAACAGGCTCTGTGTGGGTGATTCCCACATGGCGCTCTCGTCTCGGCGTCTCCGTCCAGTACACGGATACAAACCTTGCGCGAGCAGATTACCAACAAACATGGCGTAAGCAAGCACAATGGACGTACGCTATGCACCCTAAACTGCAGTTGCAATTTACAGGTTCTCATGATTTAAAACGCCACCACAATAGTGCCAGTAGCAGCCTTTATACGCTCCGTAATGGTGAAGCTTGGGAATTTAAGACTAATGCGACTTTTGCTTATTCCCCTAAAACCACATTTACCCTTGGTTACACGAACCATCACGAACAAACGACTGCCCAGTATTACAGTTATGTTTCCGATGCGCTGGACTTTAAAACTTTGCATCAATTACCTTGGTATAATTTGAGTGCTGTTGGTGGGTTGACGTTGACGCATACAAAGTACCGCGCACCTGATGCTTCCGTTAACCCGACAAAGACACGTGATGATAATTCACTCAGCTTGTCTCTTAACCTTAGCAAACCGCTAACGCCGACTATTACTATCAGTGGTGGATACACCTATAAAGAGACGACATCTAACATTCAAAACTACGCTTATGAGAATGAGCGGTGGTCCATGTCATTAACAAAAAGGTTTTAATTCATGGCTGAATCTATAAGAAATCAGCAGATTAGGGATAAATAAAAGAAAGAGTACCGCCATGGGCATCCGCTACGTGCTGTTAGGTTTGATTTTAGTTGCTTGTGTTTTGGCTTTACCGGCACAGGCTGAAGAACCTGTGGGTTTGGTAGCAGTTGCTAAAGGCCAAGTTTCCCGCTTGTTGGCAGATGGTACTCAAAAGCCTTTGGAGCCTCAGGAGAAAATTTTTGAGTCCGATACCATTGTTACAGGTAAACGCGCACGGGTTCAGATTATTCTAAACGATGACAGTGTGTTTACTATTGGGCGGGATTCCAAAGTTAAGATTGAAACTTTTGTTTATGATGCCGAGCAGCGGGTTGGGCAATCCAGCGTTAATGCACAAAAGGGTGTTATTCAGTTTGTTACAGGTAAAATTGCGAAAAATAACCCTAAAAATGTTCAAGTTACCACGCCGTTTGCTACTATTGGTGTGCGCGGTTCTGGCGGTATTATTCAAGTGGCGGATAACGGCCAAACACTGGTTGGGCTTACACAGTGTTGTTTGGATGTTTCCGCCAATGGGTCAGATGCTCCGCCCGTGCCACTTGATAACGTGAATGACTTTAGCCAAGTGACTGACCCTGACCAACCCCCTGCCCCTGCTGCCCCTATGACACCGCAAGTACGCCAGCAATTGCAGTCTGCTCTTAATGGTGAGGCTGAAGAAGGCGCAGGTGATGAAAGCGGCACCGAAGGCGATAGCGGAGAAGGTTCTGATGAGGATGCCTCTGACGAAGGCGATAATGACCAAGGTGCTGACGATGAGGGGAATGACGACAGTGGTCAGAATGATGAACAAACGGATGATGGGGGTGATGAAAGCGGTAACGACCCTCAAGACGATGGTGGAGATGGGAATGAAGCAAACGGCGAAGAAGGCCGTGACGGAGATAAGCAAGAAGGCGAAGAGGGTGGCAATAACCGCCAACGCCGCCGTGCTGGACCACAGGACGATAATGGACAGGATGGACAAGACCATCAAGAAGGTGATGGTGAACAAGGCCCACCCGACGGAGACGGAAACGATGGCCAGCCTCCTGAAGGAACAGACGGAGATGCTGAAGGTGGTCAACCTAATGCAAAAAGTAATGACCAACAAGGCAACCGTTTAGAGCGCCGTCAAGAACGTCGTGCTCAACGTGCTGAACGCCGACAATCTAACCAACCACGCAATCCAGATGGTAATGCTAATACCTCTGACCAAGCTGGCGAACAACATATGCAAGCGACACAAAATGATGATGGAAGCATTAACTTAAGTGGTGATGGCGATAATGTAACCGTTAAACCAACAGGTGATGGCCAAGCCGTTGTGATTGGCCCTAATGGTGAAGAAACCCCTGTTACCATGACCCGTACGGCTGATGGGCAAGTTGTTCTTAGTGGGCCTAACGGTGAGCGAGCTGTTATTGACCCTAGCACGGGGCAAACGACTGTTACAGGCGTAGACCACGGTGGTGATAATTATGCAGGCAATGATGGCTACAACCAGCCCTATGACGGCGGAAACTATGGTGGTGCAGATGGTAGTAATGAGCACTTCCCTCCTCCTGGAGGCGATGACAACCATTTTGACGGGCAAAACACTAATTTTGAAAGTGACCACAATTTTGATGGACACGACTCTAGCTTTGGTGATGGTAACGGTAATGACTTCTCTTTCAATACCGACCTTGGCGATGATACTAACAGCGATTTATCCCATATTGAGCATGTAGATGTTCCTGATGCTAATGATATTGATGAACAAACTGATGCAGCCAATAACGGTCCCTTTATTGGTGGGGTTCTTGATTTAGATAATGGCGGGCATGACTATAAAATAGTCGTTGGATTCCGTAACGAGTTTGGCGATGTAGAAGGGCATATTCTTGATAAATCTACTCGTCAGTTTGACCACGTTGTAAACCTACCAGATACTCAAATTTATCAAGAAAGTATCCGTACGATTGCTGATACTGATGCCCCCTTGCCAACCAAAGCTTTTAGTGCCGGCTTTGTTGAACGCGGTACCACTAAAACATTTTATAGATTGAGTACTGATACAGACCAAAGCCACTATGCAGGAAATGTTATTTCTGAAGGTATTCAGACTAAAGCAGATGCAGGAAGCAACCTTATTACAGGTATGAAACTTGCTTACCAGTCCGATGATGTTTCAGTCAATGACAACCAAAAAGTACCTAATAGTATGTTTGTTTACGGAGGAGATATGTCTAATAATAACGGCAATAATGCTGCTGCAGCTTTAGATAACCGTAGCTACGCTATGGGTGTTAATAAAATTGCTTTTAACGGCACAGGTTCTGGCTTTGTTTATATTGAAAATGATAGCACTGCCCAAAATGTTGATGCTGGTATTGTCTCCGACGTTGCCTTGCCCGACCTCTGCGACAAATGTGAATTTTCCCACTGGGGTGGCTGGGCTGGTTCTTTTGAACGGTTTGACCTTCCTAGCGCGCCCCCTTCTGGACGAGACATGGCGCACCTTATTCCTTATGTCGCAGGTGAGCAGTCTACACAAGGAGCCCTTGATTCAGCAATTGGAGACAGTCGTGATGTTGATTTTGAGGGTGGTACATTTGGCGCCTTAGTTAATACTACAACTGGAGATATTAGCCACCACACAGGGGAATTTAGGCTACATGGCACCCTTGGTTCTGGCCTTACTTTTGATGCTGACTTAGGCGACTACGAGATGAGTGAGACTTTTAGCCCTGGAAATGCTATTAATTTTGGCTCTGAGCTTGATGTAACGCATGACGGTGTTACGCATTATGACGCAGGGAGTATGTCCGGCACGTACTTTGGGAGTGATTTGCAAGAGGTTGGTGGACAATTTGACTTCAATGTCGGTAACACCTCTGGTGCGGGTATTTACATTGGGGAAGACCAAAACAACAACTCTGCCCCATAAATTTTTATCGTAAAAACAATAATAAGAGGCTGAATGCTCCGCTTTTTTACTAAACTCCTACCGTGGGCCATATTACTGGCCTTGGTGGTGGTGTGGCATATGCAGCCAACCGTTTTACAGGTTGTTCAGCTCAAAACGTTTGATACCTACCAAAACTTATGGCCGCGGGATGTGCCGCAAGATGTTCCTGTGACTGTTATCAATATTGATGAAAAAAGCTTACACACGCTTGGCCAATGGCCTTGGCCCCGTACCGTTATGGCAGAGTTGGTGGAGCAAATTTTCAACCAAGGCGTTACTGCTCTTGCTTTTGATGCGGTTTTTGCTGAACCTGACCGAACATCCCCCGAGTTGGCTGCCGAACACTGGCCATTACCTGATGAAGATAAGGCTAAACTAGCGCACTTGCCCCGTCACGATGAACAGTTTACTGAGGCTCTTGCAGGTAAACCCGTTGTACTTGGGTACGCTTTGGATAATGCTCCCCACCTCCAGCCTGAGAATGACTTTGACCTGTTTAGCGATGTAACGGGAGCTGACTTACTTAGTTTGGGTGTCCCCCGTGTGAATGCTCTTGTTCGTAACCTACCAGAATTAGAAGATAACGCCCCTGCCCTTGGCTGGTTTGGATATATCCCTGATCAGGATAATATTGTCCGCCGTTTGCCGTTGCTTATTCGCTATCAAGATGCCGTTTTTGCACCGTTGGCTATTAAGCTTCTTCGTGCCCATAGCCGTACCCCAACTTTAAAACCTGTAAGAGATAACTTTGGCAACATGATTGGTTTGTCATTTGGTGAATACACCGTCCCTACGGAGGCTGATGGAAGCTATTGGGTACATTTCCGCAAGCATACAAAACTTAACTACGTTTCAGCAGCTGATGTTTTGACGGGCAAAGTTCCCCCTGAAAAAATGCAGGGCAAAATGGCGATTGTGGGTACATCGGCAGAGGGTCTGTTGGATTTACGGGCTACGCCTTTGCAGGCCAAAGTGCCTGGGGTGGATATTCATGTTCAGATTATTGAAAATATTTTGGAGAATCGTTTTCTGCAACGCCCTGAATGGTTACCGTGGGCTGAACATGGAGCTACGCTTGTTTTAGGGGCTATTTTGCTCCTTGCCGTTGCCTTTTTAAGTGCCAGCCTTACGTCTGTTTTAGCGGCTATTATTTTTATAACGATGCCAGCAGCTGGGGCTTTTGCTTTTCAACAAGGCTTTTTAGCGGATGCCTTCATCCCCGTTGGTATTTTGCTGGTTGTTTTTGCGATGGAAACTGTTTTGAAATATGCCAAAGAGGAGCGAGAGCGTAAGGCCGTTCGTGGTGCTTTTTCCCATTATTTGTCCCCTGATATGGTGCGCCTTGTTTCTAAAAACCCCGAGCAACTTCAGCTAGGTGGAGAGCAACGGGAATTGACAATTTTATTTTGTGATATCCGTAGTTTTACGACTTTGTCAGAAGGCTTTACGCCGCAAGAGCTGACGGCTTTTATTAATGAATACCTTACGCCAATGACGGATATTATCCTTCAACATAACGGAACAATCGATAAATACATGGGCGATGCCATTATGGCGTTCTGGAATGCGCCCTTAGACGTCCCTCATCACCCGCGTCAGGCCTGTATTGCTGTTCTAGCTATGTTGGAGTGTCTGGCAGAGTTAAATACTATGTGGGCAGCGCGCAGTATGCCTGCCATCCGTATTGGTATTGGCCTACACACAGGGCTAGCAACAGTGGGGAACATGGGCTCAGAACAGCGGTTTGATTATACGGTTATGGGCGATGCGGTGAATTTGTCCTCCCGTTTGGAAGGGCTATGTAAACCATATGGTGTGCAGGTGGCTGTGTCAGAGTATGTTAAAGCCTTGGTGCCAGACGGAACCTTTCTGCCGCTAGACAAGGTTATTGTTAAAGGTAAAACCGAACCAGTGGATGTATTTGAGTTGGTCACTATGGACGAACCAACCCCTGAGGAGCGGCAGGAAGTTGAACTGATAACCCAAGCGGTGGAAGCCTACCGTAACCGCCAGTGGGATGAAGCTGAAGAGGCCTTTAATCAAACAAAAAGCCATGATTTACTTGCAGAACTTTACCGTAAACGTATTGCTGACTACCGCAAAAACCCACCGCCTGAAAACTGGCGCGGCGCGTGGGAACGACGCAGTAAATAATTTCCCCATACTTGTAAAAATATGTACCCGTTTAACGGGTACGTGTTACCCTCCCGCGCAAGAATATTAACAATGGGAGAATATATTTCATGAAGATTTCAAAAAACGATGTCATTACGCAAAACTTATCTCTTATCCGCGGTTTTGTGAGTGATATCCGCACGGGGGATGACATTAATGTTGTTGCTGACCGTGTAGGAGACCGCGTGACGGTTTCACCTAACAACTCACCTGCTAAAGAAATTACCGTTGTTTTTAAGCTTGAAGCGGCCATGGCTGTTTCCAAAGGGGCTGAACTAGACGAAATTACCTCCCTTATTAACTCTGTTACGCACGGTGGTATTATGGCATTAGGTACTGGTTTTACGGCGGGTGGCCTTACAGCAGGGCAAGGTATTGCTGGTGCGACGGTTAACACCCTTACTCGCATTATGAATGCGCAATTCAGCCAAGACAACGTCCATTTTCAGGTAGAAATAAAAGAAATTGGTGCCAACGGTGAACAGCCAAAAGATGTTTCTGTTACGGCAACTGTAGAAGGCTGGACAGTAACAACTGACTGGGATAGCGATGAAATTGCAAATGTAAGCTACCAAGCGGAGCTGTTGAACAAATCCGGCGCGACAATTAAAACTGAGAATGTGGGTAAAAGTAAGCAAATGCCGATTGCTTCCACAAACTCTACTGCTAAGGATACACTAAAAACAGATACAGCCCTTGCACGTTTGGACCTTGGTTGGAATTTGAAGACAGACGGTGCCTTTACGCATGATACTATCAGCCTCATTCAAATTGATAGCATCACATTGGTTATCCGCGAAGAGGAAAGCTAAGCTTTACCTAAAAACAGCAAAACAGCCCCACAAAGGGGCTGTTTTTTGATTTCGTTTGCTGAGTTACATACCCACCTTTAGCCTAGGGCGTAACGACACCCACTGTCTTGGGTTTCTGTGAGACTGCATTTTACGGAACTTATAAGGTACTTTGTTCCATTTTTTTACTTTGCTGCTTTTATTGTCTAAAACATAATCGCCTTGGGCTGTGCGTGCTGTTAGCACAGCGTGCCCTTCACCGTTTTCATCCCAGACAACTGTTATAAGCAAACTACTTGCTGGCCAGCCTTTTTTAATAAGCTTGTGACGTTTAAGGATTACGTATTCCTCGCAGTCACCCTTATACTTGAATCTGAACTTTCCTCTGTGATAGTAGTAGACTCTTTTTGGGTAACCCCAAACATCACCTTTTTCGGGTGTATAGATAATGTTTTTGTTCACCCATTTATTGATGCTCACCAACTGCCGCCAACGAATTTTTGTAAGCTTCATCCTACCATTACCGTTAGCAAGTCGGCACTCTTGCGGGTTTCTTTGACAAAATTCAGCATGCTGTCTAATGGGAGGGATTTCGTGGTAGGTCTTTATGAAGCCAGACTTTTTGTTTTGGCTGCTTGTCATTAACTGTCTTGCTATTTTTGCCGCTTTTGGGGGCAAGATTTTATACAGTGCTTGTAGCTTTTGGGCTTTGTCCTTGTTTTGTGCATATGCTTTTCTGATTGTAACTTGTGATGAGAACACTATGCTCACCACAATCATACAAACGCAAATGCGTATAGTAGAAAAGTACATAGTGAATCTCCATAAAAAAGGGAAACATAAGTTGTTTCTATCAGAATTACTTTATGTATACTTTATCTCTCCTTGTTTAGCAAATATCCCACAACAAAAGACTCCGAGGTTTTCACCTAGGAGCCTTTTGAGTTTTTGGGTTGGGTTAGGAAGAAGGTGTTATTTCATAATCCGCAAGGATTTCAATGTTACCGACAGCCCCAATAGTTGTGAAGCTTTCCTCACATATCCTACGGATGGCGTTAGCCATATTGTAAGTATCTGCCTCGGACTGCTGAATTGGCTTTTTCACTTCGGTAACTAGCGATTCGAGCATACTATCAATAGGGTCAAAATCTGCTTCAGGTTTTTTAGGCCGGTCAGAAGTATCTTTTTTACTGAAGAATATGGTTAGGTAGTTACTAAAACATCCTTGTTCTGAAATGCAAAGAGCATCTACTCCTTCTTCTGCATTCCTTATTTTGTTTTGTACCTTCTTAGCCAGTCTCTCCATTCCTGTCGAGCTAAGCCCACTAACCCATACACGCATTGCCCACAAACTATGCCGCCTTTGCGCCATTAAGGAGTTAGTCTCTACCTTCTTTGGCACTGATGTTACAAGCCCAATAGAACCAAAACTGATGAGAGATTTTCCTGAATACTTGAGCAAGTCACTATCTTCTTCTGTAATAGTATCATTCACAAGTGTTTCGTAAGCTCCCAAGCTTTTACTTAAAAAGGTGATCCAGTCTCTTATATCTGATGTTGTCACTTTTATAGGTATATCTTTACCTATGCGATCTTCGTTACTGGTTTTGATGCTTCCTGCCACACAATGGCTTCTTCCGAAGGAGCACACTATTTGCGACTGCCTCGATCTTTCAGATTCTTTTTCCATAAATGGATGGTAGTCTGCACAAGCCAGACTAAACAATGGGTATTGTATGAATGGATCAGCAAATGCTTTGCTTTGATCTTTACTCATCATTGGGTTTGATAAGTATAACCTTCTGACTAGCTCAGACATTATGGCTGGTTCTGTTACGCCAAAGGCAGGGATAATACTTTTCTTTAGATAGATAAGGGGGGATTTTTTACCCATTGGTAATCTCCAAAAGTTAGAATGTTAAAAGTTAGAAACGCCTGTGATAAGTCTATTGTGTTATAAGTCCAAATTCGTATACATTTTTATTTGTTGATTGTAAAGGGTTAAAGATTCGCGGTGGACTTTCCGCCCTAAATCACCGAGACTGGGTGCCATGCGTTTACCCGAAAACTGGCATAAACTCCCTTGGCTTGATGTAGCGGCACTGGTGTGCACAGTTAGTGCAACGCTTATTCTGTTTTTAGTGCTGGCGGTTTGGCAGCTCCCCACGTGGCGCAAGCACCTACAGCCTGTGGCGCAGCATGTTATTCACTACCGTCTACCTGTTTTGGCGCACTACCCTGAGCAATACTGGTTCTCAACCTCACCGCGTCGCTCTTTGGATATGAACGCCCGCACACCGCGCTACGTTACCAACGCTACACCTGTTAGCGTACCTGCTGGTACGCCGCGTATTGCTATTGTGATTGACGACATGGGCGTTGCGACGGAGCTTTCCCAAAACATGCTTGATGCCATGCCGAAAGAAGTGACCATGGCCTTTTTGCCCTACGGGCGCACAACGTTAGAAATGGCGCAACTTGCACGGATGAAAGGGCATGAAATTATGATTCACCTGCCCATGCAGCCTCAAAACCCAAATGTTGACCCCGGCCCTAACGCTTTGTTTGTAGAAGATGATTTGACTGATATACGCGTTAAAATCGCTAAAAATATTGCCCGCTTAAAGCATATTTCCGTTGGGGTAAATAACCATATGGGCAGCGCGTTTACATCTTATAAAGACGGCATGGCGCAGCTTTTTGATATTTTGCGTAAGGAGCGCCTCTTCTTTTTGGATAGCGTTACAACTACAACGCCAGCGTCTCAAAAGCTAAAGTACCAGTATAAATTCCCCATTATTAAGCGAGATATCTTTTTAGACCATTATATTGATGCTGACAAAGTGGATGAGTACCTTGCAGAGACAGAGAAAAAAGCCCGTAAACAGGGCTTTGCCATTGCTATTGGCCACCCGCACGTGGTAACGCGTGAAGCTTTGCGCAAATGGATTCCAACTTTGCAAGCAAAAGGTATTCGGCTTGTGCCGATTACTAATGTACTGCCGTAAAACATGAATTTAGACTTAACGTACTCGGCTGATTTATACCGCCCCAACGTGGGCTTGTGCGTGGTGAATGAAGCGCGCCAAATCCTTTCTGCCAAGCGTACGGGTAAATTTGCGGGAATGTTTCAAATGCCACAGGGTGGAATTGATGAAAATGAAGATGTCCTCACTGCCGCCTACCGCGAACTGTGGGAAGAAACAGGAATTGAGCAAGCGGCCACTCGCTATCAAGCTATGCTGGGTGGTTGGTTGGCGTATGATTACCCCAACGGTTTGCCTTCTGAACGTGGGCACATCGGCCAACAACAAAAATGGGTGTTGTTAAGTTACGATGGCGCGCTGCCTGTATCTGAGAAAATCCCCCACCACGAACTTCACAGCTTCTGTTGGATGCCTGCACAAGAGCTTTTGGGAAAATGTGCGGACTTCCGCCGCCCCATTTACGAGCAGGTTTTTGAAGGGTTTGGCCTGCTGTCATGCAAAAATGCCCGTAGTTAACGGGCATTTTTGTTGTTTGTTTGCGCAAAATATTATGCGCTTATAATTGCTGCTGCGTTTTGGCGCATTTCTGCAATTTCTTTATTTAGAGTTGCCCAATCAATTTCAAGCCCTTCAACTTCTGTAAAGCCCAACTTGGTCAGCCACACCTCTAAAATTTCCTGAGCTGTTTCTAACTGCTCTGGGTATACCAACATAGCTATTAAATAACAAAGGGGAATAGACGTATTACCCTTAGCACCAGAAGCACCCATGCCCATTTTAGTTCTAACTGCTTGTGGCTTAGCCTCTAAAAACATTGCAACAAACATACTGCAAAATTGGTTAAGGTCAAACCTACCGGATAGCAGAGTAAAGTTGCCAAAAACAACTGCGCTTATGCTCCTACTTACATCTCCTGAAATTCGAGCACTGTATTTATTGATTGAAGCAAGACAACAACCTAGCGTACTTGGAAGTTTAAACTTAAGTCTCTTCATATCTTGTGCAGACACTTGCACTGAAAGCGTTTTTATTTGCTCCACTATTTTAGGATCTGCATCTGCTATGAAAAAAAGTTGCATAATTCTGACTCCAATGTAGTTGATAAACGGAATTAAGATAAAATTTTGTATACCTATACGGCAGTCATACTGTGCTTGTAAAGCTATATGCCTATTTTTTGCTTTACGCTTACATACCTATCAATATAGTATACATAACAATCCATTTTTGCCCGTTTTAACCGCCTATTTGGGCGAGAAAGGTTTGCGTTATGAACGTTAAATCTCATTTAATACAACTTGATGAAAATGGTGCGCACTTTGTGCGAAGACCTGATGGTACGCACGGTATATACCGAGCTTTACAAGGCACTTGTTTTGCTTACAATTTGGGGGCTCGTAGAAATTTTTACTGCCTTTTGGTAGACGACATAATACCTATCAGGAAAATTCTAGAGGATAAGCCTACCCTTGCATGTCAAAAACCTAGGAGGCTATGGAAAGCAACTTTGGTTAGAGATGAAGTGCGCATTATTCATATGGTCCAAGAGAGTAATCGCCTACTTTTACATCAAGTTTGGGATATTCTACATCCGAGAATACCTGCCAAATACCAAGACATTGAGCTTCTACGAGGACCTCTAGACTTTAGAAAGTGTGCTCTACGCGTTCAACATCCAGTTAAAGCTAGCATGTTCAAGCTACAGGTACGGGGTGTTCGAGGAACCGCATCGGCCGGTTTTAGAGTTAAACTTTACAACCCCCTAAAGCGTTCCAGTGAGCTTGTTGGTACAGCTCCTTCGCGTTTTGAAGCATACCAACTATATGATCAAGCTCTCGAAAGGCTTAAGCAGAGCCATAAAAGCAACCCTATTATTCAGGATATGCCTTTTAACCATCAGTCTCCCAAATGGGATGAGTTGGTTAAAAGGGAAGGCAACTTGTAACTGAAGGTATTTGTAAGGCAGTAGGAATGTATTTTCCTGCTGTCTTTTTGTGTCTTGCTGCTCTTTATATTACTTGTTAGCGTATATATATAAAATATACTGTTTCCTCGTGAACTTGCCCTGCTATAAAACAAGTAGGGATAAATTCCATGACAAATTCAGACTGCCCAAACTATGCAAAAACTATTCAACCACTTATCACTCAAACTCAGGCTGCTTATAATGTGTACAGAAGTTTTACAGGAACGGATGAGTACGGGTCTTTTTTTGCTTACGCTTTTAGGTCTCAGCCATCTGATACGCCGTTATATATGTGGTACGTTCTTGTTGATCACGCACTACGCAAGCGTATAGAGAACAGCATTCTTAAAGCACGCATAGAAGAAAGCTCTTCTATTGTTATTGAAGAGTATACTCATTCTCTTGATAAGCCCACCAGAAGATTAGAAGATATCATTCTAACAGAATGCTTTCCTAACAGTGTAAATGGCGTGCTTACTCAAACAAAACATCCTCTTGATTACAGAACTGCTTTTTTAAAGCTCCGCGAACTGCCTCGCGCTCATTCATATAAAAAAGTTCAAGGGCTACGGGGGATATATGAGTATGATGGTGCTTACGGCGTTAGAATTATCTATAACAACATTAGAGAATACCTAGGGAGTGTCCCTACTCCATTAGATGGTTACCGATTATATGATAAACGGTTAAAAGAACTTAAAGAGCAGTACCCTGACGATCTAAATATCCAGAAGAGGCTTTTTAACTATCAGTCTCCCAAATGGGATGAGTTGGTTAAAAGGGAAGGCAACTTGTAACTGAAGGTATTTGTAAGGCAGTAGGAATGTATTTTCCTGCTGCTTTTTTGTGTCTTTTTTCTGTTTTGGAAAGGCGTGCTTCTTGTTATGGGCTGTGTTATTATGCTTGTGCATTTGTGAGTTACAAGTGTGAGGCTTTAGAACCTCTATGAACGCGGTGTTTGCGTCACCGATACCAAAACGCTGCTTTCGGTTATAGCCGGAGGCGGTGTTATGTCCAAGGCTATGCCCAAAAGCACTGGCCGTTTCGTTTGTAGCGGTTCTAAACCTCCGGCCACTTATTTAAGTGGCTGTTTTATTGAGTAAATAAGGAGTTTAGACCGTGCGTACCAAGCCGCCCCACCCTGTTGATATTCACGTTGGCCAACGCCTCAAACAGCAGCGTAAATTGAAGAATATATCTCAAGAGAAACTAGGCGAACAGCTAGGTGTCACCTTCCAGCAAATTCAAAAATACGAAAACGCCACCAACCGCATCAGCGCCAGTAAGTTGTATGAACTCTCTCAAATTCTCCAAACACCCATTCAATTCTTTTTTGAGAACTACCAAAAATCACCACAACCAACTGAAAAACCAAACAACGTAACCACCAAAGAACTCAATTTTACCAAAAGGTTTCGCCAACTAAACCCCGCCCAACAACAAGCCTTCACTAATCTGATTAACAAACTCACCAACGAAAAGTAAAGAAAGCCACCACCAAATATTTACCCCTATTTGGTGTTTTAACGGTTCTCAACATCCCAAATGCGAGAAGCACTTGGTTGTTGTAGGGGCTGGGGCAAGTAGCCATTTGCTGACTTTGCCAGTGAACTGGCTATCAAAAAATCGGATAAATTGTTTTGTTTATTTGAACAGAGCGCGCTGCGCCGTGTACACACCAATAATCCCACAATTCCCCCCTTCCTTCGCCTAGCCCTCCACCCCGCGCGCCTGCTCGATTGTATACAAAAAACAGAAGAAGAAGCCACCCAAAGGCATTTCTTAGAAGTTTTTTTGCTTTTTTTTACTTTTTTGCACCAAAATTTACACTTTTTTAACTTCAAATATCACTTTTTAATACCGTTTTATCCCTTATTCACACTCATTTTTCATCGTTTTTAGGCGTTTTTTGTCAGCTAATTTTTTATCGGTTTCAGTTGAGAACTCATCCCGAGAGGCATAAGATATTATTGGAGGTGTTGATAGACCTCCTACGACAAAGCCTGAGGGGAACCGACCCCAACGGTGGAGGTGAATCTGATATAAGACAATGATGATAAAGGATATTTTTATGAAACTTAACATCGCAGGCCTACACATGGAAACCGGAGATAGCTTAAAACAACACTGCGAAGACAGAATGCTGACGTTGAAAAAATACTTCGATCAGGTTCTGGAAGTTGATGTTTCGTGCCATGAAGAACGGGGCAAACACCTTGCTGAGGTTACCGTTCACGCCAGTGGCATCTACTTACGGGCACTCGGAGAGGGCGATGATTTTTACCAAGCTATTTCAGATGCTGAAACTAAGCTTGAGCGCCAACTTCAGCGTTATAAAGGGCGTTTGCAAAAGCACCGCAAACGTCGCCAACATGATAACAGTAAACTGAAGGATATGCAGGCTCTTGCAGCTGTTCACCATACTGTTGAAGAGGATAGTTTAGAAGAAGCCCCTGCTGATGAAGCTTGGTTTGCTGAGTTTGCACCGACAATCCGTCATAAAGAAGTTAAGAAGATTGACCCTATGAGCGTTGATGAGGCTGTTATGCAGATGGATTTACTCCACAAACCAGCTTACCTGTTTCAGAATGCTCAAACTGGTACTCTAAACGTAGTTTACCGCGATACAGATGGCTCTGTGCGCTGGGTTAGTCCTCAAAATTAAAGAGCTGGTAATATGTTTGAAAAGCCCCTTCTACTGGGGCTTTTCTAGTTTTTGAGCTACTAGCATTTCACGCTTGTTGGCAAAGCCATCAACCTTGTAAACATCAAACCCTACTGTTTGTAACGTGCGGCGCACTTGGCCTGCTGCACTATAGGTTGCTGCTGTACCGCTTGGCACAGTGTGGTTGTAAACTTCTTGCAAGAGAGATTCCTCCCATAATTCAGGGTTACGGTTTGGCGCAAAACCGTCTAAATACCAAGCATTTACCTGCCCTTCCCACTTGGGAAGCTGTTCTCGCGCATCACCAACAATCAGAGTTAATTCCGCCTGAGGGAGCTTTATCGTATGAATTCCTTCTTGTTCAGGATTTGGCAAATCTTTAGCAAGCAATTTTTCTTGATATGGTTGGATTTCCGGCCATTTTATAAGTGCTTGCTGCATTTCGTCGGGTGTAATGAGGTATCTTTCGAAGGATGTGAAAGATAAAACCCCTACTGCATTTGTCTGCCTAAAAGCTCGCCATGTAGTTAAAAAATTCAGCCCTGTGCCAAAACCTAGTTCTGCAATGGCAAAATGAGGCTGGCCTATCCAACGTTTGGGAAGTTGGTTACCGCCTAAGAATACGTGTTGAGTTTCTTGAAATCCATCAATATGCGAGAAATAGCTGTCATCAAACTTTTGGGAGCTAATCAGCCCATCACGCCAGTAAATGTCTTCTGTCATACTATTTAGTTAAACAAGATAGCTCGGAAGGTCTACCTTACCTGAAATATCGGTATCTCCAGCCTCTGGGCTTAGGTCTCTCACCAGCCAATCCCCTGTGTCACTTTTGCCGAAATCTAACCCTAAGTCGCGACTTTTTACAAAGCCTATATCACTAAATTCTTGTAAATCTCCGCGCATGAATACAAACCGATGGCCTTGTTTTTTAGTTTCTGTCATTGCATCACTTAGAAAATTTTGTACATCTAAATCTATCTCACGCGTATCTATGCCTAAAGAGGCTAATACCAAAGCATTTTGGGTTTGATTATCAATGTTAACGCGGGCAAAAATTGCGCAGGCTACGGCCTCTCCACTATTGTCTGCAACTAAACTTAATTGTGTATTATAGTTTTCTTGCTGACGTAATTCTCCCACTAATTCAATAGCTTGAACGCCTTGGTCCATATAGGTACGCGCCAAAAGTGTTGCTATACGGGGCTTGTCCGTTTCCGTTTCAGGTCGGATTATGTACGGTTTAGTCACGCAAAATGCCTCTCTTCTATTCCTCTTCTTTGGGTAGTTAGTGTATCTCTCTCTCTCTTGCAAGACAAGCTTTGTTACTTTTGTTACGATTTGAACATGAAGTTTATACTTTTTTGTTTATTTTTACCTTTTTTTGCTTGGGCTAAAGATACTACTGCTCTTGTGGAATACGTATTAGATGGAGACACTTTTGTTACAGCTCGTGGGGATACTGTCCGTTTACTTGGTATTAATACGCCTGAACCTGGCACGAGCCGTCGCCCTGCTGAACCTTGGGGGTTGCAAGCCAGTGATTTTACGAAAAAATTATTGGAAAATCAGAAGATTAATATTACCACGCAAGCTAAAGACCGAGATCGGTATGGGAGGGTGTTGGCGAATGTTTTTTTATCTGATGGTACTTGGGTGAATGAGCACTTATTGCGAGAGGGTGTTGCGCATGTTTATACTTTTCCCGATAGTTCCTATGATATCAAGGCGTTATTTGCTGCTGAGAACGCTGCGCGCGAGGCGAAAAAAGGAATTTGGGCATTGCCCCGCTGGAGCATTAAAAATGCTGTAACGTGTTGTAAAAAAGAAGAAATTGGCGAGTTTCAGGTTGTTGAAGGGGCAATCAAACAGGTCGTAACCGTTAAAAACCGCACCTACCTTAACTTTGGGACTGATTGGCGCACTGATTTTACCGTTGAAATTGAGCGCAAAAATTGGTCAAAATTTAGTGATTTAAAGCAAAAAAGGGGTAAAAAGGTGCGTATTCGGGGTTATATTAAGCCAATTAATGGTGCTTTAGTGACAGTAACCCACCCTGAGCAAATAGAAACTTTAGAATAGTTCCTTTTTTTTACCGATAACCACCCGTTGGTGCATTGGGTAGTAATTCTTTGAGTATCGGGTAAATATTTGGGGGGGCAACAATTAGCCCTTCGTAAATAACGCTCTCGGTGTTGTAACGTAAAGGGTTCCCTGCAAGGTCTGTTACGGTTAACCCCACTTCCTCACATAATAACTGCCCAGCGGCAAGGTCCCACGCGTTTTTGGGTTTAACACTAGCCGTGACGGTATCCGCACTTAAGGCTGTTAAAGCTAGCTTATAAGCAACTGAACCGTACGCCTGTAGTGTTGTTTTGCCCTGCAAAAAATCTAGCAGCCCATCTCTCTCCTCTGACACGCTGGATAAATACGTTACCTCAGCAAGGTCTGATACCGTATGTTGTGGTTGCACCCGCTGGCCGTTAAAGAGTAGCCCTTGTCCTTTTACAGCTGATGCCATTTGGTTTCTTAGAGGCGCATATATAACACCCAAAATAGGCTTTCCGTTCTCTACTAAAGCAATAGAAATGCTAAATTGACGTCGGTTTTGCTGGGTTGTGTTTTGTTGCATACTGCTTTCCAACCACTTGACGTAACCAACTGTGCCGTCAATAGGGTCTACCACCCAGCAGCGAGGCTTTGTGAACCGGCTCCCATCGTCTTTTATTTCTTCGCTTAACCACGCATCTTCAGGGAATGCCTCTGTAAATGTTTTATGCAGGTAGTGGTCTAACGCGCGGTCTGCCTCTGTCACAGGGCTATCCCGCAAACCGTTTTTAAGCTCTGACTTTACGGTACGCCCTGCGTAAGACAACGCTATTTCGCCTGCTTGGCGGGCGGCGGCGATGGCAACAGAGAGCTCTTTTTCCAATTTCATTTTTTAAAGGTACAGGAAAATATGGAAGGCTGTGAAATAAATTTAGATTCCTAAAAAGAAGGAGGGGCAAAATTGCCCCATGGTGAAGTAACTCAAATTACTTAAGTTTCTTGCGTTTTGTAACGTACTACTTTCTTTTTTCTAAGCCCATCAAAAAGCTTTCTCATTCGACCCCATCTACTGTTTGTTAAACAGAGTGCTTTTGTACGTTCTCTTGTAGCTTTGCATATTAACCTTACTGATTGATTGGGGCCCCTATGGACGTTGAACCAAAAAGCACCTTTTTTTGAGTACTCTTTTGCTATCTGTTTACCTTTTTCTACCACGCACTTAGCACTTGTCGCCTTCTTTCCAAGCTTGCAATAAATTTTTACACCGCGCACGACTATCGTATACGTGACAGCACCTAAGTATACCTCAGGTTTTTCTTTGTTATTACCTGCAAGAACTGCATTTAAATTTAGGAATAATAGGCCTATAGCTACGACCCAAGTTGTTAATCTAATCATAGGTATTCCTTCTAAGAAAGTACGGCTGCGCCGTGGGGGGGGGTGGTAAGAACATAGTTGTTTTATAGGAAAATTGTTTAAGCTTTTTGAAAAAGATTTTTAAACTTAAACGGCCATGTTCTTCTTGAAATTTAAGCGTAGAGAGAAAATGGTGTGTCGTCAACTTTGGGAATTTTGGACAAAAAAGGCTTCCTTTGGGACTATTATGCCCAAAGGAAGCAGTTTTTTCTTCATGAAAGCTACCTGCCCCAAGGTAGGCAAAGACCTTTCACTCTATAAGTTATAGCCGCCCTTTGCTGGCTTGTTTGGATGCCTACACTTGCGGCTAAGTATAAGAAGGTTACTTAGCAGCGCGAATTTTTATCAATCTAAAGCGCTCTCAAGGGCACCTCCATCTTTTGAGTCTAAGACAGCCTTTTTTACCTAACGGTAAAGTTTTGTTTGGTAAAAAATTATTAAGAAGATGTAGCTGTCAGTTTGTTTAAACTATAGGCATGGGTAATTTGTGTCAATATCTGCTGGGTGTGTTGTGTTTTTGCATACTTTTAGGCATAGTTAGCCCCAATTAATAAGCAATGGAACTTACTTTATGAACGACACCCCTATGATGCAGCAATACAAAACCATAAAAGGCCAATACCCCGGCTATTTGCTGTTTTACCGCATGGGGGATTTTTATGAAATGTTTGGGGATGACGCCCTACAGGCAGCAGAGACTTTGCAAATTACCCTTACACAACGGAGAACTAGCAAGGATGCTGAGGGGATTCCTATGTGTGGTGTGCCTTACCACGCGGCAGAGGGGTATATTGCTAAATTGATTAACCGCGGTTTTAAGGTGGCATTGTGTGAGCAAACGGAAAGCCCCGAAGAAGCTAAAAAGCGCGGTGGGGCGAAGGCTTTGGTTACGCGGGATGTTGTTCGGCTTTATACGGGTGGTACGCTAACGGAAGATAATTTGTTGCCGAGTGATGCTTCCCGCTGGTTGGCAACGCTTGCAGAGCATCAAGGTACATACGCTTTAGCTTGGCTGGATATGGCGGCAGGTTCCTTTGGCGTAACTTCTGTGACACCGCAGACTTTAGCGGCTGAGTTGGCCGCTTTGAACCCTGCGGAAATTCTTGTTCCGTGTAGCCTTGCGGATACCTTTGCAACTGACCTCTATGGTTGGCCCGTTACAGTGGAAGACGTCTTTTTTGCTTCCAGCCAAACGGATTCTGCCTTGGTGCAAGCTTTTGATGAGGGACCGTCATTTAGTGAGAATGTCCAGCGTATCGCGGCAGGCGCAGCCGTTGCCTACGCACAGCACACGCAAGTTGGTAAGTTGCCTGCTTTGCAAATGCCTGAAACTCAGGTACTGCAAACAAAACTCATTTTAGATGAGGCCACGCGCAGACATTTGGAGTTAACGGAAACGCTTCAAGGAGAAAAGAAAGGCAGCCTTCTTCATGCTATTGACCGTACAGCTACGGCCGCAGGAGCTAGACTCCTTAGAAACTGGGTTAGCCAGCCTTTGGCAGATACTAAAGCCATTAACCAGCGTTTGGAAAGTATTGCGACTTTTTTGGATTCAGCCAAACTTCGGGCAGATGTACGGGATACTCTCAAACAATGCACGGACGTAGGGCGTGCGCTCAGCCGTATTGTTTTAGAGCGCGGGAGCCCACGGGATGTTCATAGTTTGCGTCAAACACTTAAACAATTGCCAGATTTGCAGAAAACTGTTGAGAATGTTGCCGTGCCTCTTATTCAACAACAAACTGGAAAGTTGAGTGGCTTTGACCAGCTTTCTCACTTATTAGATGCGGCTTTGAAGGAAGAAGACCTGCCCATGCTGGCACGGGACGGTGGGTTTATCCGTACTGGGTATGATGCTGAGCTGGATAGCTACCGTGATTTGCAGTCTAACGGTTTACAAAAGCTAAAAGAGCTTGAGCAAGCGGAACAAGCTCGAACGGGCATCCCTACGCTTAAACTTAAGTACAATAAAGTTTGGGGCTACTTCTTAGAAGTTAGCAAAGGCAATGTTGATAAAGTGCCGGAAGATTATATTCATCGGCAAACAACCACGAATGCACAGCGGTTTTCTACGGCAGAGCTTATGACTTTGGAACGTGAGTTTTCTGCTGCCGAAACAAATTCTTTAGCTAGAGAACAGCAAGTTTTTGCAGGATTGATTGCTGCTGTTCAGCAAAAAGCGGGAGATTTACTGGAACTGGCGGAAGCTTTGGCAACTTTGGATGTTTTAGCTGCTGGTGCTGAGCTTGCTGAACAACGAGATTATGTTCAACCCGTTGTGGATGACAGCTACGCCTTTGATATTGTTGGTGGACGCCACCCTGTTGTTGAAAATACGGTTGAGAATTTTGTTGCTAATAACTGTGCGCTAACTGACGGTGAGCTTTGGTTGTTAACTGGCCCGAATATGGCGGGTAAATCCACCTTTTTACGGCAAAATGCGCTGATTACCTTGCTTGCCCAAATGGGATACTTTGTTCCTGCTACTCAGGCGCATATTGGCCTTGTTGACCGCATTTTCACCCGCATTGGTGCTGCTGATGACTTAAGCCGTGGGCAATCTACCTTTATGGTGGAAATGGTTGAGACTGCTTCTATTCTTAACAATTCCACAAACCGTAGTTTGGTTGTTCTTGATGAAATTGGCCGAGGTACTGCTACATATGACGGTATGAGTATCGCTTGGGCTTGCGTTGAGCATTTGGCGGCAACTATTGGCTGCCGTGGGCTTTTTGCTACCCACTACCATGAGCTTACCGTGTTGGCTGACCAGCTAGAAAATGTGCATATTCACCACGTTACCGTTAAAGAGTGGCAGGGAGATATTGTCTTCCTCCACGCTGTGCAAGCAGGCGCTGCGCCACGCAGTTATGGAGTTCATGTTGGTCGTTTAGCAGGTTTGCCCCAACCTGTCCTTAAGCGTGCTGAAGAAATTTTGAGCGGGTTGGAGAAATCTGCTCAAGGTAAGCCTGTTGCCGCTGCGGAAGACCTACCTTTATTTACAACGCCTGTGCAAAGTTCTGTTACTTCTGATTTGGAGCAAACTGACGAGCAAGCCCAACAGGTAAAAGATAAACTTTTGGAAATTGATTTGGACACCCTTAGCCCCAGAGAAGCACAGAATTTGCTATACGACTTAAGAATTTTAGCGGCTATTGGTTAAGGTGCCCACATGAGTGATTCTTCTTACCAACGCGTTATGATTATTGGCCCCTCCAGCAGTGGTAAGTCAACTTTAGCACTTAAATTGGGGGAACAGTTGAAGGCGCCTGTTTTGCATTTAGACCAAATTGCCCATAAACCCAATACTCATTGGGAAAGAACTCCTATTGAAGACTTTGTTGCAAAACACGACACTTTTATTGAACAGCCTACTTGGGTTGTAGAGGGTAATTATAGTGTTTGTATGCCTCAGCGCATTGCAGCGGCTGATGTTGTTATTTGGTGCGACCCATCTTTACTTGGTTGTTTATGGCGTTATGCGCGTCGTTCTTTTAATGCAGCGCCAGACCGTGCTGGACGGTTAGAAGGTGCTAAAGGTGAATTTAGTTGGAAACTTATTCTTTATACTGTGCGGCAGTACCCACGCAACAAACTTAAATACCAAAAATTTTTGGCTGATAGCCCCGATACACCTTTAATCCATTTGAAAAAATTCTCTGATATTAAGAAATTTTCCTTATAACAGCGCACTTCTTGTTTGCAAGTTAGGTCAAGTTCGGGAAAGATGCGGGCATGTCTATTTTGAAGTCTTCCGTTATTGTGAGTGCATGGACAATGGTGAGCCGTGTTCTTGGTTTTTTGCGCGATGTTGCTATTGCCAATAAGCTTGGTGCCAGTGCGTATTCCGATGCTTTCTTTATTGCTTTAACCCTACCAAATTTGCTACGCAGGCTGTTTGCTGAAGGCGCTTTTAACGTTGCTTTTGTCCCCGTATTTAGTCAAACGAAAGAAAACGACCCCGAAGCTGCTCAAGTTTTTACTAATGCTGTTTTTACTTGGCTCCTTATTGTTTTAACTTTGGTGACAATTGTTGCAGAGCTTGCCATGCCCGCTTTAATTGCCGGTATGGCACCCGGGTTTTTAAATAATCCTGAAAAGTTTGATATGACTGTGATGCTCGGGCGGATTACTTTTCCGTACCTAGCACTTATTACTTTAACAAGCCTCATGGGGGCTTTGTGTAACAGTTGGGGGCGTTTTGCTGCCTATGCTTTTGTGCCTTCTTTCTTGAATATTGCCCTTATTGCCTGCTTATTTGGCTTGCCTCGTTGGGGGTATGACCCTGTTATCGCTGCTGCTTTGGGTGTTCCTATTGGCGGTATTTTTCAGTTACTGTTTATGGCTTTTGCATTCCGCAATATCCCTATTAAGTTAAAGCTAGCATGGCCACCCGTACACCCTAATTTGAAAACTTTACTAGCACGGTTTGCGCCTGCTGCTTTGGGTGTTGGTGTTTTACAAATTAGTTTTTTGATTGATACGATTTTAGCTTCTCAGCTTTACGATGAAGCTGTCTCCTACCTTCAATATGCTAACCGTTTTTACCAATTACCTTTGGCTCTTATCGGTACGGCTTTGGCAACTGTTTTGCTGCCTCATTTTGCTAAAGCCCTTGGCCGTGGGGATACGGTACAAGCCAATAAAGCTTTTACCCGTTCTCTTACAGGAGGTATGAGCCTTGCTTTGGCGGCAACTGTTGGCCTTGTTGTTTTAGCGGAACCGATGTTGGCTACACTGCTTAAGCATGGTGCTTTTGATGAGGATGCCAGCCGTGCGACAGCATGGGCGATGATGGCTTACACTGTTGGTTTGCCAGGGTATATTTTGACTAAAATTACGAGTACTGCTTTTTTTGCAGCGGGGGACACAAAAACGCCTTTGAAAACATCTGCTTTTTCCCTCGTTATCAATATTATTGCGAATTTAACGCTTATGCAGTTTTTTGGACATGTGGGCATTGCTTTGGCCACAGCTATTTCCGGCTACTCCAACGCAGCTATGCAGGCTTTTCTGTTGCAAAAGCGTGGGGTTTTCAATTTTTCTTTCAGCCAAGTGAAGCCTTTGCTGACAAAAGCTTTGCCAATCAGCCTTGTTATTGCGGCATTATTGGTTGGCTATCAGGTGGTTATTCCTTACGAAGGTGGCTTTTTACTGAGATTCCTTTGGCTTTGCGGTGCCGTTACTTTAGGTGTTGCTTCCTTTGCTGTAGGTGGGCTGCTTACAGGGTTAGTTGACAAAAAAGTGCTGAAGTTACGCTGATTTTCTTCTTAATAAACCAACGCTCAGCAAAGGTAACAGCAATGCCATAGCCAGCCATGTATTGCGGTACATTTTATGGCGTGATGGTGGCAGTGGGAGACTGATTTCAGCTTTTAAGTTTGGGTGGGTAGCAGTTGTAGCTTGGATGTACACGTTTTTATTACGGTTAACGGTGCTGGTTGGTATAGCTTCTTCACTCATACGCAGCAGAACATAAGGTTCTACGTTTGTGTCTGCTCCCTTAAAAAGACCTTTGTTTTCAGGAAACTTGCGAATGACACCTTTGATTGTGGTTTCTTTTTCGCTACTGCCTTCTCTATACGCTGATATGTCTGGATTTAGGCGATTTTGTGGCGAGGTTAGCCAACCTCTATCTACAACTATCTCTTGATTATCACTCATCACCATAGGTGTTAGCACGCGCCAGACGGGGGCTTCATCTTGCATTTGGTTTGCTAGGAACACACTGCGAGTATAGTCAAACTTGCCTGTTACTTCGGTTTTTTGGAAAATCGTATCCTCTGAAATTTCAGTAGCTAGAGCAGTTTTTGAACCTTGTTGTAATGATGTTAGTAGCTCTTCTTTTTCTTTCATACGGCCATGCTGCCAATGGGCGAGGCTTAGTAAGGCTCCTTCTGCGGATAAAATTAATACAACCGCCAGCCAAAAAGAGGGTTTTAATGTGGTATGCAAAGTAACTTTTCTTTCTTATTAGGCTAATTTAGGTTAAACATGGTGGTAATGTAAACAGAGTGGTTGGTATAAGTTTTTATGGCTATTTTTTCGTCTATTCCTGTTAATGCCCGCTGGGCTCTTATTGTTGTGGCTATTGCTACTGTTTGGATGCTTTCAGGCACGACAGGAGGCGATACTGCATCTGACAGCAAAACTGATGCTCCTACCCGTATCATCCCTACTGTTGTTACACAAACTTTACAACCACAAACGTATACTCGTGTTATTCAATTGGTTGGACGTAGCGAACCACTAACTATGGTGAACCTTGCTGCCCAGACAAATGGTACCGTTAAAAAGCTTGCCGTTGACCGCGGCACGGCTGTTCGTAAAGGTGATTCTCTTTTACAAATTGATATTGCTACACGCCAGGCAGATTTAACTGCTGCTCAAGCCCAAGTTAAAGCAGCTCAAGTCCTTGTTGAAACAACTCGGCGATTACTTAAAGAAGGTTTTGCTGCTGAAACAAAACTAGCGGAACAAGAAGCTGAACTGGCTACAGCTCAACAGAATTTGGCTAGTATTCAAAAAGATATTACTTACACAAAAGTTACAGCTCCTATCAACGGTGTTATTGAAGACCGGTTTATTGATATTGGTGACTACGTAGATGTTGGTACCCCCCTCTTTAACCTTGTGGGGCGGGATGCCTTTCTACTTGTTGGCTACGTTGCCCAGCAAGATCAGCAAAGTATTCAATCTGGCCAATTTGCTACTGCAACCTTGGCTAATGGTCAAAAAGTAGAAGGAACTGTTCGTTTTATTGCAACTAACGCAAAACCTGAAACCAAAACATACCGTGTAGATGTTTTAGTGGATGGTAAAAAATTTCAGATTCCTACGGGCATGACCGCTGATATCCAACTCCCTGTTGAGAAAATGCAAGCTTACTTGCTACCGCATTCTCTACTTGTTTTGGCGGATGATGGCACAGTAGGCGTTATGGGCCTTGAGGATAAAGAAGATAAAGCCTTTGCAAAATTTACAGCTATTACTCCCTTGGAGGACACGCCGAAAGGTTTGTGGATAGCTGGCTTACCTGAAGGCTCCTTCCAAATTATTACACGTGGGCAGGCCGCCGTGGCTGATGGCGCTGAAATTGTTGTTGCTGAACAAAAAGAGGCTGAATAAATGGTTAAAGATAAAGTTTTTCTTTTAATTGGCGCTGTTTTATTCCTTATTTTGCTTTTTTTATGGCAAGTACAGGCTGTTTTAACCTCTTTTATTGTTGGTATGGTCTTAGCTTATTTATTAGACCCAATTGTTGAAAAAGCAGGGCAATACGGTATTAACCGCACTTTTTCTAGCCTTGTGCCTGTTGCTTTATTTTACGTTGCTTGCTTATTTGCTGTTGGCGTGGGTATTCCTCTACTTGTGAAAGAAGCTTTGAGCTTTTTAGAAACTACCCCTAACTACCAAGAGCTTTTGGCTCAATTTGTTCCTGAGTTAGAGGCGCTGTTTGGTATTACTCTCAGTTTATCTCTACTCGCAGGTTGGCTTGGTCAATTTGGGCAGGAAATACTACAAGGAACCCTTACCTTTCTTGGTCAGTTAGGCGCGCGTGCCTCAGCAGTGGGAGACACGCTTTCTCTTCTTATTATTACCCCGCTTGTTGCTTTTTATTTATTGCGGGAATGGCCGCAAATTGTGAATTTTACGCAAAGCCTTGTCCCTCCTAAATATAAAAAAGATACTTTGGCTGTATTTAGCCGCATTGATACTAAAATTGCGGGGTTTGTTCGCGGGCAATTGCTCGTTTGTATTGCTCAAGGGCTGTTTTACGGTATTGGCCTATGGCTTGTTGGTGTTAAAATGGGCTTTTTACTGGGTATGCTCACGGGGCTATTCTCCTTTATACCGGTTGTTGGTGGGTTATTTGGCCTTGTTTTAACACTCCTTGTTGCTGCTATTCAGTTCCAAGTAGATAGTTGGATGCCGTACGCTGGTATTTTAGCCGTTTTTGCTGTTGGCAATATTTTAGAAAGCTTTGTGCTGACTCCCAAATTGGTGGGAGACCGTGTCGGCCTGCCCCCTGTTTGGATTATTTTTGCTTTGTTGGCGGGTGGGCAGCTTGCTGGAATTGTTGGTATGCTTGTTGCGGTTCCTGTTGCAGCAGTTGTTGCAGAGCTTTTGCCTCTTTGTGTTCAACTTTGGAAAAAAAGTAAGACTTACTCAAGCTGATGATTCGCACTGCTGTTACCCACTTTCGCACTGTTTTTATGATTTTTATGCTGCTTATTATAGCAGGTGTTTATAGTTATATTGCCATCCCGAAGGAAGATTCTCCTGATGTGCCAATTCCTATTATTTACATAAGCGTTACACATGATGGTATTTCGCCAGAAGATGCCGTAAATTTGCTTCTTAAACCATTAGAGCAAGAAATGCGCGGGCTAGATGGTTTGGATGAGATGGAAGGAACTGCTTTTGAAGGTGGGGCTAACCTTGTTCTTCATTTTGAGGCTGGTTTTGATAATGATGCAGCATTAGATGATGTACGGGAAAAAGTGGACCGCGCTAAACCTGAATTACCTGACGATGCAGACGAACCAATTGTTAAAGAAATCAACATTTCTCTTTTCCCTGTTTTGAATGTCATTTTATCAGGAGATGTTCCTGAGCGCCAGCTTAAGCATATTTCGGAAGATTTACAGGATAGGATAGAAGCCCTTCCTGGAGTTCTTGAAGTTCAACTGGGAGGCCTTAGAGAAGAACAGCTGTTGGTTGAAATTGACCGTGCACGATTGGAATCCTTCAACCTAAACCCTGCTGTTTTGATTGACCAGATTGCCAAAAATAACCGCCTTGTTGCGGCAGGTAGTTTGGAACTCAACCAAGGCCGATATGCTGTTAAAGTTCCGGGGCTTTTTCGTAATGCTGAAGATATTTTAAATCTGCCTTTGCTTGTTGATGGTGACCGTACCATCCGTGTGAGAGATATTGGCGTTGTGAAGCCAACCTTTAAGGATGCCACCACTATTACCCGTGTAAACGGACAGCCTGCTGTAACCTTGCGTGTCAGCAAGCGCATTGGCCAAAATATTATTGAAACGGTTGATGCTGCAAAAAATATTGTTATTGAAGACAGTAAGAATTGGCCGGAATCTCTTAACTACCGCTTTATTAGCGATGAATCTAAAAAAATTAGAAGTCAGCTTTCTGACTTACAGAACAATGTTTTAATCTCTGTTTTGTTGGTGATGATTGTTGTTTTGGCTGCCTTAGGGGCACGTAGTGCCCTACTGGTTGCTTCTACTGTGCCGGGCTCTTTTTTGACAGCACTGATGTTGCTATTTGCTTTAGGTTTTACAACAAATGTTGTTGTGTTGTTTGCCTTGATTCTCTCCGTTGGGTTATTGGTGGACGGGGCTATTGTTGTTACGGAATTGGCGGATACAAAGTTGACCCAAGGTGAGCGACGGGTAGACGCATTTACCAACGCTGCCCGAGAAATGGCTTGGCCAATTATTGCCAGTACAGCTACCACTTTGGCTGCTTTCCTCCCTCTCCTTTTTTGGCCCGGTATTGTTGGTGAGTTTATGAAATTCATGCCGATGACACTCATTTTTACTTTGAGTGCTAGCTTGGCAATGGCTCTTATCTTTTTACCCACTATTGGTGCGACCATGCCGCGCCCGCCTGTTGATAGCCGTACTCAAAAAATCCCATTTTATGTGAGGCCTTACGAAAAGTTAATTTCTTGGGCATTAGACCGTCCTTTAAAAGTTGTACTTACGGTTGTAGCCATGTTTATCGGTGTTTGCTTTACATATGGCGCGGTTGGAAACGGTGTTGAGTTTTTCCCCTATATTGAGCCTGAACGTGCTCAAATTGAAGTTCATGCCCGCGGTGACCTTTCTATTTACGAGCAGGATGACATTATGAAGCAAGTAGAGGCTGAATTAACAGAATTGGAAGGCGTTGATGTTTTTTACGTAACGTCTGGCAATGCCTCTGCCCAAAGAGATGGGCCAAGCGATGTTATTGGAACTGTGTTGCTGGAGTACGCCCCTTGGAGCCCTATCAGACCCAGCTCTAAAGATATTTTGGATGACGCTTTTAACCGCCTTAGCGGCTTATATGGCTTGCGTATTGAACAGCAAGAGCAGCAAGATGGCCCGGGAGGTGAAAAGCCTATCAAACTTGTTATTAGCGCGCCTAACTTTGATGTACTTGTTCCTGTTGTTAACGAAATCCGCACGCGCTTAGAGGCCACGGAAGGTACACTGAATGTTGATGATAACCTACCCGACCCGGGTATTGAATGGTCTTTAGATATTGATAAAGCCGAGGCTACCCGTGCTGGAACAAGCATTGCTGAAGTTGGCACAACGCTTAAGCTTGCTACTAACGGGGCTGTTGTTGGTACATACCGCCCAGCTTCCAGCAATGATGAAATTGACATTGTGGCGCGTTTTAAAGAAGAGCAGCGTACTTTATCAGCTTTGGATAATCTTTTGATTGCGACACCGCAAGGTCATGTGCCTGTTAATCACTTCACAACGCGAACAGCCCAACCGAAAGTAACCGTTATTCGCCGTTTGGACCAAGATATCGCTGCTTATGTTGAATCTGACGTTAAGCAAGGTTTTTTGGCAGATACTATTGCCCAAGGTATTAAGGCGGAACTAGCTAAGCAAACTTTTCCACCCGGTGTACGTGTTGAATTTAAAGGGGAAGACAAAGACCAGAAAGAGGCAGGTGATTTCCTTATGAAAGCCTTTATTGTCGCTATTTTTATGATGGCTATTATTTTAGTTACTCAATTTAATAGTTTTTACCAAGCTTTTATCATTCTTACAGCGGTTATTTTGTCTACTACAGGGGTTTTGCTTGGCCATATGATTACCGGCAAGCCCTTTGGTATTATCATGAGTGGCCTTGGGGTTATATCCCTTGCTGGTATTGTGGTGAATAACAACATTGTGTTGTTAGATACATTTAAGCGTCTTATTCAAGATATGCCGTGGAAAGAAGCTATCCTTGAAACTGGTCGTCGTCGTTTACGCCCTGTATTGCTTACAGCTGTAACAACGATTATTGGGTTAGCACCCATGGGGCTTAAATTGAATATCAACGTGTTAGGGCGAGAAATTCAGTACAACGCACCTTCAACGCAGTGGTGGGACCAACTAGCCAATAGTATTATGTTTGGGCTCGCTTTTGCGACAGTCCTTACCCTTATTGTTACCCCTTGTATGCTTGCTTTACGCTACCGCCGTAGAAAATAGATATCTCCAAAAAAATCTAAAGGATTGATTCTTAAAGCTAGCGCCGCTAGTATTATAGGCAACAGAAAGGTACCAAAACCATGCAGACTTACGTTGTTTTTTTGAAGAATAGAAAAACTGGTGAGGAGTTTACTGTGCCTCATAATGCTCCGGCCAATTCTCACGGTGATGTTCTCAAATACATTTCAACAACCTACCCTGCCAGTGCCTTTCAAATACATACGGCTTATACCATGTCTGAACTAGAAAACATGTTAGAAGGCGTTAGCCGTTGGCCAGGGGTTGCTAGTAAACCTCAGAAAGATTCTGTAACGCGTTCACGCCCTGTTACAACTGCTATTGCTCAGCCTAAGCGGAGCGAGTATATCCCTACAAATCAAACAACCTCTATTTTCTCTAAAGGGAGTTTGTTAAGTCAAAAGGTTGCAGCTGCGCAGCCTCAACCTGTTTCTTTTAAGGCACCTCAAAAAACTGTGGTGGCTGCTACAAAGAATAAAGAGCAACAAGATGGCCAACAAAGTGTTATTAGTTTGTTAAAAGCCATGCGTGAAGGGCGTTAGTCTTTGTAAAAGCCCCCTTTAGGGGGCTTGTGTTTATGTTGCTAATGTACGAACTAGCTGAAGTAATAACTTTCTTTTCCGCCTACTCATACCCAAATAGTAGTTTGTAATGTGTACTAATCTGCGAAAATCACGTTCTGTTACTGGAGAAGGTGTTTTATTTTTGTCGGTCATATTTTTGACTCCTGTTTTGTTATTTTTCAGCAAAACAGCCACTTCGTGAAGTGGCTGGGGAGTTACAAACCGTCATCAGAACGGCGCAGCTTATTTCAGCTTTCACCGTATTGTATTCGCTGCCTCCCCAACCGTACGATTGGTTTGGCAACACTCTTTAAGGCCGCGTTGCGGTGGCCTCTGATGAGAGGTTTGTATGCCCCACACCTGCAACTCACAGATGCGATGTAACGATAGCATAGGAAGGTTGAGTTGGGTACGGGTTTTCCTGTAAGGCTAAATAATTACAGCTTCCCGCTCGGGGGATATTTTCTTCAACATGCTTAAAAACGTGCGTAGTTTGCGCGGGTCTTGCTTATCCATAGGTGTATGAATCACGATACGGTCTGGCTCTATTACGGCAATCTGGCAATCCTTCCAAGCGTTGTTGATAAAGTGCTTAAGCTCATTATCCTTACACTCTTGCTCGGTTTCCCCTTTTCCTTCAGGTAGCAATGTAATTCTGCGTAGCCCACATACCTGCTGCAAGTGTTTGACGTTTACGCCACCGTTTTCCAACCATGTGGACATATCCTCCGCCCGCATACGGATTACAGCCCAACTGTTAGAGGCACCCATCCATAACCCCGTCACACAATCAGGGTAGTAGGCTTCCGTTACGCCCAATACAAACTCTTTTCCACGGCGAGAGGCGGTTCTCATCTTAGAGGCAGGGTCCAAGCTTGAGCAAAGCGCTAAGACTTGTTTGCTCCCTAGTGTTGGTTTTTCGTGAAAATCCATGACTGATACAAGGTTTTCCGGCACGAACACAAGGTTTTCTTGCACGCGGTAGATAATACCGCCATCGCGATATCCTGCAACATCCCCTTCCATCATGCGGCCAGGGGCACCATCCCCCCACTGCATCATTTCCATGACTTCAATAAACTGCTTTACTGTAGGCAGTAACGGACGCTCAATATCAATCCAATGCCCTCTATCACCGTATCCTGTTCTACGGCGGGCGCTGATTGTTCCAAAATCCAAGTTTACATCGGCCTCTACCATCTGCTCTCTTTCTATGTAGCAAAGGCGGATTGCGTTAGAGAGGGCTTGTTCTAACTGCGGCTTTTCCCAGCCGTACTCGTCTCCTATACGTTGAACTGTGGTTAAATCTGCTATTTCCATAATGGTCTTTCCTTCAAGATGGTTCTTTTCTACTTATTCTGTTTATCATTATTCCCGCGTTAAAATGTACTGACGTGACCCGTTACGAAACTCAGCATAATCGTCGTACACGCCCACTAATTCCCATCCTTCCATGCTTTCACCCAGAAGTAAAACCCCCTGACGCCCTTTGTTTGCAGCGATAATCCCTCTATCTGGCACAAAGGATAGAACATCAACTTCAGGGAAGTCTGTTGCACTTAGCCGTGGTTGCACCCCTTTTGGCATCCGTATACGTTTATCGTCAGGCTCAAATAGTGCCAAATCAAAATCGTTTAGTGTTCTTACTTTTGGCTCAGTATCGGCATCAGGCTCAGGAATAACCGGTAAATTGTAAGGGTTTTCTACATACGCGGTGCTTGGTGGTAGCCCTTCAGGCCCTTCCACTGTTTGTTCCTTAGGTAGTGTGGACTGAGGCCGAACATCAGAAAAATTATCTCCTGAGGTAATTCGCCCTGCATCAGAAGCTGAGGCTAAAGCTTTACGGTACGCTTCCAACTCTGCCTGTATTTGCTCTTTTGTTGGTACAAGTCCATCGTCTTGAACTGACTCTTTTACCGTTATGTCTTCACTTGTTTCTTTCTCCTTACCAGCTTTTAGGCGGGATATTTCACGCTGAAGCTTTGCAACGGCGCTAATATCTTCCGGCATATCTTCTGCCCCTTCTGCGGTAATTGGGCTGTCAGCTTCCTCTGGGTCAATATCTACAAATTCAATTTTGGCTGTATTCTCAGCTTTATTTGGAGCAGGTACCGTTGCTTGCTGTAGCAGCTCTTCTTCGGCAGGGGCTAAAGGTATATCTTCTACCTTAGCCATGGCATCTAGCTCGTTTTCCATTTGTTTTTCAAGCTCTTGAATGCTGCTGTTGCTTTGGTCTGCCGGAATTTCTTTTTGGTAATCGGCAACGCTGTCTCCAAATTTTTGGATGCCTGTACGCGCTTTGTCTCCACCGCGTACAATAATAATGGCAATAATAACAATGAGGCATACGGCTCCTGCGGCAACCATTTTGATTACCTTACTGTTATCTCTTGATACACGGCCAATGGCTGCGGCGGCAGATTTAGGCAACTCAGGAGGTGCTGGCTTTTTCTCTCCTTGGTTTGCATCTAGCGGTTCTTCTAAAACAGCTGAACCGAAAATATCTGGTTCTGGCGCAACAGGAGGTTTTTCCTCGGCTTCTTCTTTTGCTTCTTTCTCTTCAGAGCCTTCTACAACTTCTTCCTCTTTTTTATCCTTATTTGATGGAATAAAATTGCTAAAGTCCCAAGCACTGGCTTTTTTAGGCTCTTCTTTTTCTTTCGCAGTGTCTTCTTTATTTTCTTTTGGCTCCTGCCCTTTGTTCTCTTTTTCTTGCTCTTGCGTTTCAGCAAAAGATGGCGGGCTAGCAAACTGCGTTTCCGCTACTTTTTCGATTGAGGTAACTGGCTCATTGCTCTCTTCTTGGGCAGGTTCGCTTTCCTCTTCTACAAATTTTGCTTTTATTTGCTTTTTTTTACTCTCAATTTCTTCTTTTTCTTCCGCTTTTACCTCTGTTTTTTCCTTACTTTCCTTTATTTTAGCCTCTTTTTGCACAGTTTCAGGCTCTTTTTCCTGAGATTTTTTTTCTTGTTTCGCTTCTTTTTTATCTTCTTCAGGCAGCGGTAAATCTATTTTGGGTAAAGGCGCGTTTGCCCCCGGTGCTTCAGTTTCTGCTGGCAAAGGCTCGTACGCGGCTTCTATCTCTTCTTCCGCAGGATTTGGCTGTTCTCCGCGGATATCAGCCATACTATTCGCTACCTTTGTCGCAGCTTCATCTTGCGATAAGGATTGCTTGTTCTCAACCATGAGCTCATTTGGCTCATCTTCGTTTCTTTGCTCTTTTTTCTGAGGTTGATTTTTGTCTACCTCTTTGTTTTCAATGATTTTATTTTTACCTTTGCGGTTTCTTTTCTTCTTAACCTGACGTTTTAAAGAACTCTCCGGTACCTTCTCATCCATTTTAACTGGCTCTGGTGGCAGTGCCTGCGTTACCGCTTCATTTTCAGTAGGTTCTGGGCTTTTTGGCAGGTTTTCAGGCTCTTCTGAAATTTCAGGTTCCTCTACAATAGGTGGAGGTGGAGCTATTTGCTCCTCTTGCTTTTCTGGCGTTGGTTGGTTGGTTTGAACTGGGTCATCCGCAAATACATCTACAGCCGCGTCTTGCGGTGTTTTAACTGCTTGATTTTCTATAGGATCAGGCATAGCAAATGCATCCCCTGAGGTAGAAAAATCATCTTCCTGCGTTAACTTAGACGGGAGTTTACGTTTAAGTACCATATTCTTTATATCCGTTTATGTTCTTTGCTCTTGCGCTCGCGCTGCTCTTACTCCATGCGGATAACGCTCTGCAAAAGCTATTGTTGCTTGCCACCAATCCCCATTAAACTTACCACGTAACCTTTGGATTTCAGCAACATCGTCTGGTGTTGTTGTGGCTAAGGCATATGTTAGCTTATCTGTTAACAAGCGGCAAATAACCTCTCCATGTGGAGACATTAAATAAAATTCTGAATAAAAACCAGGGCGTGTATCTAAGCTGGCAATGTTTCTCTCATGCCTTTCAGATTTTAACCCTAATGTTTTCATAAGCATAGGTATCATTTCTCGGCGTGGTTTGAGGATTAGCCGTTTTGTTATATTCCCAATAATAGCTTGGCCAACATCCGTTGTTAAATCTTCTTCATTTTGGCTTGCAATACCACACATACAATTAAGAGAGCGATATGTACGAAAAGCTCTTTTTAACTGGTTAGCAACGGATTCACCGCCCTTAGCTGAAATCATTGAAATCATTTCGTCTATTAATAAATGCTTTCTCTCAGCACGGTCCCCTAGATACATAATGTTATCCAGCATGGTGAAAATTGCATTGATAATGACGTCTGATACCTTTTCGCTTAGGACATTTTGTAGGTTAAAAACAACTAGCTTATCTTTTTCAGATACGCTTGGTGGCCCATCAAATAAACGTCCATAAATACCTTCTTCACAGTAGGAGCCAATTTCTGTTGCCATTTGCATCCCTGCATGGCGCTGGTCCTCATCTGCGTATGGAAATTTATAGAAAGCTTCTCTTATCCATGTTGGACGGAGCACATCATCATCTGGAACAATATCGTAAGCATATTGAACAACTTGCTCGATAATTCGCCCTTCTATACGGCTTGTTTCAAATTGCCCTTTTTGTACCATCAGTTCCACTGCATTTGACCATTGCTGTAGGCGATGCTTTGTAATAGGCCCTGTAAATGGGTTAATGCAGCTATCCTGCCTATCTAAGTCAATAATGATTAGTTTGCCCATTGTTTCAGCAAATCGATCGTAATCATCTTTGATTGTCATCAAGTATTGCTTTTCAACTCCAGCTGAAAATAGCTGTAACGTTAAATCAACTACGGCAAAAGACTTACCAGATCCCGATGTTCCTGTAATAGCGTAGTGCCAGTTTACAAACTCTGGTGATGTATGGTCAAAAAATGTAATTTCACCATCTCTATTCGTGTAAACAGCTTGTGGTTTGTGATTAGCGTACTCGGTTCCTTTTTGAGAGTGCCCTCCCCAGTGACCATGGATAGGGGACAAGTCTGCTATGTCGTCTGAAAGTACGCGTCTTGTACGTGCAAATGGGCGGCTGAATTTACTTCTCCATGAAAGAGGCCAAGAATAGCTCAGTGCTTGTAACGCCATTGTTTTTTCTACATCTGGCACAACTGATAATTTTTTGAGATTTGCATTAATTCTCAACATGCGTTCTTCTACTTGCTCTCGCGTATATCCGTGGATAATAACGCCTAACATTGCGTACATAATTTTACGACCATCAAATAGGCGAAACTTAACGCTGGATGCTTCTTCACCAAATGCCTCTGCTTCTTCTTTGTTAAAGGCACTTGCTATTCGGCGACGAAATTCTGCCCCTACTGTCAGCTTAATCTTTTCCATCGTTTGGTTGGCTTGCGTAAAGTTAATGAATACTGTGTGTTGTGTTACAAGCGTGCGACGAATGGTTCCTAAATAGTCTGCATCTACAGCGTCTGGCATCATTGCCATCATTACAATACCAAAATAATCATTACCTACTTTTATTATTTGGTGGTCATTTTCTATGCCTAACGGAAAAATTTGGTGATTAAACGGCGTAAATTCATCTACTGAAACCTTTTGAATAGGGTGGCGGTAAGATGGCGCATATGTTTGCCAATAATGCTCTTTTAAATCTGCCTTTGACATACGTTCTAAGCTAAACATACCTGTTAGTGTATTTTCAGCGGACATAATGACTTCTCGGAACTCTGCCATGGACTCCTTAAGCATTTGTTCTAAAAATTTTCCTAGGAGGCTTACATTCCGTAATCCGATCATGTGCATCATAGTCGTTGTAATTTGGTAAACTCCATTAACAATAACGGCTAACATCCCCAACCGTTCAGTCTGATCAGGAGACCTAAGACTAATAACTAGGTAACTGTCCCGCAACATAGAATGCGCGCCTTCAGCTACTGCATAACCCCGATATCCAGATTCTAATAATTTTTCAGCCCGTGAATTTCTTAATAGCTGAGCTCTAGGCTCTGATGGATTTGCTGACAAATAATGCCGCATTTTTTCCAACAAATTATTGTGCGATGTAATGACTACCTGTGCTTCGTACCCTGGTGGCAACCCTTCCAAAAAAGTACGGAATTCGTTTGTTGCCATTAGATGCCCTTGGTCGTAAGAGTAGGATGGTGGTACAGGGGTTTTCCAACATACACCAAGGCCACCATCTTTTAATAAATGGCAGCGATAAAACGGAGACCTTTCGTCTTCTTCAAACTCAAAATAGGGGAGTTGTTCTCCTATCTGGTTTGGACGGTGAGATGTTGTATGGTTATTATTAAAATCCATTCACCCTGTTTCTTTATTATTTTTATGGTGAGCCAGCAGGTGGCGCAAACATAGGTTGTTGAAGCATTTCATCTGCTGGCGTGGCATTAGCAGGTGCTATCCACTCATAGCGATCAGTTAGAAATATTGTTGACCAGTTCCCAAATACACGCTTGTTATCGTCTGTAATATGCGGGTATGTCCAAACTAAAAGTGTTTTTGGTGGAGATACCATAGCTAACTCTTTTTCAGGAATATAGCTAGGCTGTTCAACCCGTGGGCGCACAGAACGCCGTGTTGTAGGGCGCTGGGCTCCCATACTTCCAACAGTTGAATCATTTGCGACGGCTAAGGCATCGTCCATAGAAATTGGATATTCTGGCGGCAGGGAACTCCCATAATATTTACAACCGCTTAACGCTGACATACAAACTAAAGCAAAGACGATTTGTTTTTGCATGTTTATTATTCCTTTTTTTCTATTCATCAGCTGCGTATAGCAGTGTCCAAGGGTTTCCTTGAGACCTTAACTCTACACCACTCAATAAAACAACATGTAATGTACGTGTCGCATCAATTCTTACAAATGGCAATACTCTATTTGCTCTTTCAAACAAGTAATCTCTTAGACTACTCACGGCACTTCCTACACCACCTGCAATTTCAGCCTTCACTTCATCACCCGTCAACAGTTTTTGGGCATTTCCACTACTGTCTGCAGTGAATGTATTTTGGTTCTGTTCAATAATATCCGCCATACCTGCCGCAAAGTCTGCGACCATTGCTGCTGCTAAACGTGTTGCATCCCCTTCATAAAACACTCCGGGTACGCCTATAATTCCATCTGCTTCGTCTACCACGTAACCAGAAACTCCGTATGTCGCCACACCTTGGTCAGGGTATACGCACGTCATACGGCTAGGCTTACCGATGGCGCGCTCTGTTGATATTTCACCGTTAAACTCAAGTAGTAAAAAGCAGCCATCTAACATAACAGTACCACTATGGGCTGTTTTATATGAGCCATGCAACCTTGCTAACGCTGGCGTTGCGCTGCCACCAACCAACGCATCTACACCATTCAATAATGTTGCCTTTATAAAGCCTAACGGTGGTATAAAGGGGCGTTTTTCTTCATCTTCATCACTCCCATAAGGGTCCTCACCTTCAGCTATAGATTCTCCTGTATTTACAACACCACCTAATAGCGATTGATCCCCGCTTAACTCTAACGAAGCGGGATTACCTAAAGGGGTCTGAGATATCCTTTTTTTCTGACGTTGAGGAGATACCGTATTGACTTGAACGCTCGCTGGAGAATTTAACTGAAGCTTGCGTGTTTCCTCAGCTAACTGACCTAATATTTCACGATCACGTTTTTCATTATCTTGAAGATTCAACAACTCCGCTTTGAAATCGTCCAATATTTGCCGCATTTCTTGCTGAAGCTGCTCATTTTGACTTACCGCACGCGAAATCGATTCATCTTGTTCCACCATTTTGGACTCAAGCTGATCTTTCATACTTGCTAAGTCTTGCTGGCTTTGGTTAAACCAACCTTTCATAAGTTCAGGTGTATCAGTATTGAGGCCTGAGAATACTTCCTGATTTTGCCTTTCAGGCACAGCATTTGTTACCCCTACTGGCTCTTGACCTCTTTGCTGAACTGTATTGTCCCGCCCCCCTGAAATCAAGCTAAATACTATGAAAAATACAGCTACCCCTAACACAATTTGGATAGGACGTGGCAGCGCTTTAAAACGCTCTACTAATTGGTTTAACGCCTGATTTTGCTGCAAATTTTGCTGTTTTGTATCAGGCACTTTATTTTCTTTTGATGTCGCCATTTCTATAGAATACCTTAACTCTTGTTTTGTGTTAACTAATTAGTGTGCTTTGTTAGCTTAATTAGCTTTTCACGCACTGTTTTAGCGTGTTTATAAGGCTTTGCCCTTGCTTTTCCTTCGCTTTCTTCTGGAAAGTCCATATTCCACCACCCCTGCACATACCACCCTGGATATTTTCTAAATAACCTATGACGCAAACGACGCCACCATAAAGACTTTTCTCTGAAGTTAGATACTCCGTCAAATAAACCTTCTTGCCAATTTTCAAGGCGTTCTTTTTGTTTTTTGCCACCCACAGCTCTACGGATATTACGTTGCAACTCCATCTCTGGCACATCCTTTAGCCATAACGGTACCTGATCTACTATTTCGTCCAGTTTAGTTTCACTCAGATATCTTTTAAGCTGAGGATAGTCTTTCAGCATCTCTTTCTTTGATTCTGCAAAATGCCTTTCTTCTTTTAAATTTTGACTACTTGGCGTGACAATTGTTGCCTTTATAGCTTGTTCTGGCGTTATACTACTTTGAATAACATCCATCAGTTGCTGTACTGGCTTGCCCCGTAATCGATATTTAGGTGCCAACTCTGGAAACATGAATGAATCCAGTTCATCTTCATACATTAAAGGAAGTGGGTGATAGCCGATGCCACATACCTGATTGAAGGGCACATGATCTACTGCCGATTGGATGTGTGCGCCTGTACTTTCTCGACTTTCCAAGGTTGGAATCGACAGCGTATCGTACTGCTTCATGGAAACGACGGGATAAAAACGCTCTTTCATTTCTTTTGGAATATACACATCTTCCCCTGCTGGCGTTTGACGTACAGCTCTTAGCACATCTACTACCGAAGCATAATAATAGTGCAATGGGTCCCATAAAGGGCCAGAAAGTTGCAAAAACCTGCCTGTATCTACATCCCACCCCCACATAGCCGGCTGCTCAAAATGACTAGGATGCGTTGGTACCCACGTACTACCCCACACTGCTCTTGTCCTTTGGTGAGGTAGCCTTAAATCAGGATAGTATGGAGGCGTATCTTTGTTATGCGGTGTTTGGTACTGAGAACCATCGCTTACTATGACTTTGGCTTGTTTCACACTTTTGTGCATTACATAGCCTGGCTCTACTACCTCTAGTATTGTTCCCTTTGGAGATACATCTGAACGAACTTCAGTAACTTCATGCAAACCTTTTACAGCCCTACCAGGCCAAAAATCCTCTAACTCAAAAGATTCGCCTACTTTATTGTAACCATTGTAGGCTTCAAACGTAGGAATTACTGTAATACCTTGTACGAAGAGCTTTTCTACAAATTTATCTCCACCATGAGCCTCATAAAAAGCCGTATAGTCTTGATTATTTGGTCGACTACTCCAGCGCTGTAAAAACTCTTTTGCGAGATTTTGCGTTTTTTCCGCATCTTTTACTGGACGTACATATAACATTTGCGTCTGTGGTAAACGCCAACCGTCTGTGTAAAATGTATCCAATCTCAATTTGTATGGATATAGGTTTAAATTTGAATACAGTACTTGAGCAGGGTGTTGCCGCCCTGAGATTACAAAATCTGTTTTTGGCGAAACATCTAACGCCCTAAAAGAAGTCATAAGAACTTTTTCTAGTTTTTCAGCCCCTACAACGGATGACGTTACATCACGGCAACCTTTCGGAAATGTTATATGAGGATTATGTTCCCATTCCTCCCCCTCTTTCACCTCTGGCCCAGTTCCTGTGTAGATAATGCGCCCGCTCAAATCCCGCACAAACAATGGGGAGACTGGGATTCCCCTCCCCTTTCCATCTACTATGACATTGTGGCCATTTGAGCACATTTGAAGAGGGAGGCCATTTTCTTGCCACAAAGCAACTGTCTTAGGATCAGTATAAGGCGGTAATTTGGCAAATACTTCCTGCCAGAAAGCCGGGTGCTCCCCTTTCTCTATCTCATATTTTGCAGCTAACGCCTGAATAAGCGGAGGCTCTACAAAACTGTATGGGGTACTGTTGCTATGTGACATGCTCTTTACTTAAAAATTTACTTGCCTAACGGTAACGCAGGGCGGGTAAATTGACAAGTGTGGTTAAAGGGTACTACTCTCTCTCTTCAATCAGAGCATCTGCACGCTTTTCCATTAAGGCCATCATATCTGCCCAGCCTTTTCTTTCTTTCTCACGGCTCTCCATAGCTTTCATTTGTATATCCAGTTGCTTGAGCATCATTTCTAACGCAGTCTTTATTGCAGGATGCTTCCATTTCTCTTTGTCACAAGGTTGAAGACCTTTTTCAACTCCTTTTTTCCTGCTAATCATCTTGCTTGCCTTATCACAGCCACCATCTGCATAGTAAGTATCGACTCCCTCGTTAGCCCACTCGTCGAAATCTGGTCCTGCCTTTTCTAACTGATACTTTACAAATTCCATTAAACTTCTAATAAAAATTTTCGATGCTTGCAGAGAGGTTGCTCTTAGTATTGCCGCTTGGTCATCTATTGGCAGTTTCTTCATTTTTATTAGCATACTCATACTTGCGTGAATATCATGGTTCGCTACACAGACCACTCCAACATTTAAAAGTTTAGCTGCTTGCTGAATATCTAAGCCTGCTTGCTTCTTAGCATCACTACTCCCTTTTAAGTCAATAATCTGCGACAACCCTTTTGCCATATTTTCTAAATCTTGCTCGCTATGCGTTATTTTTACTCCAGTATCTTTAATTAGGTTCAACTCTTTTAAAAACATTTTAGTGGGGGCAAATGGGTCTATTATCCCACCATCTTCTGATTTACCGCACCCTTTAAATTCTATAAACTCTTCGACTATTTTGTCCAATTTTTGCGAGTCTTTTTCGGATAACGCTCCAAATTGCACAGGATCTAGGTCATATTTGAAAAACTGGTACTGGGACATAGTAATTTTTCCAGCGTCACTACTTTGTTTGCTTGCTAAGTTATCAAGCGCCATGTCTATTTGAGCTAGACTGTATTTTGTTACAACTTCTGAAGCAACTTCATCCAAGACATTATAAATCCCGTCATAAAAAACTTCATTTGCTGCTGAAAATAGGGTGGGGTACTTTATTACCTGACTTGTCTGCTCAGCCCCTCTTCCACCAATGCACCCTCCTTTAGAATTGCGTTTATTACCCACTCCCCTGTAACCACACAACCGAAATCCAGACGCTATTGTCGCTAAAAAGCACGCTCCATCTTTTTCGCTTGCACCACAAGCTGCTGTTTCTCTTAGCACATCATTTACTTTACTGTTTATAGCCTGGAAATTAAGTAACTTATCTGCTGCCTCAACAAGCTTATCTGCCGTACTTTTGCTGGCATTTTCGGTACAATTTTTAACCGCGGCCTCTCTACCGAGCGTCTTGGTTTTTTCTTCAATACAGTAGTCTACTGCCTGACGCTTTGCATCTGCACGAATTTGACCGATGTCACAATTAGCTTTAAACATATCTAGCCTTGCGTTACCGAAAGCTTGAAGCGTATCGAAGATGGCCCCTAGCTGCGGACTACTAAATAATTGAGTAAGAAGCCACTTGGCTACCATCGTTTTCATATATTGTGTAAAATTTTCGATAATGTCAGCAATCTGATACTGAATATTCATAAAGGAAAATATATCTACAGCACCACAACCGAGAAGGTCAATTCCTCCTCCTCCGCTAGCGTTTACCTCAATGAGAGTCTCTGTACTTTCTCCGTAACCGTAGTAACCTGGAAGATCCAAAAATTCAAAACTCTTCCCACCTGAATAGCGCAGGCTGCCGAATTTTTCCGCTGTGGACGCAGAAGGAAAAGCTAAAGAAAGCCCTAAAATAGCTACTACCAGTAGACGTGTAACTTTATATACCATGCGTTTATCATGGGGCTCATTCTGCTATTTTTCAAGTCTTTCTACCCGTTTGAGCTAACAGCAGTGTGGCTTGAAATTAACGAATACCTGCTTTATTAGTTAATTCAACCCGCAATACATTGACATGTTGCTCTAGTTGATCAACTATTTCTTGAACTTCCAATACTTGTTTGCGGCTCAATTGAGTTTGACGAACTTGCTTTCCTGCTTGTCTTGCAGCTTGAGCTGCACCAGCTACACGCTCTGTTAATGCATAAAAATCCTTAAATTCCTTTAAAATCTCTTGGACTGTTGATTTATCTCCATATTGAATCAACTCTAGAGCTTCCAGCTCTTTTTTTAAGGCTTCTATCTCTGTTTTTGCTTCACTCAACTCTTCCGTCTGTCGAGCGATCACACTTTCTCGCTGGGCGGTCCATACTTCAGCATCTCTTAAAGATTGTTGATAGCTACGCAGTTCCTGATCTATTTGAGGTACATTTTTTGTTTCTGCTGCTGAAACTCCTGCATCTATTGAGGTATTTGCAACTACTGGGTTGCTACTTCCAAGAGGCATGTTGTTTGCTGCTTTTTTCTCTAATTGAGCTAGCTTGCTATTACTTGCTGCCGTATAGAGCTCTGTAAACTGGCTTCCTTTCCCCCAGCTAGCCCCGTACGTACGTACAAACGATGCAATTCGGTCCTGCGTTTTTTCGGTAAAGTCTACACAACTACTTGCATTTGTTATTTGAATCATTCCGTCTTCAAATAATTTGCGTAAGGCAGATGTCGCTTTGTCCTTCACTTTTGTGTAAACAATAACATTCGTACGACTTGTTCCCAAAGCATCAGCTATTTTTTGCTGGGAAAGCCCTAAATTTGCCAATGTGCAAATAGACCAGTACATATTAAGCTTGTCTACTTTATGTAATCGATTATTTACACTGACCCTCAGTATTTTTGCTTCTTTTTCGTCTGTTATGTGCCGCACGTTACATAACAAGGACGTAATACCTCTTTTTTGTGCCTCCAATACCCTACGCTGACCGTCTATTACCTGCCCTACTTCGTTAATTAATACGGGATAATCAAAATTAGCTCCTTCAAACATATGGCTAATATATGTCGGGCATGCCTGCGCATCAGTTGGAGATCTAAAATTACAATCCAATAATATTAAGCTACTGACTGGCCTTTCTTCTAATGACACCTGTGGAAATTTTTGCATTTCCTCATCTGTCAAACCTTCTACATAAGGTTGCAAATAGCTTGCTATCCTGCTTGTGCCCGCAACTGGCTCTTCTTGGTCGTTACTCTCTATTTTTTTACTTTCTTGAGATTCAAGCAATTTTTGTATTTCAGGATACTCTTTTTGGAATAGTTTAACTACCTCTGCCTGCCTTTCCTCCGGAGCATTTTGTAGCGCTTCATTCAATAAACGTATTGAACGTTTCTCA
>JAPPOO010000087.1 GCA_028817875.1 Alphaproteobacteria bacterium | reverse complement strand
CTCCAACTACCAAATCGCGAAATTGAATTAGTACCTTCTCTTAAAGAATTAGAAGAAGAAGAGGCTTTTAGAGAGTTTAAAAAGTATAAAGACAGCAAAATCAGTAGTCATTAAATACTGCCCTACCTTCAAAACGAAGGATGGGGCAGTATTTTTTTGACGTATGCCACAACGTTAGCCGCATCAGCATTTTCAAAAACGTGCTGGGCAGGGTAACTATTCTTCAACCACGTGCTTTGCCGTTTCGCGTACTGGCGCTGTTGAATAATATATTTCTCGCGTGCTTCTTCAAAAGGAATCACCTCCGCAAAGTAATCTGAAAAAGCTTGAACACCCAAACTAGTTAAGGCTGGCAATTCAGGCGAATACCCACGCGCAAGAAGAGCTTTCACCTCTTCCAGCAACCCAGCCTCACATTGAATCTCAAAACGCGCCTCAATACGCTCTACCTGCTCCACACGTAGCCGACAAACAGCCAACGACACCATAGAATACGGCAATGCCCCTTCCTTCGGTTGCTGCTGCCAATATGTCAAATTCTTGCCTGTATGCCGATAAACCGATAACCCTCGCAACAACCGCTGCGTATCCGCAGAAGGAATCTTATCCGCCCACGCTGCATCTACCTGTAGCAACTCATCAAATAAAACATCCCGCCCGCGCGTTTCTAATTCTTCTTTCAGCGCATCTAACACCTCGGCAGGCACATCCGGCATGGGTGAAATCCCATGCAACAACATATCTAAATACAGCCCCGTGCCACCCACAAAAATAGGCATCTTCCCTTGGGCAACAACTTCCGCAGCTATTTTTGTCGCTAAACGTAAGTATTCCCCTGCCGAAAAACTTTGGTCAGGCTCAAAAATTTCATACAGCTCGTGCGGCGCTGCCGCGTACTCTTCCGCACTCGGTGCCGCTGTTAAAATAGGCATGTACTTATAAAATTGACGGCTATCCGCATTAATAATGATGCCGTTAAATGCCTGCGCCAACGCAATGGCCAGCCCCGTCTTGCCGCTGGCAGTAGGGCCAAAAAGTGTGATGGCAGTTGACTGTGTCATACATACCTCCTAAGCCAAAACGTGAAAAATAGCAAATACTCGCCAAAACAAACCCCATTAACAAGTATGGAGGTTTATCTTGTTGTTTTACAACACACTGAGTATACTAATCGTGCTTCTCACTCAAACAAAAGAATTATTGTTAACGTGATATACTACTCAAAATTAGATCAAAAAAACAAAAGCTTAACTAACTAATGACCACCTCCATTTTAGCTATAGACATAGGAGCATCTAGCGTTAAGGTAGGATTGTTTGATGACCTCAATCTAACACAAAAATTTCGTGAAGAATTGCCAAAAAAATCTACTGAAGCAATTAAACCAATAGTTCAAAAGTATATCCGAAAATTTAATGCTAAGCGTGTAGGTATAGCAACAGCTAGTTCAGTTCAATTAGATGGTATGGTACGTAATGCTACAAATATACAAGGATATAAAAATTATCATTGGTCTGAACATATTGATGAAAGTATAGAGCTAAAAGTTTTAAATGATGGTCACGCTGCGGCACTGGGCGTATTCCACTGTGACGATACAATAGAGCCTAAAGACTCGTTGGTACACATAGTTATTGGCACAGGTATAGGTGGGGGCATAATAATAAATGGTAAGCTATGGCGAGGTACAGGTGGATGTGCAGGACATTTTGGCAACCTTATTCTAAATAATAATGAAGACGGATACTACCTCCAAGACTTGGCAGCAGCCCATATTTATAAAAATGAGCAAGGATGTATAACAGATGAAAATATTGAAAAAGCAGCACGGCAGTTAGGTAGAGGTATAGCCAGCATAGTTCATTGTTTCAATCCAGCAGTAATAACACTGGGTGGTGGAGTGATTGACGCCTTCACGAAAAATAATCAAGAAAACTCTCTTCTCAATCTAGCTATAAAATCAACAGAAGAAGTGGCAAAACCAGCTACTTGGCAAGATACTACAGTCAAAATAACGTCGTTAAAAAATGATGCCGCTCTATATGGTATGGCTAGTTTATTTTTAGATCAAAAGAATCGCCACTATTAAAGTGGCGATTCTTTTCGTGACAACCGCATTTTTAAGTCAAAAACATACACGGGCTGTTTCGGTTAATCTTCCACAGCCAAAGGAATAAACAAGTAACCATCTCGACGGAAAACACGCAACAAAACAGATTTCCCTTTACTGCGGTCTACCTGCGCCTCCAAATCACTCATGCTGCTAACAGGCTTCATATTTGCCTCGACCAACACATCTCCGCGACGCAAACCAGCCTCAGCAGCGGGGCTGTTATAGTCCACACTCACAACAACAAGACCATCTACATCCTCCGGCAAGTCTAGGTTTTCAGCCTGATTCTTCGTAAGTATTTGTAAACTAAGACCTAAAAGCTCTGTAGGTTTTTCATCCTTTTTACGAGGCAAGCGCGTCAACGTATCGCCCTCTTCCTCTTCAAGCTCGGCAATCTTAACGTACACACGCTTGTTGCTACCGTTACGCAACAAATTAACGGTCACAGTCTGTCCCACTTCAGTTTCCGCAACAAGCCGAGGCAAATCAGCCATTTCCTCAATTTGCGTACCATTGTAGCTCATAATGATATCACCAACCTGAATCTTCGCCGCTTCTGCGGGGCTATCCTCAACAATTTCAGCTACCAACGCCCCTACGTCGTCAGATAAATTGAAGTTCTCGGCCAATTCAGGCGTTACTTGCTGAATACGCACACCCAACCAACCGCGCACAGGGTGCCCATGCTTTTTAATCTGCGCCACAATCAACTTAACCGTATTCACAGGAATCGCAAAACCGATACCATTGCTACCCCCTGTACGGGTCAAAATCGCCGTATTAATCCCTACCAAATCACCGTCTTGGCTAAACAGCGGCCCCCCTGAATTACCGGGGTTAATGGCAGCATCCGTCTGAATAAAATCATCGTACGGCCCTTGCCCAATGTTCCGCCCCAAGGCCGATACAATTCCTGCTGTCACAGTACCACCCAAACCAAACGGGTTACCAATGGCCAACACAGCCTGACCAGGACGCAACTTGTCCGAATCCCCCAACTCTGCTGCCTGCAAACCTTTCGGCATATCTTCCAATTTCAATAAAGCGAGGTCGTTCTTGCTATCCCGACCAATAAGCTCAGCAGGGTATTCCTCTCGGTCACCATTAAACCGAACAATAATTTCATCCGCTCCTTCAATCACATGGTTGTTGGTCACAACATAGCCATCCTTAGAAATAACCACGCCAGACCCCGTTGATTGCTGCCTTTCTCTAAATTGAGGAAAATGTCCTCTACCCCCAAAACCCTTAAAAAAATCTTCAAAAGGCGTACCTTCAAACGGGTTGAATTTCTCCCCGTCCGCGTCAACCTCAGGTGCTTTTGTCTCTGTTGAAATATTCACAACGCTGGGGGATAAACGCTCCACCAAATCAGCGTAATCCGTCATAGCGTAGGCAGGCACAAGCCACAAAATAAGAAGCAGCTTAACACCCCCCAAACCAATTGCACCAAACATACTAAATCCGAATAAGCGGTTTTGCATTCTGAGTCTTCCTTTTATTTTTTATCCCTTACCCAACAACGCAGCAAAAAACCATCTTCCTGCGCAAAAAATTGATAAAAAATAATCTAACCCGATCCCTCCAATTTGTCAGCGGTTATATCAGGTAAAAAATAAACCACATAAAAAAAGAGCGAGCCAAGAGATAAAACCCCAGCTCACTCAAAGTTTGTTACCACGTCGGCTATTACTTTTGGAAGGCGATGCCACACCAACTATAATAGCCTTCAGAAGGCTTTGTAACACAGAGCTTCAGCCCTGCTTTCTTAGCCTCTTCACGAAAATGCGGAAAAAAACACTTCGCACCAGATCGCGCGCGCGCCATCCAGTAGTACGATTGCTCCAAGGTAAATTGAACCTCATCTTCATCATCTTCCGCCAGTTCTTGGCACTCTACCTCAGGCAAAATACCCCAGCTTTTGAAGATGAAATCTTCCCCTGTTTCTCTTTCCCATTGGTAAATCTGAGGAATTTCTTCCCCAGCCAACATTTTTTTGACTATCTCCCTCGCATTCAGTTGCGAAGTAAGTTGAAACAGAGAAAACTCACCACGATAAGCCCTCTCGGAAATTTCGTCATCTTCAACATTTTTAAGAAATTGCTGAGATGCCTCATTTCCGAGGTTTGCTCTCATGATATGTTTAGCAATCTCTTTTTCAATTCTAGTCATAGTCATAGTAATTCTCCATAAGCCACAAACGGTGCAGCCAATCCGACCAACCCCATAACGGGGCGATCAAGCAAGTTGGGTTGTAGGATATCCGTGCCTATTACCTATCCAACCTGAATACAGCATACGGTCTGCCCCCTCTTCCCCTTACGGGTATCCCATACGGGTGTGCAGATAGTCAGAAAACATGGAGTGGACAAACGCTATAAAAAGATAAGGCGAAGTCCCGCTTGAACAACGCTTGCACATGGTACAAGCGCGACCACCTTTATTATATTTTGAGGATATAGGACGAAAATGCCCCTAAAACAACCTACTTAAGCCAGTTTTTTATACTCAACGGAAGACATCAGCGTTTTGGTTGTATAGAGCTTATCTGTAAACACAATGCCATCCAAATGGTCATACTCGTGCTGCACCAACCGAGCCATCAGGCCACTAAACGTTCCTGTTTGGGGCGTTCCATGCTCGTCAAACCAGCTAACGTCTACAGTTTTGGCACGCTCTACTTCACCAAATAAACGCGTCTCTGCAACGCTCCCACACCCTTCGTACCCTACTTCAGTTTCTTCGGAAAACGACGTAATCTGCGGGTTGATAAACACTTTCAAAGGCTCTGTTGCCCGTTGACGAAACTCCGTCGGCCGAATTTCCGTCACCAAAATACGCACAGATTCACCAACCTGAGGTGCCGCCAACCCAATCACATTGTCACTCCGCATAGTATCCACCAAATCAGTAATAAGCTGCTGATGCGCCTCACTCAACGGAAACGCAACAGCCTCCGCTGTCGCCCGTATAACATCATTCCCCAATTGGCAAATATCACGAATAGCCATAACAAACTCCTACTTTAGGTACAAATCAGGGTTACGGTAAGCAACAAGGGCGCAGTATGTCGCCTCCACCATTTTGTCGGTTCGAGTATAAACTCCCTTGGTAAGAATACCAATATTGCCACCACCCTGCTTAGAATTCTGCTGTTTGAAAACTGCATCATCGGCCGTACCAAGCTCATGCCCCTGCTGCACCAACGCAGCAACCTGAGGCGGAATATAATGCAAGCTAGACATCCCCTTGCCCACATATCCTTCTCGGTTCATCACAACCACCCAAGCAGTTGTGGCCATACTCCCGTCAGATTCCTCAATAATACCGCTTTCCAAACCACAAAAATAATCCGCATCAGGGTACGCACGCCGACAATCCTCCGCACGGTTCAACGCCCCCTGCAACGTCTCTTCCATGCCCATAGGTTGGTCAGACACCCCAGACGCCGCCGCGCATCCCTCAAACGTAAATGTCATTTCAGGAAACATCTTTTCAAAAGCCGTTTGCACAGCCCGAACCTTAACGGGATTTTGAGACCCAACAATCACTTTCATATCAAAAACCTACAACCAAACCCCACACCTGTCACCCACAATCTACCATAAGAAAGCATACCCAACCCAATCACCCTATGCTACAGTACCTCTGCATCTGTGAGTTACAGGTGTGGGGCTTCAAAACCTCTTAGAGCTGACCAAGACGGGTCACTAAAACGTCACCCTCCAACACGGTTGGGGATGGTGGCAAATACGCTTCGGCTAATACCCACGCCGTGCTCTAACGGTTTTGAACTCCCCAGCCACTTCGTTTAAGTGGCTGTTTTGTTTAAAAAATAACAAAAGGAGTCAAAAACATGACCGATAAAAGTAAAATATCTTCCCCAATAACCGAACGTGATTTTCGTAGATTAGTAGACCTTCTAAACGTGTACCTAGGTTTGAGCCAACGCAAGCGAAGGCTGCTACTTCAACTCGTTCAAACACTCGCCAAATAGTCCAAAAGCCCCTGCATATCGGGGGCTTTCAACGCATCACTAAGTTAATTATGGTGTATTATACTTCTATAAAGTATGAGTTATTTCAGCCTTCTTTTTCAACTTCCTAACAAAACGGAATAGAAAAACGGCCAAAAACGCCAAAATATGTAAAGCAGCATACAACCAAATAATAAATATCAAAAGAAAGAGGATATCGTCCTGTAAACTGTACGTATTGTCCCAAGTACCTTCCAACTTAAAAAAAGCATACGCCCCTAAAATCAGAAAAAGAGAGGCAAGCAAAGGCACAAACATAACAGGTAACAAAAGCTTAACTCTAACAGCCACAGCAGCTGTTACTACTGCAAACAAAATCGCCATAAACTCTAAAAATCCAAACGAAGGCAAATACTGATCAGCACCAATCATAGCTCCTAAAGACATCACAAAGAAAAACAGCACAATACAGTGCAAAAGCAGTAGCCCAACTACTCCCGCATAACGAAAAAACTTAACCCCTACCCTAGCAACAAGCATTATTCACCTTCATCCATCACTTTAAAAACCTGAATAGATTGTACCTCCTGCAATCCTCATAAGTCTAATAAACCTATTGAAACAGATTCAAAAGGACGTAAAAATACCACCACTCAGATTATTTTAGTAAACATTGCTTACTAAACCTCCTCACACTCCTGTCCCTTCTTCCTCCCGCACCCGTTCCACCCAGCAAGTACTCCTCTGTCTCTCCCCAATCCGACCATTCCACGCAAATCTCACTTTCCTCCCCACCCCGCACACAAAATTATATACAAAAATAAAATCCCACTCTCTTTTAAGCAAGAATTTGAGGAAAAATCATAACTAAGTATTTACCCATTACTTGGTGTTTTAACGGTTCCCAACATCCCAAATGCGAGAAGCATTTGGTTGTTGTAGGGGCTGGGGTAG
>JAPPOO010000085.1 GCA_028817875.1 Alphaproteobacteria bacterium | reverse complement strand
ATTTCTTCCTCTAATTTTCCAGCCTCTTCTGCAAGCATACCAGTGGCTGCAGTACTTTGTTCAACAGAGCTGAGGTTATTTCGGATGTTTTCAGATAGCTCGCCCATAATATTACGTACTTTTTCAACACTTTCTGTTTGAGTTGTAGAGGAAAGAGTTATCTCTTGAATCGCAGTATTGTTTGCTTCAATCGCCTTTGTAATCACATTCAAGCTATCAAAACAACGAGTCACCGTGCTATGTAGCTCATTCATACCTTCCTGAATATTGCCAGCAGATGTACTTGTTTGAGCTGCTAACTTCCTTACTTCATCAGCAACCACGGCAAATCCACGACCAGCATCTCCAGCCCTAGCAGCTTCAATTGCTGCATTGAGAGCTAATAAATTTACTTGATCTGAAATATCTTGAATTACACTAATAACCTGACCTATCTCATCAGACTTATCTTGCAACTCTTTCATATTTGTTTCAGCAATTTCAGCCTGGTTCATTACTTCCGTTGATTGTTGTTCTGTTTCTTTCAAACGTTGACTTACTGTCCGTATAGATTCAGTTGATTCCGCCATTGTCTGTTCAACATTTTGAACTCTATCAGTTTGTATAGTTAAAGTTTTATTAATCTCTTCAGAAGATACTGCTAATTGATTAGCCGCAGAACCTACTGTTGTAGAGGTATCTGTTGCAATCTTCATACTCTTACGAATAGCTTCTTTAAAACTAGTAATAGCCTTATTAAGCTCACTTACTTCTGTCTTCCCATCAGTTGGCAAAACAAAACATAAATCTAAATCGCTAGATGCTTTTGTAAGAGTTTTTACGGAGTTCTGCATAGCTTTTAAAACCTTGAAGCTTAAAGAAATTGATATCCCCGCAATAACAAGGGATAAAAGCAGCATAACCACAACAACTATTTTCTCCTCTAAAAGTGCTAAATATACATGTTGTTGAGCTTCGTGCTCTAAGTGAGCAATATCTTCCTCTAAAATATGAAGAAGTTTACGCATTTCCTCAAAGTCTTTAGAAGCCTCGTTAAGTAAAATATGCTTAGCTTCCTCCTTATTTCCTTTAAGGATATAATCTTCAGCTTCGTGCAAATGTTTCGTATATACTTTTAGAACCTCTTCAATTGCAATTGCTTCTTGCCTTTGTTGCCCATTTATTGCTAACTCCTCAATAATATGAATTTCATCACTGGCCTTTTTAAGCTCTTCATTAGCACTTTGAATATTCTTTAATAAGAAGATCCACATCTTTCTTGATATTTCCTCCCAGCACGTGAATAACACCAAAGTTAGTAACTTGAATTGTAACAAGAATAATATTTAAACCGATAAGCAGATTTTTGAGTGTTAGCGTAGGCATAGTTTTTACGAAAGCCCTATATAATTTCAATTATTATTAATTTTCCTAAATGGTAAGCACAATTTTTAAGCAAGCACAATCCTTTGTTAAATCACAGTAAGGTTAGATATAGAGATTGACGCCTGCCCTTTTGTTCCCGTAACATTACGGGCAATAATATAAAAAGGATTCTGGTGGCATGGCTCAAATCTCCCGCTCTCGCAGCAAAGCGAGTAATTCAAAAAAGACAACTACTGAGGGTAAGCCAAAAGTTGTAAAGTCTAACGGTAAACTCCCTACTAAAACTTTTGAGTTTCCTCTCATGAAAGGAACTGTTGGCCCTGATGTTGTGGATGTGAGAACTCTCTATAAAGAGCACGGTGTTTTTACCTATGACCCCGGTTTTATGAGTACAGCCAGTTGCCAGTCAGCCATTACCTATATTGATGGAGATGCAGGAGAACTTTTGTACCGTGGGTATGACATTGCCGACCTTGCTGCAAATGCTAGTTTTTTAGAAAGTTGCTACCTTCTGCTTTATGGAGAGTTGCCTCAGCTTTCAGAACTCGAAAATTTTGAAAATATTGTTAATCATCATACAATGGTGCACGAACAAGTTCATACATTCTACCATGGTTTCAGGCCAGATGCTCACCCTATGGCTATTTTGTGCGGTGTAACAGGAGCACTTGCCAGCTTTTATCATGATTCATTAGATATCAATAACCCACGACACCGTGAGGTTTCGGCTTTTAGAATTATTGCTAAAATGCCAACACTTGTGGCTATGGCCTACAAGTACAGTATTGGCCAGCCCTTTATGTACCCTGATAATGCCCTTTCCTACCCCGGCAACTTTTTGCGGATGATGTTTGCCGTACCAACAGAAGATTATGAAGTAAACCCAATTGTTGAACGAGCAATGGATCGTATTTTTATTCTCCATGCTGACCATGAACAAAACGCTTCAACAAGTACCGTGCGTTTAGCTGGTTCTTCTGGTGCTAACCCGTTTGCTTGTATTGCTGCGGGTGTTGCTAGCTTATGGGGCCCTGCCCATGGTGGTGCTAACGAGGCTGTACTCGAAATGTTAGCAGAAATCGGCACTGTGGAGAATATTCCTGCTTATATCGAGCAAGTAAAAGATAAGCTAAACCCAACACGTTTGATGGGCTTTGGTCACCGCGTATATAAAAACTTTGATCCCCGCGCACAAATCATGCGCGAGACCTGCCACGAGGTTCTTAATGACTTGGGAATTAATGACCCAATGTTAGAAGTTGCGATGGAGCTTGAGCGCATTGCCCTGAGTGACCCGTACTTTGTAGAGCGCAAACTGTACCCAAATGTGGATTTCTATAGCGGTATTATTTTAAGAGCTATTGGCATACCAACCAATATGTTTACGTGTATTTTTGCCCTTTCCCGTACAGTAGGCTGGATTAGCCACTGGATGGAAATGATTGGCGAAGAACAGCAAAAAATCGGCCGTCCGCGTCAACTTTACACAGGTGCAAAACGCCGTGCTTTTACGCCATTAGGTAAGCGGTAGGAGTAATGACCCATCCTGCTGTCCAGCAGGTGGGTCATCACTAGTTTGTGTCAAATTTAGAATAATTTGCTTACTTCTAGATTCACTTCTATCAGTCAAATAGTTTAACGTCACATAAAGGTCTTCAACTTCCCCTTCGTACCGAAGCTTTAACGAAGTCACCTCAAAATTAGTGGGAACTTTAAAGCAAACACCCAAACGGGAAGTTGTTTCTGGCGAGACATCCTCAAGCGTTGAATCAAGAACACCTACCACAAAAATGCTTTTATTTATGCTACTTACTGTTAATGCTACCTGAAATGTTTGCTTGTTAACTTTCTGATTATTTTTGATAGCCACGCCGCTACGTTGCGAAATGTTAATTGTATTTACCATGAGATAGAGTTCTCCTTTATGGAAAAAGGGAATGAAAGTAGCTAAATATATACAAGCGCTTGATTTGGTAAGTCAAGTTTTGTCGGTTACTGGAGTAATTGTACGCCGTCTAAAACTTCAATTTGAGCTAAGAGTTGCTTGGTACACGTAATGCGTTTCGGAAGAGTAAAGGTCACATCCCCCGTATTGGGACGGCTTAAAATAATTTGGCAGCTTGTTGCTCCAGGTTCACCATTCATTAAATGTTGCTGCAACGGTTGAAGAACTTCAATATCGCCTACTTTTAAAGTTATTTGTGGGCGGTGCCCCACAAAATTTTCCAAGGGCGCCATACTTTCTACGCTTAACCGTAGGCGTTCCCCTTCTTTTTCCATGGCTAATGTAACAGCTATGGGCATCCCCTTCTCTGTCAATATTTCAGCGTACATTGCGTATGTTTTAGGGAAAAGAACCGCTTCCTGCTGACCACTTTCATCAGAAATCGTGGCAAAAGCCATACGGTCCCCTTTTTTAGTTTTCATTTCACGGCTAGTTAGAACAACACCCGCAACACGGGCGGCTTTTTGCCCTTTATCTACGCGTACTTCTAAGGTTGAAATAGGCACTAGCCCGTCTATCTTCGTTAACTCATGCCTGAAAGCAGCAAGAGGGTGAGCCGATAAATAAAAGCCAATAACAGTAAGCTCTTGCTGAAGTTGTTCAAATAAATCCCACTTGTGGGTAGGTACAAGGTTTGGAATCTGGAGAACTGTTTTTTCGCCTCCTCCACCAAATAACCCAATTTGGTTGCTGTTTTTTTCTTCCCAATAGTTGTGGCAGTAAGCTTGAAGTTTTTCCGTATTTGCCAGTAACTCCGCACGGTTTGGGTATAAACTATCCAGAGCCCCTGCTTTAATAAGGGTATAAACTATCCAGAGCCCCTGCTTTAATAAGAACTTCTAGGTTTTTCTTACTCATAATTTGCGGCGTTAATCGCTCAAGCAAGTCCCAAATAGTTTTGTAATTGCCATTTTGTTCACGTTCTTCAATTAGTTGCGCCATGCTTTCTTCCCCTGCCCCTTTAATGGCAGATAACGCATGGCGAATTTTACCGTCTTCCACCGCAAAGTTGAGCATAGACGCATTGACATCTGGTGATAGCAGGTCACTGTCCATTCGCTGAAGCTCGGCTTTATAACGCAGCAATTTGTCTGTATTACCTTTATCCAATGTCATTGTTGCAGCCATAAATGGCAGTGGGTAATGGGCTTTTAGGTAAGCTGTTTGGTAAGAAATTAACGCGTAGGCCATACTGTGGGCTTTGTTAAAACCGTACCCCGCAAAAACTGCCATCAAGTCAAAAATACTATCGGCTTTTTCTGCTGGAACACTATGCTCTTTCGCCGAACCTTCAACAAACAATTGGCGTTGTTTGTCCATTTCTTCCTTCTTCTTTTTCCCCATAGCACGGCGAAGCATATCCGCACCACCAAGGGTATAACCTGCCAAGTCCCGCGCCATCCGCATAATTTGCTCTTGGTAAACAGGGACACCAAATGTATCTAATAAAGCAGGCTTTAAAATATCATGTGGGTAACTGGCCTCCTTTTTACCATGACGCACATCAATATAATCATCCACCATACCGCTTCCCAGTGGCCCAGGGCGGTATAAAGCAACAAGGGCAGACATAGCTTCCATATCTTGCGGTTGCATACGTTTGGTTAGGTCCGTCATACCAGCCGATTCAATTTGGAAAACCCCAACTGTATGGCCGTGGCATAACATATCGTAAGCTTTTGTATCCTCTAAAGATATCTGGCCGATATCAACAACATCTCCCGTTACCTTTTTGGTTATCTGAATAGCCTGTTGAATAGTCGTTAATGTCTTCAAACCAAGGAAATCAAACTTAACCAAACCGCTGTATTCTGCGTCAAACATAGCAAGTTGAGTCGCAGGCATACTTGAGCGTGAATCATTATACAAACCACAAACATCTGCGATTGGTCGGTCTGAAATAATAACACCAGCAGCGTGGGTAGAAGCATGACGTAGCGAGCCTTCTAGTTGCATGGCAATTTCCAGAAGCTTATCAACCCCTTCCTCTTCCTCAACCATGGCACGAAGGCGCTCGTCTGTATCCAATACTTCCCTGATAGGCGGTGGGTTAGGTACTTCAGGCACAAAAGCAGCAATACGAGAAACTAAACCGTAAGACATTTGTAAAACGCGCCCAACATCACGTATACAAGCCCGTGCTTTTAGTGTTCCAAAGGTAATAATCTGAGAAACATATTCCTTACCGTATTTTTCTTGCACGTAGTGAATCACTTCATCACGGCGATCCTGACAAAAATCAATATCAAAGTCAGGTAAGCTTACACGGTCAGGATTCAAAAAACGCTCAAAGTACAAATCCCACCGCAGAGGGTCCAAATCGGTAATAAGTAAGCTCCACGCAACAAGAGACCCTGCACCTGACCCACGCCCCGGCCCAACAGGAATATCATGTTCTTTTGCCCACTTAATGAAGTCAGACGTAATGATAAAGTATCCGTCAAACCCCATATTGATAATGATATCTAGCTCTTCCTTTAAACGAGCCTCGTACTGCTGTCTCTTTTCTTCCTTTTCAGCATCATCCATTTCTGGCGTAAAAACGTGTTCTTCTAACCGTTTTGCCAACCCAGCCTCTGATTCTTTACGTAGTAAATCAGGTACGCTCATCCCCTCTTCTACTGGCCACTGAGGCATAAACATTTCTTTAACGGGGATTTGCTCAACATAAAACCCACAACGCTGAGCAATAGCTACAGTATTGGCCGTTGCTTCAGGAATATCGGCAAATAGCTCCAACATTTCCTCTGTTGATTTAGTGGCATAATGTTGATTGAAAGAAAGCCTATCTGTCGTATCTACCGTGGTACTTTCCCCAATACAGACAAGAGCATCAAAAGCCTCTTCTTGGCCCTCCGTTAAAAAACGGCAATCGTTTGTGGCAACAAGCGGAATTTCAAATCGCTCAGCCAGCTCAATAAATTTGGGTTCAGTTTGTTGTTCAATATCAAGCTCATGGCGTTGAAGTTCAATATATAGGCGATTACCAAAAGCCTCTTTCAATTGTGTTGTAAGGCTAACTGCTTCATCAAAATGCTGTTTTGTTAAGTAAGGCGCTAAAAATCCAAAGCGTGCCCCACCTGTTAAACAGATAACACCCTCTGTATGCTTTAATAACTGGTCTAGGGAAATTGCTTTGCGGTGTTCAGCAGGGCTTTCTAAATTAGACAAACTAATCAACCGAAGAATATTCGTCCACCCCTGCTTATTTTGAGCGAGCAGCGTAACAACGCCGCAGGGAATTTGTTCATCTTTCCAGATAGTAAGTTGCGTCCCCATAATGGGTTGGATGCCCTCACCTGAAAAGGATTTGGAAATATCAACAGCACCAAAGGCATTGCCGCTATCTGTTACTGCACAAGCTGGTTGTCCGTTTTGCTTGATATGCGCCGCTAGTTTCTTAGGTGACGGCAAGCCCTGTAATAAACTGTACGTTGTGTGCGTACTTAAATGAACAAAATCCATCCCCATGGGGGCAACATAGCAAAAATATAACCTTTTGCCTTCTATTCTTTATTTATTGGGGAAAAATTTTATATTTTAACCAGTTGGCCTTCAGCCATTTGGTAACTTCTTTGGCATGTAGCAGCAAGGCCTGTGTTATGTGTAACAAGCAGTAAAGCCATACTATACTCCTCTACAAGAGTGTTAAATAAGGTTGAAACTTCATCCGCTGTAGCAGGGTCTAAGTTACCTGTCGGTTCGTCTGCCAACAACGAAGCTGGTTTGTTCATCAAAGCACGGGCAATCGCTACACGCTGACGCTCGCCCCCTGAAAGCTGGTTTGGAAAATG
>JAPPOO010000040.1 GCA_028817875.1 Alphaproteobacteria bacterium | reverse complement strand
CTCAAAATTTGACATTTTTTGCTCTTTTTTGACTTTTATTTACACTTTTTGTACTTCAAAAATCACTTTTTAATACCGAATTAACCCTTATTTTGCTTCATTTATCACGGGTTTTGATGCTTTTTGCGCAGTAATTTTTTTTAACTCACCAATCTTAAAGGTGTCGTTAATGGTTGGACTTCGGCATTAGCTGGCTGCCACACTGGCAAAGCAATGCTATTTGGCAATATTTGCGCCACCTGTTGCGGCGTGAGCGATGTTGAAAGAATGGCTCCTACCTTGCCTCTCGAGCCATCTACCCGCTCTTGCATCACGCCCCAGCGGGAATCTCGCCGTAGTAAGTCGTGGTCAATCTTATTAAACCGCACAAATACGCAGCCTGTCCCTAATTCACCCAGACCCTCGCTAGAGGCTTCCCGTGGCTTCCACGCACGCTTTCCGCAGGATGCTTTAAGGTCATTCATAATGCTTTCCACAGCTGTGGCCACGCTGCGCATAGGTGCCGTTACTTGCACGGCTCCTGTTGAAAGCTCCAGCATAATCCCTTCTTGTTTCGTCGCAATTTGCCGCAGTACGTGGTTCTCTTGAATCACCATCGGTTGCAAACAAACCCCGCCAGCATTAGCCATTCCCACAACCTGAATAACACCGCCCAACTGCTGAGTCAGAGCCATGTCTGCGGCTTCCAGTAAAGATAAATCCATACTCTTAATTTGTTTTACAGGCTGCCAACGCCCGTACAATAAACCACGCAATAAACTCAAACGGTACGAATCTTCTTTTCCTGATGGGTCTACGGGAAGCTCCTGCTGAACCGCACTCAGAGCATTTTCAAAGCTTTCTCCCATCAGCTGCATCCGCTGCAACGTACGGTTCACGCCATTAGACAAAAGCACCGTTACTCGCGGTACGTCTTGCTGAATGGACGTAAAAAACGAGCGTAAAGGCAGACCTGCCAATATACCTGCTTCAAAACCTAGATAACGATTATTAGCCTGAGCTGTTCTTAGCAACGTCTCTCCGTATCCCGCCATCATCGTACTATTGGCAGTTATAACATGCTTACCATTGCACAGTGCACTGCTTACTAAATCGTACGCTGTTTGAACGCCGCCAAGTGCTTCAATAATAACATCTACATTAGGTTTTTGAGCCAACAGTACAGGGCTATCAACAAAAGAAATTCCCGTTCCTTTTACCCATGGGCGCTGCCTCCGCGCAGAAATCGCTACAAGCTTAAACGGGCAATTTTCAGCTCTTTGTTCATCTAACAAACGCTCAATTAACACACGCCCCACTGCCCCCGTACCAGCAACGGCAATATTCAATTTTTTGGCGAATTTGTGTTGTGTCATAAGCTGTCCTTCTCTAAACTCTCCTCAATAATAAGGGAAAAAGAAAAAATGACCCAGACAACACCGCAGATTGACTTCACCCACCTTGGCAAGCAAACAACACACTTGCTAGAACAGTTTGTTCAGCAGCAAGGTGAAACCGTACAATCTCTGACTCCTATTATGGAGGGCTTTCAACAGCTTACCCACAATATGCTGCAAAATCCTCAACAACTTATGCAAATGCAATTCGACCTTTATCAGGCAACATTAAATTTGTGGGCACACATGGCAGAGCGCGCAATGGCTGGCGAAAATAATGAAAATATAGAACCGCTTTACGCTCCACAAAAAGGGGATGGCCGTTTTAAATCAGATGAGTGGCAAGAAAATCTTGTTTTTGACTTTATTAAACAAAGCTACCTTCTTACGTCGCAGTGGTTATTAGACGCCGTCCAAAAAACAGATAATTTAGATGAAGAAACAAGAACAAAGGTTTCTTTTTACACACGCCAGTATTTAGATGCTTTAAGCCCAACAAACTTCCCTCTTACAAACCCTGAAGTCCTTAAAGCGACAGTAGAAAGTAATGGTGAAAACCTTATCAATGGACTGCAAAATTTACTGACTGATATTCAGCGCGGTAAAATTTCCATGACTGACTACGAAGCTTTTGAAATTGGCAAAAATATTGCGACAACTGAAGGTGAAGTTGTTTTTCGGAACCATATGTTTGAGCTTATTCAATACACCCCAAAAACTAAAAAAGTGTATGAAAAACCTCTTCTTATTACACCTCCTTGGATTAACAAATACTATATTTTAGACCTTCAGCCGAAAAATTCACTTATTAAGTATGCTGTTGAAGAATGCGGCGTTCAGACTTTTTTAATCAGTTGGAAAAATCCTGATGAGACCTATAAGGATATTTCCTTTGAAGATTATATGCAGGATGCTTTGCTTGAAGCTGTTACTCAGGTGTTAGAAATTACAGGCCAAAAGGACTTAAACGCTGTTGGCTATTGTATTGGAGGGACTTTGTTAGCAGCAACCCTTGCCGTGATGAAAAAGAAAAAAGATACGCGAATAAATAGCGCTACTTTCTTCACAACACTGACAGATTTTTCAGAAGCAGGTGAGCTCAAGATATTTACTGATGAAGCTCAGATTTCTCATTTGGAAGAAAAAATGAACCAACGCGGCTATTTGGACGGCAAAGAAATGGCTGCCACATTTAGTATGCTCCGTGCAAATGACCTTATCTGGGGGTTTGTTGTTAATAATTATCTACTAGGAAAACAGCCATTCCCATTTGACCTTCTGTATTGGAATGATGATCCAACACGCATGCCAGCAGCTATGCATAGCTGGTATTTGCGAAACCTTTACTTAGAAAATAATTTGGTTAAAAAGAACCATTTAACTCTTATGGGAGAAACTGTTGATATTTCTTTAATTGATGTTCCATTGTATATGGTTGGTGCAATCAGCGACCATATCACGCCATGGCAGAGTACGTACGGCCCGTTAGTAGACATGGCCAGTAAAGATAAAACATATGTTTTAAGTAAGGCTGGGCACATTGCTGGTGTTGTTAACCCTCCGACCCCAGAAGGCAAACCTATTAAACGTGCTTATTGGACGGGGAATATTGATAATAAGAACCCTGATGTATGGCTTAAACAACAAGAGCAACAATCCGATAGCTGGTGGCCTCACTGGAATGCATGGCTCTCAACAAAAAGTGGTAAAAAAATAGACTCTCCCAAAAAGCTTGGCAGTTCTAAAAACAAGCCGCTTTGCGCTGCGCCAGGTACATATGTGAAAGAATAACTTAAATTAGTGGTTAGTTATCTGGCGCAATATTTGGTTATTTGTTCCATGCCCTGGAGTTGGGATACTGAAATTTCCACGAATAGGGCGTCCTAAAAGAAATAAGTCACCTATAACGTCTAGTACTTTGTGGCGTAGCGGTTCATCAGAAAACCTTAGCCCTTCTGGGTTGACAGGTTGACCGTTATCGTCAAATACAACAGCACAATCCAATGTACCGCCTTTAATCAGTCCGGCTTCTAACAAACGGTCAACATCTCTCTTAAGGCAAAATGTACGTGCTGGCGCAATTTCTTTTTTGAATACTTCAGGCGTTATTTGCCATGTTGCCTGCATTTTTTCTAACCCTTGCACAGGAAAAGAAGCTTCAACTGAAATTTTTAGGGCATCTGAATTAGCTTCAACACTGGCAGTAGAGCTATTAGCGAGCTCAAATATCTTTGTAGGAGCATAAAAGAAATTTTTCTCACATGTTTGTTTTTCAATGCCAGCTTTTTCTAGCAACTCAACCCAAGGCAAGGCAGAGCCATCTAAAATGGGAACTTCTGGTCCATCTAGCTCAATACGAATATTATCTATCCCCATACCATGCAGAGCAGCGAACAAATGTTCTATTGTCTGAGCTAAAACACCTTCTTCATTTGCGATTTTAGTACATAAATTTGTTTCTACCACTACCTCTGGCTTTAATGGAATTAGCCCATTTTTCTTATCAGAGCGTACAAACTGAACACCTTGCCCAGCTTCCAAAGGCTTCAACATCACCTCTGCCTCTACACCAGTATGTAAGCCAATGCCACTTAAATTTACGCTTTTTTTGATTGTGTTTTGCATGTTCATAAACACTTTTTAACACAAAAAAGCCGCTTTTATGCGGCCTTTTTATTATTAGTTTATAGAATTAACTTGCCTGACGACGTAAAAAAGCGGGGATTTCAAGGTTATCCATATCGAAGTCATCTTTTTGAGCTTCTTCACGTTTTTTCGCGGCTTTACTAAAGTCTTCTGTTTCAGCCACAGGTTCAATAGTTTCAGCTTCTTCACGCTTCAATTGAGGTTCTAATAACTTAGGCTGTTTTTCGCTACGTATTCCTCCAAGACCCGTTGCAACAACAGAAACGCGAATCTTACCATCCATAGCAGGATCAAAAGCCGTCCCGAAAATGATATTTGCATCAGGATCAACTTCTTCACGAATACGATTTGCTGCTTCATCTACTTCGTATAGAGTCATGTCGGAACCGCCTGTAATATTAATCAGAACTCCACGTGCTCCTGCCATAGAAATACCATCTAGCAATGGACTAGAAATTGCCATTTCTGCCGCTACAATCGCACGGCGTTCGTCAGAAGCTTCGCCTGTTCCCATCATGGCTTGCCCCATTTCAGACATAACAGTTTTAATATCGTTAAAGTCTAGGTTGATGTAACCAGGCACAATCATCAAATCTGTAACGCCACGTACACCTTTGTACAAAACCTCATCAGCCATTTTAAATGCGTCTTGAAGAGTTGTGCGCTCTGTTGCAATTCGGAATAAATTTTGGTTTGGAATTACAATAACTGTGTCTGCAACATTTTGAAGTTCTTCAATACCAGCCTCTGCTAGTTTCATACGGCTAGAACCTTCAAAAGCAAATGGTTTTGTGACAACAGCAATTGTTAAAATTCCTTGCTCACGCGCGGCACGAGCCACGACAGACGCAGCTCCTGTTCCAGTGCCACCGCCCATACCTCCAGTGATAAAAACCATGTGGCTACCGCGAATCATTTCGCAAATTTCGTCGTAAGATTCCTCTGCTGCTGCTGCCCCAACCTCTGGATTTGCGCCAGCTCCCAAGCCTTCTGTAAGTTCTTTTCCAAGATGGACTTGCTTTTCAGCAGGGTGGATTTGCAAGGCTTGCAAGTCAGTGTTTGCTACTACGAATTCTGCACCGCTCAGCTCAGCTTCTATCATATTTTTCACAGCGTTACCACCAGCGCCACCAACGCCAATAACAGTTATTTTTGGTTGGTGCGTTGCTTCTGGAACCATTGAAACATCGAGACTCATTCCGGCTTTTCTCCTTTTTTACCCCTAAGGTTTGCTGAGCAGTAAATAAATACTACAACATTTTGTGGCTTAGCCCAAGAACGTATGTGTATTTGTGGATATCTTGTGTGAAATCTTTCGTATACGGATATGGTAAAAGGGTCACAAATAAAAAAATTTGAAGCGCAAAAAACATCAAAAACGATGAAAAATGAGGGTGAATAAGGGTTAATTCGGTATTAAAAAGTGATATTCGAGGTACAAAAAGTGTAAATAAAAGTCAAAAAAGAGCAAAAAATGTCAAATTTTGAGGATTTTTTGGTGTTTTTCACGCCTTTTTTGTATGCAATTTACTAAAAAATACTGCGATATGAATTGCTCTTCATATGCTGCCATATATACCTATGGAAAAAGCAGGCCGCTAAGCCTGCTTTTACTGAGTTAGTACCCTGATGTGTCATGTTCAGTTTTTATAGACGAAGCTCGTAAATAAGTTCACGCTCTACCGCCCCATCTGCCCATTGGCGCGGCTCTGTCTCTGCCACCTTAACAAAGCCAAAAGATTGGTTCATTTGCTGGGCAGCTATATTTTTTTTGCGGTTATGTGTAAATATAACGGAAACTTCAGGGTGATTTTTTGCCCATGCAATTCGCTCTTCGTATAACAGTTTAGATAAACCTTTTTTACGATATTCAGGCCGTATGTATGCCATAAAAAGGCCAGCGCGTGATGCATCCTCCTCACTTTGTAAAATACAGCCAATTCCGATGAGTTCGCCGCCTTCGGAAAATAAACCGAAAATAGCACTTCTTTTACTGGCTAAGCGTTCAACCCACTGTTCTTCCGTGAAGGCCGCTTCTCTTTGGTAGTTACTGCCAAATGCATGGGCGCTTTCGCGCAATGCATACAACCTAATTTCACGGAGAATTTCCCAATCTTCGGGTGTTAGTACTCTGCTAGATACGTTGAGCATTTCGCTCTCCTTTCTAAAGTTAAAGCTAAATAAATCCGGCACGTTTAGCCAGATTCAAGTCTATCATTTTGCTGAATAGAGCCAGAACAATTAAAAGTAGTTGCGGTGTTTCTAGAACACCGTGGGACTACCTTAGCGTTCTGTAGATATATACAAAAAAGTACCCTGCCCAAGTACGGTGCGTACCTTACTGAACAGAGTTGAATTATGATGTGTATAAGTGCTCATACTTTTAGAATAGGGATACATTTTATTTTTTCAAGGTGTTGCCACCAGTATCATTTTTCTTTATATATGCAGGTAAATTGTAATGTTTTATGATATTTACTTATAAGTAAGTTATTGAGAGAGGATTATAAACAATGGTTGAGTGCGGGAATGCCAGTAGGAAATTGATTGTTTTTTTGCATGGTTTTGGTTTTGATGGTAGTGAAAATCCGCTGTTTAAGGATGCCATGGTTAAGCGCTTCCCTGAGTGGGACTATATTTCTTTCGATGCGCCTTTTCCATCTGGCAGAGATAGAGGTGGTTATGCGTGGTTTGATATCACGAAGGGTGATAGACGCTTTGTTTTAGATGATGGCAAGCTAGACCAATCCATTGTGTTTTTACAAGAGGGCATACATGCAGAGCTGGAAAAGCGTGAGCTAAGCTGGAAAGACCTTATTCTGGTAGGTCGTTCTCAAGGGGCTTTTTTGAGTATTCTTCTTGCTTCTATGTCTGCTGTCCCTTGCTATGCAGTTGTTTGTACAGGCTCTCTCTTCATCCCTTGCGACCAATTTAAGTTAAATTCCACACCGCCAATATTTTGGTTTGAGATGGAAGATGAAAAACTGCCGCAAGAAAAAACTGAAGGTTATAAATACCTTATTTCTCAAGGTTGTGATGTGACCTACGCTATCGGTAAAAACTCAGACCATGATTTTATTAGCCCTGAGACAACGGACGATATTATTAAGGCCTTAGAGGGTTAGCCCCCTCTCCTTTTCTTGTAGTTCTACAATTCACTGCGGAGTTTAGTCCAAAGTTTTCCCATTTGGTTTTGACCTGAGCCATCTGCGCCAGTGCCCCAGTAGTAGTCGGTTGGGTAGACTTTGAGGAGTTCGCGGCCTTCGGATTCGCGCAGGATATCGACGATATCGGGATGTTGCGCCATTTTGGCGCGGAAAAGCTCTTCCATAACGGCGTCTTTATCGAAATCTTTCACTTGTAGGTCAGGGTCTTTTTTACATTTCTGCCCTTCCCGCCATGCATCCATGGGGCTGGGTGCATTTTTAACAGCCTCTCGCGCAGCGCCTTGAACAACACGTGCCGCTTGGTAGGCGTGCTCTACCGTTTGGAAAGTCTCGCCCCATATCTCAATACGGTGGGCTGAAAATGGCGATAGATAGTGCCAACGGGATTCAACGAAGTTGATTGGTTCTTTCATGCATACCTAATTTGTGCCGAATTTGAGGACGCGGCCGAGGTTGGAGACCCATTGCATGGGGTTGAAGTCCTTACGGCGCACGCGGTTGGTTTGCGCGGCCTGTTTACCGCCGTAAATGAGTAGCCCCACGGCGGTGGCGAACTGGGGTGCGCCTGAGAGGTCGGTCAGCCCTTGTACGCCTGTTGGTCTGGCTAGGCGGACGGTTTTGTCTAGCACAGCTTCCCCTAGCTGTTTAACGCCTGAAAGCTGGCTGGTTCCGCCTGTGATGACGACACGGCGCCCAATGGCGGATTCAAAGCCTGATTGTTCGATTTTGTCGCGCACCATTTCCAACATTTCCTCGCAACGGGGTTGGATGATGCCTGCCAACGCGCTTTTGAGGATGTGTACGGGGTCGCCGTCTTTTTCTTCCCCAACGTGGGTGATTTCAATTTCTTCGTCTTCGGATATTGCGCTGGCCATAGCACAGCCGTGCAGCGTTTTAATGCGTTCGGCCTGAGATAGTGGCGTGGACAAGCCACGGGCGATGTCGGCCGTGATGTGCTGCCCGCCAACGGGAATGACGGCCGTGAATACGAGGGCGCCATCTGCGTAGATGGCAATATCGCTTGTGCCTGCGCCGATATCTACCATGGCAACGCCTAGCTCGCGCTCATCCGGTACAAGGACGGAAAGTGCAGATGCGTACGGTTGCACCACAATGTCCTGCACTTCTAGGTTACAGCGTTCTACACAACGTACCACGTTGCGGATGGCCGACGATGCGGCGGAAATAATGTGTACGTCTGCTTCTAAGCGTGCGCCCGTCATACCGCGGGGGTCGCGGATGTCGGATTGGTTGTCTAGTAGGTAGCGCGTTGGTTGAGCGTGGATGACTTGGCGGTCGCCATCTAACTGCCGTGCGCGAGCGACATCGATTACTTTGTGGATGTCGGCGTCTGTGATTTCGTGATTATTGAGCACGACGAGGCCGTCTGTCATGTGGCTACGTAAGTGTACGCCGCCAAGGCCGACTAACACGCCTGAAATTTCTACGCCTGCCATGTCTTCCGCTTGGTTAACGGCTTCGCGGATGGCGGTTTCCGTACGGTCCATGTCTACAATCATGCCGCGTTTCATGCCGCTGCTGGAATATTGACCGTAGCCAATGACGCGTGGCACGAAAAATTCGTCCAATTCGGCGATGAAACAGGTCACTTTACCGGATCCGATGTCCAAGCCTGCAATAATCCGGTTTTTTCCTCTTGGCGACATTAAAAAATAATCCTTTTACTCTTTTTCGTTCTTTAGCTCTGTTCCGGCTTTCCCAACACAACCCCTGCCTCCGCTTCGGCTGGGATGTTTAGTGTCACGCGGTCTTCCAAGCGTAAATCCACCGTACCCGCCGTTAGGGTTAGGACGTGGCGTTTATCATCCAACATTTTTAGCCAAGCCAGCGCTTGCTGAGGGTTTTTCTCTGGCAGCATTACGGTTACACCGCTTTTTAGGTGGAGGTTCCACCGCCGCTCGCCTACGCGCTCCGCCTCTTTGAGGAGTGCCATTAGGTTCGGTTTTTCCTGCAACAATACAAATAGGGATGCGGCTTCTTGCGCGACACTGCTACCAGACAGCAAAGGTAAATCCCCAAATTCCCCGTTGGTTACTTCTACTAGCAAATCTCCTGCCTTGTTGGCAACCCAAATCGTTCCATCTTGTTGTACGCGTGCCAATGGTTTGTGCTCGTACACTTCAACGCGAATGGTGTCCGGCAGTCTTCTTTCAACGGAAACTTCTTTTATCCATGGCAATTCTTGCAACAATTTTCTTGCGTGGCCCGTATTGAATGTAACTAAGGAGTCTCCTGCTTTTAGGCCGAGTGTTTCAGCTATGTCTTCTTTTGGTGTAAGCACCGCCCCCGTTACTTGTACGTGTGCAACACGCGCGCCGCTGGCTCTGGCGATGGTATCCATCGCGATGGGCATCACATTTTCACGGTAGTAGTACCCGCCACACATGAGGGCAACACCTGCCACTAACAATGTGCCCGTTATGGCTCTTCGGCTGCGCAATACAAGCTTGCGCCACTTGCGAGAGGCCGCAAGGGAACGAGACCGAGGATGGGCGAGCGTTGTAATCTTCATGGTGCGGCCAGTTTAGCCGAAATCTTCTTACCGCGCACCTATTGTATGCCATCACACTATGCGCTTAGCCACACATTCCCTTGTTTTATAAGGATTTTCTGAAGAATGGATTCAGACTAATACACAAAGCACTGTTGCGGTTACGCACTTACGGGCGCTTTGCTTAGTCTTTTCCCGTAAATTTTACCTCGCGAACCATTTTGATGCCTTGGGTTTTTAGAATTTCCGCTTCCACTTTCTCTGTCAGCTTTAGCAAATCTTGCGCCGTTGCCCCGCCCGTGTTGACGAAGAAATTACAGTGTTTTTCGCTTACTTGTGCTCCGCCGACTTTCCAACCACGACACCCTGCGGCATCTACCACTTTCCATGCATTCAATTTTGTACCGTCAGGCTGTACTACGTTTTTAAACCAACTGCCTGATGACGGCATGTTTAATGGCTGACTATCCCTTCTTTCCGCATTGATTTTACGCATAGCATCGCGGATTTTTTCTTTATCTCCTGCTACCAACTTAAAACGCGCGCCTAAAAATAACCAACCTTCTGGGAGTTCACTGTGCCGATAGCTGTAATTCAGCTCTTCTGGTTTGAGTGTTTGGATTTTCCCCTCATTTGTCATGACGTCTACGCTTATGATTCTATCTGCTGTTTCGACACCATAACACCCTGCGTTCATACGTAAGGCACCCCCTATACCTCCGGGGATTCCCGCGTAAAACTCAACCCCACTTAATGCTGCTTGCCGTGCCGCCCTTGCGACCTTGCCGCAGGTGGCGCCTGCTTGAGCATAGACTTCATCACCCTCAACCGTTACATCGGACATAAATGCGCCAAGATTTGTAACGACACCAGCAATTCCGCCGTCTCGAATGACCATATTACTTCCCTCACCAATGACGGTGAACGGCGTGCCATTTACAGCTTTAATATATGAGCACAAATCATTGATATCATGAAATTTTGTCCATATTTCAGCAGGCCCACCAACTTTAATTGTTGTGAGGTCTGCCAAGGGAAAGTTTGCTGTGTAGCTGCCTTGAATGGGTGGCAGCCGATGTATTAAGTCGGTCATGCTATGGTGCTTCCCAAACGGGTTGCCATGCCTGTGATAGAACCTGCGCCCATCATAAGAATTGTGTCGCCCTTGGAGGCTATATTTTCCAGCGCATTTGTCAGTGCCGTTTCATCTTGCACCAATAATGCATTCTGCGTTTTTTGCACAAGAGCTTCGCTTGAAACACCATCAATCGGTTTTTCTCCTGCCGCATGAACAGGGAGAATAAAGACTTTATCCGCCTCTTCCGTACTTTTTGCAAAAGCATCCATCAAATCTTTCAAGCGGCTATAGCGGTGCGGTTGAACAACGGCTATCAGCTGGCCTTCCGTCAACCCGCGTGCGGCGGCTAGTGTCGCTTGTATTTCGGTAGGGTGGTGCCCGTAGTCGTCCACAACAACAGCCTCTTTAAATGTTCCGACTTTTGTAAAACGCCGTGCAACGCCTGCGAATGAGGCTAAGCCGTTTGCTGCTTTTTCCACGTCTCCACCCACAGCTTGTACGGCAGCTAGTGCGGCGGTTGCATTTTCTGCATAGTGTGCCCCTGGTAAGTTGACTGTTGCGTTTAATTCGCCGTTCACGGAAAAGTGTGTCTGCCAGCCGTCCCTTTGTATATTTTGGGTATGGTAATCTGCGTTTTCTTCCGAGCCGTAGGTCACCCCTTGTTTAAGCCATTGGCTTGGTAAACTTGTGTGCAAAATGTTTTTATCGGGCGATTGAGAGGCAGCCATAAAGGCTTCAAAATCCTTATGCAGCAAGGTTTCATCATGGTTATAGTTCTCCATGTGTTCCGGCTCCATATTTAGGACAATTGCAAATTGGTGCGGTAGTTTTAGAAAACTGCGATCGCTTTCGTCTGCTTCTACAATCAGCCAGCCCGCCGTTGTTTTAGGAAGCTGGACATTTGTTTGTAAATCTTGCAGCACACCGCCGTTGATGATGCCTGTGTCAATCCCTGCTGCTTTGAATGCCGCCCACGTTAAGGCTGTTGTTGATGTTTTTCCGTGCGTACCTGCCACGGCAACGCTGTTGTAATTTTTCATGATTTCCGCCAGCACGTCGGCACGGTGAACAATGGTTGCGCCTATTTTTTTAGAGGCGATGAGTTCTTCGTTATCTTGTTGAATGGCGCTGGAGACGACGACATGAGATGCGCCTTCAGCTTGCTCTGCTTTGTGCTCTATAAAAACGGTTATGCCTAAATTGCGGAGGCGTTGGACATTGCCGTTCTCGCTTGCGTCGCTTCCCTGCACTGAAAAACCGCATTGGTGCAGGCATTCCATGAGGCCGCTCATACCTATACCGCCTGCGCCGATGAAGTGTAGTTTTTTAATTTCTTCAGGTTTTTGGCTAAAAATCTTCACAAGCTCCCCTCCATACTCATAACATCCGCTTTTGCTACATTTTCTACCAGTATTGCCACTTTTTTTGCGGCATCTGGAAATGCTAGTGTGCGCGCGGCCTCTTCCATTTGCTGGCGGCGCTCGCTATCTTGCAGAATGGCATTCAGGTGTGGCACAAGGGATTCAGGCGTGATTATAGACTGTTCCAAAATAACAGCTGCGCCTGCGTCCTCCGCCACTTGTGCGTTTTTCAGCTGGTGGCCATCGGCCAGTGTGAGCGGCACGTAAATAGCTGCCCGTCCCGCCAATGCGTTTTCTACGATTGTGCTTGTTCCTGCCCGTGCAATGACCAAGTGGCTTTTGCCGATAGCTTCCGCCATGTTTTGTATGAATGGCTCTACCGTTATGCTGGCAAGTGGAAGGTTTTTGTAGACGTTTTTGACGCGTTCGATATCTTCCTGCCTTGCTTGGTGGTGTATGTGGAGTTTCTTTTGAAAATCTTCTTCCAGTTGAGCAATAGCTTCTGGCACAACATCTGATAAAATACGCGCGCCTTGGCTGCCGCCTGTAATGAGTATGTATGGGTCTTTACTTTGTTTGGCTTTTTGCAAGCCTTCAATCACAGAGGCTCTGATTGGGTTGCCTGTGCATATAACGTTTTCAGATTTACAGTTTAAGTAGCCGCGGGAGGCTTCAAACGTTACGGCTATTTTATCTGCCATGTTTGCTAAGAAGCGGTTGGCTCTGCCCGGGAGTATGTTTTGTTCGTGCAGAATAACCGGCACACCGCTTAGCCGTGCGGCTAATACTGTAGCAACCGTTGCGTAGCCGCCTGTTCCAAACACGGCAGCGGGGTGGTATTTATTCATCAACCCCAATGCTTTTCCCCATGCCCACAGTAGTTTGAGAATCGCCCATATTTTTCGTAGTGGATTCCGTACATTGAATGCTGAGGCAGGTAGTGTTTCGTAAACAAAGTCGGCAGCGGCTACTTGGTCGACAAATTTTTTGCCACCTACAATAAATACGCAGCGGAAGCCTTTTTCACGCAGAACTTCGGCAACTGCCAAGGCCGGAAATAAGTGCCCACCTGAGGCGCCTGCTATAATAAGAATGGTTGGTAGTGTCATAGAATGGCAGTTTAACGCTTACGAGCGTTTTCTACAATGGTTACAAACGTAATTGACGCCTACGCAGTAATGCTAAAACAAAGCCCATGGAGATTGCCATCCCCAACGTTGCGGAGCCACCGTAAGAGATGAATGGCAGGGTCATCCCCGTTGTTGGTACAATGTGCAAAGCAACTGCGATGTTAATCATCACCTGTAGCGCTAATAACGTAAGCAAACCGCCTAATGCGATGAAAGAAAAGCGGTTATCCTGATGCATCAGGCAGTAAAAACCACGAAATACGATAAAAAAGTAAATTAAAAGCAATAGAAGGCATATGATAATGCCAAATTCTTCCGCTAAAACGGCAAAAATGAAGTCCGTATGTGCATCCGGCAGGGTGTGTTTAACAACACCTTCCCCTGCCCCACGGCCAAACAAGTGCCCTGTTAATATGGCTTCCCGCGCTTGGTCTACTTGGTATGTGTCTGTTCCTTCTGGGTTTAAAAAGCGAGCCACCCGACTTTGAACGTGGTCAAATGTTATATAAGAACCTACGCCAAGAACAAGTCCTAAGAGAGATAAAGGCGCCAACCACAAAATAGAAATACCTGATAGAAAGACTTGCGATGCCCATACTAATCCCAATAGCATAACCATCCCAACATCCGGTTGTTGTAACAATAAAAACGCCACGCCGCCCATAAGGCCGCAGGCAAGTAAAAACCCCCTTTGGCGCGCGCCAGTATCTACCGCACTTAGCAGGCTTGCTGTTGCCAGAATAAATGCAGGTTTTAAAAATTCTGACGGCTGAACCGTTTGCCCTGCAACCGTAATCCAACGCGTTGCCCCTTTTACATCTACCCCTGTTACAAGTGTTAAGGCGACAGCGGCCAGTGCAACGACTAGAAAAATCCACCCTACACGTTGGACTCCACGCGGCCTGAGTGCAGTGAGACACACCATAACGACCATAGAAACAAATAAGAAAATATACTGTTTAAACGCAAAATAATACGGCCCTACGCCATAGGTTTTAGCAACCGCAATGCTCGCTGTGCTGACGGCAATACCTCCAAACACAAAGAGTGCCAATAGCAAGAGCAGCATCATTCTGTCCATCTCCCACCACCAACGAACAAGAGGATGCCGTGATTGGCGAAAAACACTCACGCGCTTACGTCTCTTTCTGTATGAAAGCCTATTTGAAGCTGACGACAGAGTACAGCAAAGGCATCGCCCCTTTGCTCGAAGCTATCGTACTGATCAAAACTGGCACAGGCTGGTGATAGCAGCACCGTTGCGTCTTCCAAACCTTCTTGCCGTGCAGCTGCGTAAGCTTCTCTCACGGCAATATCCAAAGACTCACAGCAAAATACGGGCATTTTTTCCTCTAAAACTTCGGCAAAATTTTGTTGTGCTTCTCCAATTGTAAAGGCTGCGCGCACGTTGCTGGTATGCTCAAGGCATGGGGCAATACCTTCAGCTTTTGCCCTTCCACCAACAATCCAATATATATTTTTATAACTCTGCAATGCTGCAATTGCTGACTCAGGATTTGTTGCCTTGGAATCATTAATAAAAATAATGTCCTCTAGTTCTTGAACACGTTCCATACGGTGTGGAAGACCTACAAATGTACGGGCATGTTTGAAGAAATCGTCTTTACTCATCCAAGGTGCGCAAATTAGCAAAGCAGCTACAAGGTTTTGCCAATTATGCGGCCCTGCTAAGTTGTCAAAATAGCTTAGGTCCGCAATTTGCTTACCTTTGTGCATTAGCTTTCCTTGCTGTGTCACACGGTAGTTTGCTTGTTGGCCGCTAATGGTCAGTGTTTCTACAGAATCTTTTGTGTTTTGTTGCGCGGCTGTTTGGAGTAATGGATGGTCTACTCCTATCACCTTCGTTGCTGATTCTTTACAGCAATCAAAAATATGCATTTTAGAGGCTAGATAACCGGACATACCGTTGTACCTCTCTAAGTGGTCTGGCGAGATATTTAGTAGTGTTGCTGCATCTAGTTTTGTTTCTGCCATTAAATCTAGTTGATAGGAAGACAGTTCTAATACGTAGATATCATCTTTTTCTAGAATAGGTAGAGACAAGGCTGGTTGGCCAATATTACCGCCAGCAACAACATTGTGCCCCGCACACCTTAGTACGTGTGTTACCAAAGCTGTTGTTGTGGACTTACCGTTTGTGCCCGTAATACCAATGTAGGAAGCACTTGGCGCGCAACGATATAGCAAGTCAATATCACCTAAAATGGGGATGCTATGTTGGACTGCTGTTTGTAACAAAGGCCTATCAGCATCTATCCCCGGACTTTTTAGCACGGCGGAGACTTGGCTCCAGTCGACTTCCTCTGGCGCTACACGTAATAGGTTTGTAGAGCTATTCAAATCTGCACTTAGGGTATTTTCCCGATCATCCCACGCCCACACGTGTGCGCCATCTTCTAGCAATGCATGAATTGCCGCTTGTCCGCTACGCCCCAAGCCGTATACGTAGATCGTTTTGTCCCGAAATCCCAGTGACATGAAATGTTAAATTCCTTATTGTTGCAGCCATTGTATCAAATAGGCTGATAATCGCAACAAACATCAATATGTTAACGCAATTTGAGTGTCGCCAAACCAATAAGTGCGAGTAATAACGAAATAATCCAAAAACGAATGACAATTGTACTTTCTGGCCACCCCAGCTGTTCAAAATGGTGATGTAACGGTGCCATTTTAAATACGCGTTTTCCCGTTAAGCGGTAAGAGGTTACTTGAACAATCACGCTTACGGTTTCTAGCACAAATAAACCACCAATGATGACGAGAGCGAATTCCTGCTTAATGATAACGGCTACTGCCCCCAGCATAGCACCTACAGCTAGAGAACCTGTGTCGCCCATAAAAATGCGGGCTGGTGGCGCGTTATACCAAAGGAAACCCAACACACCGCCAACCATAGCCGCGCATAAAACTGTGATTTCCCCCGCCCCTGGTACATAGGCGATATTGAGGTATTCCGTGAAGTCAATGCGTCCACTGATATAGGCCAAAGCTGCAAATGACGCAGCAACAATGACGGCGGGGATACTTACCAGCCCGTCTAATCCATCCGTTAAATTAACGGCATTTGATGTTGCAACCAATACTAATGTTCCAAAGGCAATAAACCCGCCAACGCCTAGCGGCACTATCCATTCTTTAATGAATGGAAAGTATATTTGCGTTGCTTCGCTTTCTCCGCGCACTTGAACAAGAGCAAAGAGGAAAATGGCAGCAAATGTAGCTTCTAATAATAGCCTGAAACGGCCTGAAATACCGCTTTTGCGCTTTCGGGTGAGGGATAAATAATCATCCATAAACCCAATAAGTGCAAAACCTAGCGTTATACCCACAACCAGCCATACAAGAGAGCTTGTGACGTCAGCCCATAGCAGCGTTGAGATAAAAAAGCTGGCGACAATCATAATACCGCCCATTGTAGGGGTTCCTTGTTTGGACTGGTGAGGGAGAATGTCTTTAACTGTTAGGCCGCCGTGCTGCCAATTTTTAAAATGGCGAATCATATCCGGCCCAATCATCAGGCTGATGAAAAACGCTGTAAGCAGTGCTCCGCCTGAACGAACGGTAATGTACTGGAACAAATTGAACCAGTTAACGGTATCAGCCAGCGGGTAAAGAACGTTATAAAACATGAAAAATCAGGGTCTTTCTTCTAAACATTTTTGTAATTTTTGAGTAAAATTGTGTATCCAAAACATCCCTTTGGAACCTTTGACGAGGATAACATCTCCTTCTTGAAAAGTCGCGGCCAGTTTATGCACATCTATAGACGGCACGTTTTCTATATAATTTACGTGAGGCACATCTTTCACCTTGGTGTATAGGTGGTTCATCAAATTCCCAACGCAAGTTAAGTTATCCAGCTTTTCAGCCCACTTAGATAGGTTTTGATGGTAGGTAATTTCTTCCTCTCCAAGTTCAAACATATCCCCCAAAATAGCAATGTGACGTTTGGCAGACTGTTTTAGTAGCACGTTTAGTGCGGCGTCCATACTTTTGGGGTTGGCGTTGTAACTATCATCAATCAAGGTGATGCCATTGATATCCATGACTCTCCCACGCCCTGCTGGTACAGGCACTTGCCCTAAACGGTTTAGAGTTTTTGGAGTGTTTTCTTCAAGGATGTTTAAGACTGCTACCGCTGCGTTTGCACATGCTACTCTTGCTGGTGTTTCATGCGTGATTGGGCATGGTAGCGCGCCCTCAGGGTTGAATTTTTCAACATTCCCGTGCCAATTGACTCCTTCTAAATTTAAATCTTCCGGTACAACTAACGTACCGTTTTCACTTAATCCATGTGCGATAGATAGTTTCTCCTTACGCACGCCTTCTACGCCATCAAACGTATGTGTGTGTACGGGGTAAACGTTTAAAACAACGGCGATATCAGGCTGCGCTAGTTTTGTTAACGGTTCAATTTCGCCCGGTGCGTTCATACCCATTTCAATAACCGCGTATTTGCTGTTTTGAGGCATCCGCACAAGCGTGAGCGGTACCCCAACGTGGTTGTTAAAGCTACCGACTGGCCCATGCGCTTGCAAAGCCCCTACAAGTAAATCCTTTGTTGTTGTTTTGCCCGCGCTACCTGTAATGGCAATTATTTTCCCTTGCATACGCGCACGCGCTGTTTTGGCGAGTTTCAAAAATGCTTCCCTTGTATCCGTTACTACAAGTTGGGGAATATCAGCTTCTACCTTTTGAGGCACAAGCAGAATAGCAGCGCCATTTTTTACCGCTTGGTCTGCAAATTCTACGCCGTGCTGTTTTTCACCCGGCAATGCAATAAACAGACTCTCTTTTACAATTTCTCGGCTATCCGTATGAACTGATGTTACGGCGATATTCTCACCTTCTACGGGTAAGCCTAACGCTTCTTGCAGTTCGTGTAATGTCCATAAAGTCACGCCGCTTTGCATATGCTTTTTCTTTCTCTATATTGGTTTAAACCGTCTTGAATCGTCCAAGTTACTAGCTCTGGAAAAGACACACCTAAATGCCCCATAAGCTCAGGCAACAAACTTACTTTCGTAAAACCCGGGAGCGTATTTATTTCCATAACAATTAGTTTATCTGCCCTTGCATCATATCTAAAATCTACTCTGACAGCCCCTGAGCACCCTGTAACATCGCACGTTTTTTCCGCCCACAATAAACAGCGTTTTTCTACTTCAATAGAAATGTTAGCGGGATATGTATGAGTAGACCCACCGTCTTGATATTTAGAAGCGTAGTCATAAAATGCTCCTTTATGCGGCACAATTTCCATAACACCTTGTGCTTGCCCGTTCAGAACAACAACTACTAATTCTTGTCCGCTTATATATTCTTCCAACATTACGAAAGGGCTGTACTGGGCTGCATCCGCTATTGCCTTTGGTATTTCGTTTACATCTTGGATAATGTGCACCCCAACACTGGAACCGCAGGCCGAGGGCTTAACAACAATTTTTCGATTTTTATTATGGAAAAAATCTACCCAATTAGAGGCTACATTTAGCCCCTCGCCAGACAATACGATACCGTCCGCAACGCCGACCCCTATTGACTCTAGGCATTCTTTTGTTTTTGGTTTATCTATTGCTAACGCCGATGCCGAGACTCCGCAACCTTGGTAAGGTAAGTCCATATTTTCTAAAAAACCTTGAATCGTACCATCCTCCCCCGGAGAACCATGCAAGGCGATATAAACAAAGTCGGGCTGCCCTGCTTCAAGCAGTTCCACCCATGTGTCGTCTAATTCTACAAAAAAATACGATATATTCAGCTGTTTTAAAGCATTACCGATTCCTTCGGCTGACAGCCTTGAAATCTCAGCTTCAGGGCCTTGCCCTCCCATTAAAATTGCAACTTTTTTAATGCTTTGCATTTATAGCTCTTTACTCAATAGTTTCCGCGCAACGTCTCTATCATCAAACGGTTGTTTTTCCTTACCGATGATTTGACCGCTTTCATGCCCTTTTCCAGCCAATAATACAATATCTTTTTCACCTGCATTTTGCAGGGCATAGGCGATGGCTTCTGCCCGATCTCCTATATTATGGGCATTTGGGCACCCTGCCATAACTTGATCACGAATCCCAGCGGCCTCTTCTGTGCGCGGGTTATCGTCTGTTACAATTTGTACGTCTGCCAATTCATGAGCCGCCTGCCCCATAAGCGGGCGTTTGGTGTTATCTCTATCTCCCCCCGCACCGAAGACAACCCACAGCTTTCCACCTTCTGGTACAGTGGGGCGTACTGCTTGTAGGGCGATTTTTAGAGCGTCTGGCGTGTGGGCAAAATCTACAATGACTGTCGGCTGATTTTCTTGATATTTTTCAATAATTTCCATACGGCCGGGGACACTGGTAATGCACGATACATGAGCAAGCACTTCTTCCAACCCTATACCGCTTGCGACAACCAACCCTAAGGCTACCGCTAAGTTTTCCGCTTGAAATGAACCGACTAACGGCAGCACCACTTCCCGTCTGGCTCCCGTTACTTTAACATCCACACGCAAGCCTGTCGGTAGCATTTCCACAGGTGTTACGACTAGCTCGGCACTGCCTGTGCCAACAGTCAGCACGCTAATTTCTTTTTCCTTACACACTGCCGCCAGCGGCCATGCTTCAGGCTTTTGGATGTTTAATACGGCCGTGCTACCGGGTTGGAGCAAATCAACAAACAAACGCTGTTTTGCTGCTGTGTAGGCATCCATCGTTTTGTGGTAATCCAAATGATCTTGCGTAATATTTGTGAGGGCGGCGGCTGTGAAATCGATACTATCGTAACGGTGTAAATCCAGCGCATGGCTTGTGGCTTCCAAACATACGTGGCTAACGCCATCGCCCGTTAGGTCATCTAAAATTTCATGCACTTGCAGGGCAGTTGGAGAGCTGTAGCCTGTCTCGTACATGACCTTACCATTTTGAATGACACCTAATGTTCCCACGCTGGCGGACTTGCGCTGTGTTGCCGCGACTAACTGTTGGTAAAACCACGCAACGGATGTTTTGCCGTTAGTGCCTGTTACAGCAACTGTTTTATCAGGCTGGCGCCCGTGTTGTTGTTTAGCCCATTTTGCCAGAATTTTCCCTGGCTCTGCGTGGAAGAGTGCGTCTTCTGCTTCTAAATTACTTATAATAGCGGAAGCACCGTTTTTTGAAGCTTGTTGGATGTAAAATTCGGCTTTTTCGGGGCGAATTCGTTTATCAAACACAAAAATATCGCCCGCTTTGAGTACGCGGGTATCGTCAACAATACGTTTAACCTCTATATCCTTAGCGAGTGGTTGTCCCAATAGGTTGGATAGATGCATAAATACGCTCCCCTTGTTTTTTTATACCCCCTTGTTTTCGAGCCACTTGCACAGCTTGCTGTGGCTGCGGCGCCATTGCCAACAACGGCATTGAACGCCTTACGAAAGATTGAAAAGCTGGCCCTGCTATGCGCCCGCCTGTTTCATACCCCTTTTTAGGTTCATCGACCATTATCAATGTTACAAGCTCCGGCTTGTCTAACGGCACGGCCCCTACGAATGACACAAGATTTTTACTCTCTGAGTATCCGCCTTTTCTTGATACTTTTTCGGCTGTCCCTGTTTTTCCGCCGATATCTAACCCTGCTACCTGCGCTTTACGCCCAGAACCGTTAATGACAACATCACGCATGAGCTCTTTCACTTGCGCCACCGTATTAGCCCCCAAAACAGGGCGTGGTTTATCATGAGACCAGTCTGCAATCAACCTTGGGCGACGGTAGTGACCATCGGTAGATACCGTTGCAACGGCGGCTGCCAGTTGTAGTGGCGTAACCGCAATACCATGCCCGAAGGACATTGTAATGGTGTGCACACGCCCCCAATTGGCAGGGTAACTCGGTGCAATCATTTCTGGCAGACCAACATCCAAAGGCTCTAGTAAACCTAGCTGGCTAAAAAATGCGCGTTGCTGATCTCCACCAAAGGCATCTGCAATTTGTGCAGCACCAATATTTGATGAGTAGCGTAATACTTCCGTTGCTGTGAGTACGCGTTTTTTCGCGTGGTAATCTCGAATTGTGTATTTACCGATTTTAAGTGGCTTACGGCAGTCAACTTCTGACTCTGGTGTGACAACACCTTCCGCTAGCCCTTGAGCAAGCGTGAATAATTTGAATGTAGACCCCATTTCATAACGCCCAAACGTCATGGGGTTAAATTTTTCAGCGTTTGATGCATTTCCGTAGTGGTTAGGGTCATAATCTGGCAGGCTGGCCATGGCGCGGATATCCCCTGTTCTGGCATCTAGTACAATTCCCCAAGCCCCCTTCGCAGAGCTTTCTTCGTACGCCTCTGCTAGACTTTCCCTTAACTGTTCCTGTAATCGGCTATCCAGCGTTAGGTGGACATCTTTACCCTTCATAAGTTTTTCATCGAATGAGGATTCAACACCTGCCAAACCACGACCGTCTACATTGATTCCTCCTAACACATGTGCGGCTAACCGACGCTGCGGGTAGACACGCACTTGTTCATACCTAAAGCTGATACCTGGAAGGCCTAGCGTATTAATTTGAAACGCTTGTTCTGGTGTTATTTGCCTTTGTACCCATGCAAAACGACGTTTATTATTGCCTAAAATTTTGCTCAAACGTTTTTGGTTAACCTGCGGCAGAATACCCGCCAACTTTTCCGCAGTTTCCTCAGCATCTAAAACACGTTTAGGGTCAGCGTAGACGGAAGGAACTTCCAACGTTGTTGCTAATAGCTGACCATGCGCATCGTAAATGTCTCCCCGCTTGGTTGGTACGGGAGGTAAGTCACGGATACTTGCCCTTGGCTCTTGCGCAGGTGCTAAAGCGACATGCCCCAACTGAAGCCCGATTGATGAAAACCCTAAGCATAGAACAAATAACGTTAGCATCGCGCGCATACGCAAGTGGGCGCAGCTATCCTGCTGCTGCCTTTTAACGTAGCCTTGCTCTGCCCGTACTTTAACGCGCCGTCTTTGTGTATATTTTTTATTTTTAGCAGGCGTTTTTACCATGACACCGCCTGCACTAACTGTTGTACGCGGACTTCTTCAAAACCTCTTGTTTTGGCTCTATGCGTTAAACGGGATAATTGGCTTAAGTAAACGTGCTCTGCCCGCAATACTTTAACATCTTCCATAAGCTGGCGCTGCTCTTTTACAAGCGCGTGCCGCTCTCTCAAAAGCAGTGAGACATCCCCTTTAACACGCATCATCACCATAAACATGGCCATACACGCGCAAATACCAAGAACATAAGCGAGCACCTTCATGAAGACACCCTTTCTAACACTCTTAGCGTTGCGCTGCGTGCCCTTGGGTTGTTTTCTACCTCTTCCTGAGTTGGCACCACTTTTTTGACTGGTTGACGGAAGTTAGCCTGTTTTACTAAACGGCCCACGTTGTCTAACTCAGATTGACAGATATCCCGCATCGCATTTTTGATAAAACGGTCTTCTAATGAATGGAACGTTACCACGCAAAATTTTCCGCCAACGTTTAAGTTCTCAATCGCTTGAGGTACAACTTCCTCTACGGCTTTTAACTCATCATTCACAGCGATGCGCAATGCCTGAAAAATACGTTGCGCAGGGTGACGACGGTTCAACCCCTGCCGCGGTGGGTAAACTTGTTCAATCAGCTCCAAAAATTCTCGGGTTGTTGTGACTGGCTGCTCTTTGCGTTGTTGCACAATTTTTTTTGCTAAAGGCTTGGCTTTAGGTTCATCCCCGTAGTTTTTGAAAATACTGGCTAATTCGTGTTCTGATGCGGTTGCTAAAATATTTGCAGCCGTTGACCCTGTATTGCCCATCCGCATATCAAGCGGCCCGTCATTTTGGTAACCAAAACCACGCTCTGCCGTATCTAGTTGGTCGGAAGAAATCCCTAAATCCAGAACAATCGCGTCTGCACCGTCCCAGCCGTTCTTTTTGAGTATCTCATTTAAATCAGCAAAACTTCCGTGACTTAAAGATAGCTTACCTTGGTATTTTTCCTGAATTTTCTTTCCACGCTCTAACGCGACAGTATCTCTATCTATCGCCAGAACATGGGCCCCTGCTTCAAGAAAAGCTGTGGAGTACCCACCGCCACCGAAAGTTCCGTCTACTATTTTTTTGTTTTTTAAATCACCTAACTGAGCCAATACGCCTGCCAATAGCACGGGAATGTGTACGGTTTTACCAGCGTCAGCCACCTAATTCCTCCCACAAACCTGATAGAGCTGCCAAGTCGTCCTCGTAGTGCTCCAAGTCAGCTTCTTGCTTGGCTTCGTAGTTTTCAGGCTGCCAGATTGTGAAGTAATCCCCCTGCCCTGCAAATATTGCCTTACCTGAAATGTCAGCATGTTTAATGAAATTTTCTGGCAGCATAATACGGCCATTATCGTCAAACCCTAGTGGCCGAGCAGCTGCAAGCAAAGTCCTCGCCAAGCGTTGTCTTTGCGGAGACATTGCAGGCATTTTTTTAATCTTTTCAGCGAATTGTAGAAAGTCATCGTACCCCCAAGCATATAAGTATTTATCATCCGGAGCTGCATATACAACCACTTGAGCACGGCTATGCGTCGCCAACTCAGAACGAAAAGCAGCAGGAACGCTTACGCGCCCTTTTTTATCTACTCCGTTGACGTATGACGAAAGAAACACCGTCTCACTCTCTTTTCATTATGGGGTGGCACCCCCTTCTTTTACTCCACTTGTAGAAACCAACTGCTCCCTAAAAGTTTCTACAGTTCCAAGTTTTTACCGAAAAGCCTGTGTAGCCCTTCTAACTTTTCGGCAGTTACACCCCTAAAATTCAGTGCTTTTTATTACTAGGTCGCCACCCCATCGTTTTTATCACCCATGGTTGTATTTGGGCTACATTGGTAATTTATGGGATCATATGGGATAAAGCAACACAAAAACACTCACAGCCCCACAAAATCAACAAAAAACCTGTGGATAACTCTGTGAATTGTTTTTTGTGACTGGACACATAGATTGATTAATTGCGGGATATGCCGATATATACTGGCAT
>JAPPOO010000055.1 GCA_028817875.1 Alphaproteobacteria bacterium | reverse complement strand
GCCTTATACACAAAGGCCTCCTTTTTACTTTATAAACTTATCTGGCTGACATAAGCAAAGCTTCTCGCAAAATATCATTGAATATATCTTGGAGAACTTCCCCGTTATCAACACAAAAACCTCGAAAACCTTGGTCAGAAAACACTTCTTTAAATACAGTTTGAATAGAATTCCATTGACTCTGATCACCTACAAAGTCCACTTCGCCTTCAGCATATTCATTTAAGCTTTCAACTATAGCACTCACTTTACCAGGCAACTCTTTATTTGACAGAATATCAAAAAGACTACTCTCTTCCCAAGTAACCAAATACACAATAAACTGGCACTGTATCTGCTTAGAAAGACAGTAAAAAGAAGACTTTAGGCGAAACAAAACATCGCCAATCGCCATCTAAATTAACAGTTAACATTCTTTCCTCCACCCTTAAGGGTAAAAATTAAGTTATATAGAGAAAACGCAATACAAACAGTTCACCCACCCATATCACAGTATACAAAAATAGACAATAACTCAGAGTTAATAAAATACATTAGATAAAAAAGAGGCTTCCGCCTCCTTTTTTCTATTCATTCACAGCAAATAAATGACTACGGAAGTAAGCAATACCATCAATTACGTTTTCACCAAAATCAGGACGTTCAACACCATCAATCGGCTCAAAAATAAATGCTGCACCTTTTTCCCAATTAGGTGTATAACCAGCACGCAATTCTATCGTGTAAGCAACACCACCCAATTTTTCCAAAATAAGGTCTGTCATTTGCTCAATAATAACACTTTCCATCTTTCCATCTTCGTCCTGCTCTCGGGTAAGGGACCACCCCATACTCAAAGTTGCCGAAGGAAAAAAACGTTGTGAAAGCTGCACAAACATCTCTGGCTCAAACTGAGCAACATCATCATTCAGAAGGTTAAACACATCAGCATGCAAAATAACTGGCGTTTCTGGCTGTAGCTCGGCTAAAACAGCTAATGTAGGCTCCAACGCAGCAGGAGACTGAATATCAATTTTCACTCCTTTATGGTTACTACTTGTTGTTGCCAACCACTGTTGAAAAGAAAGAGAACTAGGTTGAACTACACCTTCTAATTTAAACGGGCTCGCCATCATTGGTACTGTACAAGCATCCGTAAAAACAACATCGCCTTCTAGCATCATAATAGAAGAATTTGCACAACAAGCATCTAATAAATCAGTACTATTCACCTGGTGCGCCCACGTAAGCTCGTGAGAGTTCTCAACCTCAAAAAATGTGCAAATTTCTTTCATCCCAAACAGTTTAAAGAGGAATAACCAATCTGCCGAGAAAACTTACCACTGTTTCATTTCGACGTGTGATGTAAGCAACACAAAACTTATCATCTATCGCAACAAAAAGCCGCCTTAACGGCGGCGTTTTTGTAAAAAACTTGAGTAAGCTATTTAAGCAACTGCAGCAGCTTTTGCGGCAGCACGTTTCATAATTGTTTTACGAACTTTCAACGCAGCGCCAGAAAAAGTTTCTGTCTTACGCGGCTTAATAGTAAGCATAAAGTTATCTAAACCATTGTATTTGTCAATCGTCCGCAAAGCATTGCTTGTTAGCTTTAAACGGATATTTTGACCCAAAACTTCACTAAAAAGCGTTTTATCGTGCAAGTTTGGCAAAAAACGGCGTTTTGTGTGACGCATAGAGTGGGATACATTGTTCCCTGTAATCGCGCGCTTTCCTGTAATATCACATACTTTAGCCATTGGTTCAGTTCCTTAACTCAAATAAATCTTTAAACTCGTTGGGCGTTATTACCCAATATTCACTCTAACGTCAAGAGGTTTCACGCACTTTTATTCCTACCGGCGCTAAAATCTTTAAGTGTTGGCACTCCAAACTATGGTAAATTCCTTTCCATCGCCGTAGTGAGATAACACCATCCTCCTCAACCAACACAAGGTTAGACAACGGCGCACCAAAGCCAGAAAGCTCCAATGATAACTGTGGAACTTCCACTGAACGCGTCAAAACAGCAAAAGATTCGCACGGCAAATCCAACACAATCTCTTCTAAAGGCTTATCCGCCCGCCACGTTAATGTCATTTTAAAGGAATTAAACAGCACCATACATAAAGCCGTTGTAATAATAAGTCCACCCGTCACATAAGTAGGCACATCATATTCTTTTCGGTATAAATAAGCACCGCCAACAGCAGTTATAATACACAGCGTCCCCGCCCACATAACATCTGTAAAAAAGTGAGCACCCAAAACCATACGGCTATAACCAATGCCAAAACCAGCCAACAAACCAAAAACTAAGGTCACTAAAGCTAATTTTCTACGTCGTTGCTGCCACCATATAAAAAATGGCGCCACAAATACAAAGCCAATAGCTGCATGACCAGAAGGAAAAGAGTTCCCTTGCAATGCAGCAGCAGCTGTCTCCACAACTAAAATTGAATCCCGCGGACGCGCGCGATCAACCAACTCATTCAAAATAACCTGATTAAATAACCCTGCACCAAACAAAGCTGTAATCAACCAAACAACTGCCAATTGACGCACAACAGGAAACCGCTTACGCCACCACGGTAAAAGTAAAAAAAACAAAGAGAGCAACGTCACTACAGCAGCAGGATAAAAACCATACTGACGCACCCACCATGCCCAACCAGAATCCGGTTGGTGAACCCATTTGGCAAGCGAATGCTCCAATCCTGTAGGAATCAAAACAACCGTTACTAACAAAGAAAGCAATAAAGTAACACCAACCCACTGTATGGGGGATTGCTTGGCAAGGCTCTGAATTATAGGTAAGATGCGCGACATGTTCACAATTATCTCCGTTAGTCGATATATAACAGAAAAACATTTCTGGATAAAGAACCCATGGCACACGGCATTCATTATCTCAGCTATTTTTTTCTTACTGCGCTTACTATTCATCGCTTTCGGTCCATTAGACCTCGCCCCAGATGAAGCTCAGTATTGGGATTGGTCTCGTAACTTAGATTGGTCTTACACAACCAAGCCACCATTAACTACATGGCTACTAGCACTTTCTACAGCTATCTTTGGCAATACATTTATAGGTGTACGCTTTTTTGCTCTTTTAGGACAAATCGCCGTTCCACTCCTAGCCATGGGTATCGCCCGACAAGTCAGCCCCTTCCACCTAAAAACAGAAACAGGATGGTGGGCATTCTGGTTAACAAGTGCTGCGCCTATCATCACTGCAGGCGGGCTTATTATGTCACCAGATGTTCCAAGCTTAACTCTATGGCTAGCAACTATTTGGATGCTCACAAAAATAGATTTCGCCGCCTCTCCACGTTGGCAACCATGGTGCCTCATAGGTCTGTTTATCGGGTTAGCAGGGCTAGCCAAACCAACCGCCGCACTCTTTTTTCCACTACTTGGGCTCTTTCTTTTATGGCAAGCACCGCGTTGGCTATTAAAGCCACAAATCTACGTTTCTGGCCTTATTGCACTAGCCTGCCAAGCACCTGTATTTTATTGGAATGCCACCCATCACTGGGCTATGTTCCGCCACGTGTTAGACCAAACCGATAGCGATACTCGTTGGGGTGGCTGGCAAAGCCTCTTAGATTTTCTAGCAGGCCAAGCAGGTGCCATAGGCCCCATAACTCTACTAACACTTCTGCCAGTACTTTTTTGGCTGCCTAAACAACAACACAAGCGTTTACTATGGGTATTTTCAGCAGTCCCACTCGCTTTTTTTACCATCACAAGCCTTAACGGCAAAATTCAGCCAAATTGGCCAATTTTAGGCTCAGCCGTTGCACTCATTTTATTAGCAATATCAATTCCAAAACTACCACGTTGGAGCCACCTGTTACTCATAGCAGGGCTTATTTTCAACATAACAATCATCGGACTCTTGCATGATACCTTTATCCTCCGTAACGCAGGTATCTCACTTAAAATTAAAACCGACCCTACAAAACCCATGCTAGGTTGGCGTGGGTTAGGAGAACAACTCGGCAACATCCTTGAAAAATACCCTAATGCTCACATTGTCACCACACGCTACCAAACCACAGCAGGGCTAGCATTCCACACACCACAACAACCCCATGTACTTTATACAAATCCAGGTTGGCGGCGAGAAAACCACTACGATTTCCAACAGTGGCCAAATCTAACTGGCCAAAAAATCCTTTACGTAAACGAAGGCGGCACTCTTCTCCCTCACATTGCTGAAAAATTCAATAACTGCCAACACCTACAAGACCTTAAAGCCACCCGTAACGGCCTTACTCTCCGTACTGCCACAGTCTACCTATGCGAAGGTAAATAGCGCCCCAAAAGCATAAACCGACCTGTAAAAACAGGTCGGCTCGTATCGAAGTATCCTCTCAGCTTCGCAGTTTACTCACTCTCACACCACTGAAGCAACATCGCTTGCTCTCGGTCAATACGGTAAAGGCATTGACCATTCCCTCTACAAATTGCAATATTTGCCGCAGCCTGATAACGTGTTAAGAGTTTATCGAAGTAGGTAGCAAAATCTCTATTTTTAACATCGCTCGCAAATCTATCATTCAACAATATACTTTTATTCGGTGTAATAGTGTAAATACGAATAATACAGCCCTTATTATTAAAGACAAGTTTGTGAGTAATACTCGCCTTACTTTCATCAGAATCGTTAAACTCAACAAGCATACAAACCCTTGCCGAATCAAAAAGCCCTTGAACAAAGAAAGTAATTATTTTGTTCAAATTAGTATGCTCTAGGTTCAAATCATATTGAAGTTCATTCATATTCAAAGCTCCACAAACTAAAAAGAATCGATAAGTCTAGGCACATACGTACCAATATTTGGACATAAAAAGTATACATCACTTGCAATTCTGTAAAGAGAGTTTCACTTTCTATTTGCTATTCGGCCTAAAAATTGCTTGTCTTACCTCTATGGAAATATTGGATCCGGGTTTACTCAAACTCTTGCCTCAACTACAAAAGGGGCAAAACATCTCGTTACAGTTACCAAAGAACTTTCCACCCCAACTCCTCAACACCGTTCAAAAGCTTGTTGTACTGAGTCAATTACCAGAAAACAGCGTACTTCTTAAACTGATAAACGGCAAAGAAATCAAAGCCAAACTAGAGCCTTCGTTACCTATTGGTACGCGTATTACCTTATTAGCTAAATCCCCTACTGAGGTCATGATCCGCCAGTTACTTCCTCCACTCGCGGAAAAACCGCCTCAACCACAGCAACAACCATTAGCCCCTAACAGCCGTATTCCTGCACAGGTACGCACACTCACGTTCCCACAGCAACAACTGCTACCCATTACATTTAAATTACCACCACAAATACCCAGCCTACCAACAGCAACAATATTTACCGCAACCGTACTCACACCTCCTACCCAGCAAGGCCAACAAATATTTCAAATTACTTTACCACCCCCAACAACTCCCTCCACAGCAATACCAGCTAGTTCTCAACCAACCACAGCAAACCCATTACCACAACAACCAATAAAGATAACTGTCGAGGCAACACCACCAAGCCCTTTACCCGTTAAAACAACCCTTACAATTACCCAGCCACCATCTGGTTCTCCTCAAATAACTAGCTTAACTCTCCCACAACCTACAAATACATCACAAAATACACCTACCGTTTCACTAAATGCACCTCAAATCACCTCTTTTTCACCTGAAAACGTACAAATTTCCATCCCTCCGCAGGCTGCCCAAAACCTACCAAAAAACCAAGAAATAACACTTAACATTCAAGAGGGTAAACTACCTCTTCCCAACGGACAGCAAGCTATTGTAAAATCTCCACAACCACTACCGGAAGGAACAGCCATGACGATACGCATCACCTCCAACGGCCTCCCTCAAGTCCTTAAAATCACAGGGGATGTTTCCCACCACCATCAACCTCAGTCGCAAACAAACCAACAACAAAACACTCAGCAATCACACACACCTTTACTAACACCAGGGCAAACTTTTCGCGGTATCATCACTGCCCAAGCACCTCATAACCAAATGATTTTAACATTAAACAGTGGCCACACAGTTCAAGTCCATGCCGATAAACCGCTTCCCACCGGAACTCAAGTGACTATCACAATACAAGCAGATGGAGAGGCACAAATTCAAGACCTTAGTCTACCAACAGGCTCTACCAGAGCCGATACAGCTTACCGCTTCAGTAAAGAATGGACGCTTTTAAAACAATCTCTAACAGCTCTCAAAAATAGTCACCCTGAAGCAGCTGCTAAACTAGCAAACTCATTACCTAAAGTAGATGCTCTAGCACCAACTTTGCTACAGTTTGCAAATGCTTTACAAACCCAATCAGTAGAAAAATTACTGGGAGACGACACAGCTAATTTATTACGTGCACTAGGCATTGATTTGACACCTGAAATCCAATCTCTCAATCAGTTACAACAAAAACCGGAAACACAAGATGGTTGGCGTTCTCTCTTGTTTCCCTACGTAGAAAATGAAGGGGAAGACCCACAGCAAGGCGGCTTTTTCTGGCGCCGTCAAAATACCGATGAACAAGAGGAGCAATCCAGCCTCCGCTTCATCTTACAATTGCGCCTTTCTCAGTTTGGAGCCATGCAGTTAGACGGACTTATGAATAAAGAAAGCTTACACTTAAAATTATATCTATCAACCCAACCTTCTCCAGAATTTCAAAAGGAACTATCTGAAATTGTTGAAGAAAAACTAACAGCATACGGCTTAACAGGGGGCATCCAAATCCATACAACAACCCAATTCCCAACAGATCCATTGACCGAAATTCAACACTACGCAGGACATATGAATTTAACAACTTAAATTCGAATATGTTTAAGTTTTACCATTTCTTTTATATGCGTTAGACTGCCCCGAACAATAAAAATTGGTAAAAAATTACGTAGAAACATGAACCTAGCCTCCACTATTACCTCTGGTGCCAAACCTATTGATGCTCCCGCCCGCCCTCAACTTGGGGAGGTCATGTTCAATAAATTCTCCGAATTGATTTATGAAATTTCAGGCATTCGCTTTCAATTTAATAAAGCTTATTTCCTATCTTCCAAGTTATTAAACCGTTGCAATGCTTTAGGAATAGATACTTTCGAAGCTTACTATAGTTATATTATGGGGGCTTCAGGAAGAACCGAGTACGGTTATCTACTTGATGAAATCACCATCAATGAAACCTTCTTTTTCCGTCACCAACCACAGCTAGATGCTTTCGAAAAAGAAATCCTTATGCCGTTGGTTTATATGAAAAAATCCCATCGTCAAAATAAAATTCGCATTTGGAGTTGCGCTGCTTCCACAGGAGATGAAGCATATACAACCGCGTTAATGATTAAAAACCTAAACCTAGATGATGAGTTTGAGTTTGACATCGTTGGAACAGACATCTGTCACGATGCTTTACAAAAAGCGCGTGCCGGTGTTTACAAACAATACGCTGTAAGAAATATCCCACAAAATTTACTACAAAAATATTTCACGCAAGATCCTAT
>JAPPOO010000043.1 GCA_028817875.1 Alphaproteobacteria bacterium | reverse complement strand
TCCCGTAGGAGTCTGGACCGTGTCTCAGTTCCAGTGTGGCTGATCATCCTCTCAAACCAGCTACTGATCGTTGCCTTGGTAGGCTTTTACCCCACCAACTAGCTAATCAGGCTTGGGCTCATCTTAATCCGCCGGAGCTTTCCCAATATGGATTATGCGGTATTAGCTGCTGTTTCCAACAGTTATCCCCCAGATCAAGGTAGATTCCCAAGTTATACTCACCCGTTCGCCACTTTCCACTACCCGAAGGTAGTTTCTCGTTCGACTTGCATGTGTTAAGCCTGCCGCCAACGTTCGCTCTGAGCCAGGATCAAACTCTCATGTTGATGGGTTACGTAAATTACGTAACAAAAACAATCGGATCTGATCTGCTCTAAATTTCACATTAGCATATTAATTTATTCAATTAATACAATTACGACTACGGTTTTATTAAGTTACTAAAAGTAATTAACAAAAACCTATCTTGTATGATTCGTAATAGTTCAAATCAGCCGATTGGTATTTTACTCATTAAGAGAGTCATACTTTGGCGCAATCTGAACCTCACAAACCACTTGTCACTACTGATTCAATTGTCAAAGAACTTTGGAGGTTTCTCTCCGTGTCTGCTTGGGTTCGTTTTCTCTCCCTTGCGACGAAGCGGAACTTACGCAATTCCCGAGGGGGTGTCAACACATAAAAAACAAAAAAACGCATTTTTTTCAAAAAAGTTAGCAATTGCCTAAAATGTGTACAGAAAACAACAAAAAACCCCCTGTACGCTTTAACACGTACAGGAGGGAAAATCTTAACGACTTTATTCGGCAGCTACCTGTTTAGGCATCTCGACAACATTATCGTTATCAACAAACCTAATTTTAGAGAATGAAGCATCCTTCTTAATATAAGGAGGAATGAATTTCTTCAAATCATTTACGTTAGGAAACTCACCTCTCTCAAGGTAAGCTTGCTTCTGTTCGGCAGTAAATCTGTCGAACAATTGCTTAGGTAGCCGAGGGAAACCATTTCTCAATAGTTCAACTCTCCTCTTCCCCTCATCTTTCGATTTAGGCTTATCCGTTTTATTCTCAGTCTTTACTGGAGCTGAGGGTTCCTGAACATCGCTTTCGCTTTGCTTTTCTTCTAACATCTTTTTGGCGACAATAGTTTTGGAGCCTAAAATCAGTATAAAGAATGCTAGAAACCCAATTGCTATTGAAATAAATTTCGCAAATAGCATTTTTAAAGTTAGGTCAAATGTAAAGAATCCGAAAAAGCTAGCATTTGACCAGAGTATTACATCCTGTGTCACGTTTTTTAGAAAAATCTTATCAACAAAGATATACGTGAACGGAATCGAAAACACTCCCATTAAGCCGAAGTACGACAAAAGAAAGGGAAAAATTCTACCGATAAGTCTTCCCCAAGAAGCATTGGGATCTTCCATCAGTGTTTTCGTGACAGATTCACCTGCATAATGGAGGGAAATGCCCGCTACTATAAACATGTAGCTTACCAGAACCAAGGGTCTCCAATACCCATTAATCCCAAATTCATAACCACCGCGAGCGGCAGCTATAATTTCCATACCAGCAATCGCCAAAGACGATGCTGTCATGAAGAGCATCAGACGCCTGCCTTCGTCTTTCCATAGGTTGGTAGTATACTCTACAACCTCCATAATGATCTTAATTGCAATAGTGTTAAAGATAATGATCCCTAATGCAGCTAAGGACAATACCGAGATGAGTTTATATCCCCACCTCCACCCCGAGCTCGTTTCCTCGCTCGCTAAGCCTAGATAAACTTCCACATCTGTGGTGAATAACCAAACCAGCGCTACCATACATAACCACCCCATTGCTGCGGTGTTGATTGCAGAACTGTGTTGCGTCCAAATGGATTGTTTTTTCTCTATAGATTGAGACACTGTAAAATCCTTTCGAAAGAATTTCGCCTTCCCTGTTAAGGCGCGAAATAGTTAATAGATACCTCTCAGGGGCGATCAACCCCCTAAGTTTTAGGTAACTGATATGGTTTACTTTTGAGATTTTTCAAGCTTTCACAGATCCTTTTATTAGCCCCTTGCAGTGAGGGCTTATCCCCCGTACACTCCCCTTCATGGAAAATGAGACGATAAAGACAGATTTGATGCGCGGAAAGCGCGGAATTATTTTAGGTGTGGCGAACGAGCGTTCCCTTGCGTGGGGCATTGCCCAACAATTACATAATGCAGGCGCTGAAATTGCTTTTACCTACTTTGATAAAATTGACAAACTGGAAGACAAAGTCCGTAAACTGGCGGATAGCATTGGCAGCCAACACGTACTGCCCTGCAATGTGGCCGATGATAAAAGCATCGCCAATGTGATGGATACCCTTGGTAAAGAATGGGGACAGATTGATTTTATTGTTCATTCCATCGCCTTTGCTGATAAGGATGAGCTAACAGGCCGCTTTTTACACACCAGTCGCCATAATTTCCATGTATCGCTCGATGCATCGGCTTATTCCTTTATTGCAGTATTAAGTGCTGCCCATGAATATTTAGCGAAAGATGCCACCGCCCTCACCCTTACTTACTTGGGTGGGCCACGGGTTGTACCTAATTATAACCTCATGGGCGTAGCTAAAGCGGCGTTGGAATCTTCTGTACGCTACCTAGCAGCTGATTTGGGGCCGGAAGGCATCCGCGTGAATGCCATTTCCGCAGGGCCTGTAAAAACTGTTGCAGCCATGGGCATTGGCGGCTTTAGAGATATGCTGAAACACCACGAGCAAACAGCTCCTTCAAGACAAGCCACCACAAAGGAGCATGTTGGTAAAGCAGGGCTATACCTCCTCTCCTCTCTCTCTGAGGGGGTTACGGGGGAAATCCACTATGTGGATGGTGGTGCAAACATTTTGGGAAGTTCTTTAGGTTAAACACCTAGAACTTCTTAAATAACCCTTCAAGCTCTTCCAACGGGTTAACAACCTTCTCTTTAGGTTGAGTCTCCGCATCAACCGGTGATGTTTTAGAGGCACTTTTTGTCGCACTCGCCGCACCGCTCAAAACTTTCCCTAAAAAGGCGCCAGCCGCAGCACCAGCAGGGCCACCTAGCACAGCCCCCGCCCCTGTTGTGAGGTTTTGAAGGTTTGCAACTTCCGGCACAATTTTAGGGCTGGAAAGGTTCCCTTTAATATTCACAGGCACTTTAAAAGTTGTTGAAGCGGATACAACAGGCTCTACTCGGTGGTAAATCGTCCAGTTTGGCAAATCAATCTTACCCGTCGCCGTTAGGTTGATTTGGCCACTCGCCGTTTTTAGGGCTACATTTTCCGTCTTCGCAATGCCATCTTCAATGGTGTATTGAATTGCCAACTCATCAACTTCATTATCAGAACTCGCCACACCTGCCAGCGTTTTTTCTAAACTCAAGGCAAAAGCACTTAGTGCCGCCCCTGGGAGGCGACCTGAATCCGCCTTAATATCCACAGCCCCTGATAAGTTATTAGCAATCTCACGCGTAGTTTTTCCTTTTAGGGTTACATCAACCTTACCATTTAAAGGCAATTGCACCTGCTGCGCCATTTTTTCAGATAAAAAGGCCTCTACAGGTAGCTGAGATAACGTTGTTGTTAAAGTACCATCCAACCCTGACTGCACTTTGCTACTTCCCACCAAACTAATTTTACCGTTCTTTTGGAAGTTCAATTCAACATTTTTAATGTGCAGCTGTTTTTTATCGCCTTGTATGTTTGCATACAAAGATTGAACAGGAACACCAGCACAGGTAAATTGATTTACCGTTGCCTTAAAATCAAGCATCCAATTTTGAAAAATGGATATATCTAACGGCGTATCGCTCCAAGGGTCACTTTTTGCTTCTTTTTTACCTTTTTTTACCTCTTTTTTGCTTCCGCATACCCCTAAATTATCCAAATTTAGCCTAGAAAACTGCGTATTTATACCTATTTTGTGCTGTATTGGCGCTATATTTATTTTTCCTGTCATATCAATTTTATCTATCAGTGACACGTGTAAATTATCCAATACAACGTTTTCAGCACTCACATTTACATCACTACTCACTTTAAAAGGGCCTATTAAATCAACAGGTAACACTGTTTGCGGCGCATGTGTGTGAATAAGCTGAGGCAAGTCTTGGCTGTCAATATCAACTTTTCCAACCCATTGAGCTTGATTAACAATTTTTCCGTATAAAGATATTGATAACAAAGGCATTTTGGCTTTTAGAGACAACGGAATATTTTGTAAATCCCGCACATCCATTTCTCCGGAAACATCAAATTTTTGTTTATTATGCCCCCCCATCGCCGAAAGTATCAATGCAGCAGGGTTTTCCCCACTAATTTGAATATCAGCTCCCGTAAGCTCATGTTTTTCCATTGCTTTATCGTCTAAATAAACCATGTTTAGATTTTGAATTTTGAGCTCCTTTACAGGGATAAATGCAGCTCCTCCCTTGCTTGAACTCCCACGACGATATGGCGACTGCCAGTTTGGTAAGCCATTCTTAGGCTGGTGCAAATAAATAGCAGGATTATTTAATGCCACTTTTTCTACACTAATACCACTTTGTAAAATATCTATCCATGGAGATAACTCAAGATATAATTCTTCCCCTTTAAACAACAGTTTATCTCCAGAATGAGCTTGGATACTCATTTTTGAAATACTCAACTTTAGTTGAGGCCAAACTGAAAACTCAGGTTGCCCATCAATAACAGCTGTATAACCAGTATATTTTTTGATATTTGACTCTAATAGGTCTTTAGAAGGCTGTTGTAATTGATAAACAACCCAGCCAGCTATGCATAAAACGGCTACAATTAAAGTAATAAATGTATATTTGAGAGTCTTAAGAAGTACTGCCATTGGTGTGCCTAGCTTTATTTTTTTATTAAAAAACCGTGTCCTACTCTAGCAAAAAGTAAGAGCTAATTTCAACAAAAAGCACCTCTTTAGAGGTGCTTAAAGTAATATATGAGTTTTACGCTGCTTGCGCGGAGCTACATGTACGCGTTACTAACTCTTCACTTGAAAAGAAAAATCCAATTTCGCGCTGTGCTGATTCTTCAGAATCTGATCCGTGTACAGCATTTGCAGACAAATCATCCACAGGACGAGCAAAATCGTAACGGATTGTCCCCTCTTCTGCATTGTTCGGGTTTGTTGCCCCCATTAGTTCACGGTTACGTGCGATAGCATCTTCACCTTCCAATACCTGAACCACGCAGGGGCCAGAAATCATAAAGTCAACAAGCTCACCAAAGAAAGGACGCTCTTTATGCTCAGCATAAAATTCTTCTGCTTGGCTTTGTGTCATTTGAATCATCTTCATACCAATAATCTTCAAACCATTTTTTTCAAAACGGGCTGCAATCTCGCCCAAATGGCCTTTTTGTACGGCATCTGGCTTAATAATGGAGAATGTGCGTTGTGTTGTCATTGTAAATCCACCTTCTTTAAAAACTTTTTAAACTACATCTTGGCGCGGTTGTATCTTACTTTGTGGATAAAATCAACTCTTGTTCCCGCATTTTAAGCTTGTTTACGCCACCCCTGTGCTGTTTGAGCAAAATAGCTAAGTTCAACTTGTTGAGAATTCAAGTATTTCCAACTTTTTCTAGCAGATGCAGTTTGACCATTAGACGCATCAAAAACATTCAAAACTTTGCTATAAGAAATAAAATCATTACTTTCAGGTTTTTCTCCCAACATCCCTCCAAGCGTAATAAGTACTGAACTCTCACCTACAGTACCTATATCCGTTGTTAAAAGGATAGGCTGCTGCAAATTTTGAGACTCTTCACTGGTTCCATGCGGTAAAAAAGAGGGAGCTTCATATACCCATAACCAGTTATTTAGCCGGTCTCGACGCTCCAAAGATGGGCAAGCAATAACGATATTATAGCCAGCCCCCCTTATTTTGGACAACAAACTGGGGAGAACACCATCCACCTCCCCAGGTGTTGTACCATCAACTTGGTAAAACTGAACCGCTACCACCTTTTACTTAGAAGCTTCTGACTCTAAATAATCAACCAGTAACCGCACGCCAAAACCTGTTCCACCTTCTAAAGAAGGAAAGCGTTTGGCCATACTTGCTTTATCGGCCATAGCCATACCTGCAATGTCTAAGTGAGCCCAAGGAGTATCGCCTACAAATTGTTTTAAAAACAGAGCTGCCACTGAAGAGCCACCATAAGGCTTACCATCATTATTCATATCAGCAATATCTGACTTAGCTAAAAAGTCGTCATCAACAGGCATTCTCCATAGCTGTTCCCCCGTTTTCTTCCCAGATGCTAACAATTTTTCAGAAAGAGCATCCGCATTACTAAATAACCCACCGTACTTCCCAGCTAAGGCAACTAAAATAGCTCCTGTTAAAGTCGCCAAATCAATAATTTCAGATGGTTTATATTTATCAATTGTATAGGCCATTGCATCAGCAAGCACCATACGCCCTTCAGCATCAGTGTGCCCAATTTCTACTGTTTTGCCATTGTAACCTGTATAAACCTCATCATCAATAAAAGCATCTCGAGAAATCATGTTCATAGCACAGCCAAGCACACCAATAACATTAATGGGAACCTTACGCTCAACAATCGCTCTCATAGTCCCAAATACTGCTGCCGCTCCCCCCATATCAGCTTTCATACCTTGCATATATTTACCAGGCTTTACGTTATATCCACCTGTATCAAACATAACCCCTTTACCAACAAGTGCGCGGTACGGCTCCTTCTTTCCAGCTCCTGTATATTTTATAATGACTAAACGGGGCTGGTCTTTCTCAGCAGCTCCTTTTCCTACAGCCATCATCAAATTCATACCAAGTTTTGCAAGCTTTTTCTCATCTAAAACTTCAACAGAAAGCCCTAGTTTCTTTAATTTTTTAGCCTCTGAGGCTAAATACTCTGGGTTCGCGATATTAGAAGGTAAGTTCACAAAATCCCTTACCTGAGCCTGAGCTTCAGCCAAAGCAACTGTCTTTGGAATACTTGTCTTTAACTCTTTCACGACTTCTGCTTCCGCTAAAAGAACAAGCTTTTTGAGAGAGCAAGCAGGCAGAGGCTTAGATTTAAACTGCTCAAAGCGATACGCACCCAAGTAAAAGCCTTCTATAAACGCACAAGCAGTATCATTATCTTCCCCTACGTAAGCAGCTATATCCTTAAAAGTTAGTTTATCTAAACGTTTACCTACAGAAATACCAAAATGCACCCAATCTTCCCGTATCAATTCTTTAGCCTTACCGACACCAACAACAACAACGTTATCAACACCATCGCCATCTAAACCAAATAAAGCGGTACTTTTGCCTTTACTGGCTTTAAAATTCTGCATTTCCAGCACGTTAGTTATTTTTTTCTTAACCGCCCCATCTAACTTTTTAGATAGAGGTAAGAAGGAAAATTTATCCTCCTCCACAAAAACAACAACATTGCGAGAACTTACCTTGGAAGCGATAGAAGAAGCCGTAACAGCAAACATTAGATTTTATACCTTTTTTAGCATTATTAACC
>JAPPOO010000013.1 GCA_028817875.1 Alphaproteobacteria bacterium | reverse complement strand
GGATATGATACGAAGTTTTGTAGAATTTCTAAGAAATAATTTAATAAGGTTGGTTAATAATAAAAACCAGCCCTTTATTTTTGTAACCTTGGAAAACTCTCAATTTACAAAAGACCAATTATATAGTAACCCTCCTTTAAGCTGCTTTATAGCGCCTTTAGAAAACGGCTTGAATGGATTTTGTTGTGTAACCAGCTATCTAAGAAATTTTCCAGTCTGGGTGAATATGGGAATTTTGATAGGCGTCCTTAAACTTAACACAAAACAACTAAGTGTTATCTTAAACCCTAAATTCCCTCGGTAACTCACACTCTAGTACCAAAGGCAGGTGTAAATCACCTACCTTTGGTAAACCTACTCACAAACTACAACTGCCGAAACCCTAACGCTTCGGCTACGTGGTTACGGGTGATGGCTTCCGCGGCGGCTAAATCCGCCACTGTTCGGGCGACTTTAAGCACCCTGTAGTATGCCCGCGCGCTTAAATTGAGTTTTTGCGCCGCATTTTGCAGCATTTCCCGCCCTTGTGCATCCAACTGACAAAACTGGTCTAACAACTTTCCTTGCAAATCTGCATTGCAGGTAATGCGCTCTTCCGCATCTGCATAACGCTCCTGCTGGCGTTGCCGCGCCTGCGCCACCCGCGCCGCAACTTCCGCCGTTCCCTCCTTCGGGCGCGGTAAATCCAAATCTTGAATATTCACAGGCGGTACCTGCACATGCAAATCAATACGGTCCAACAAGGGGCCTGATAGGCGGTTTTGGTACCGCTCCACACTAACAGGCGAACACTTACAACGGTTTGCATCCCCCAAATACCCACACGGACACGGATTCATCGCCGCAACCAACTGAAACCGTGCAGGATACGTCACATGCTTATTCGCACGGGATACCGTAATCGTCCCTGTTTCTAAAGGCTGGCGCAATGTTTCCAGCACACCACGCGGAAATTCCGGCAACTCATCCAAAAATAAAATACCGCGGTGAGACAAACTCATTTCCCCCGGCTTGGCTTTCAGCCCACCGCCACTCAAAGCCACGGCCGATGAACTATGATGCGGGTCTCGAAATGGCCGCTGCACCACCAGCCCGCCATTCGGTAATTCTCCCGCAACGGAATGCACCATGGAAACTTCTAAAGCCTCCATCGGTGTCAAATTCGGCATCAGGCCAGATAACCGCTGCGCCAACATGCTTTTACCACTCCCCGGTGGCCCGCTAAGCAACAAATTATGTCCACCCGCAGCCGCAATTTCCGCAGCACGCTTGGCGGCTTCCTGCCCTTTAATATCTGCAAGGTCTAAATGGGTTTGTTCGTAAACTTGCGCTACCTGCTTGGGCGCCGTCGGCGTAAGGGGCGTTGCCCCCGTTAAATGCTCCATCAACTCTTTCAACGTTTCCACCCCGTAAACGGAAACATCCCCAGCCCAAGCGGCCTCTGCCGCATTCACTGCAGGGGTATAAACATGAACCAGCCCTTTCTCCAACCCATGCAACGCTGCGGGTAAACAACCAGGGACAGGATTTAGGTGCCCATCCAGCCCCAATTCCCCCATAAACAAGGCTTGCTCAGAAACATCCTGCGGTAGCAAGCCAATAGCCATCAATAGCCCGACGGCAATCGGCAAGTCGTAATGAGAACCTTCCTTCGGCGTATCTGCCGGCGCAAGGTTAACGGTAATCCGCTTAGCAGGAAGCCGCAGCCCTAAAGCATGAAAAGCCCCACGCACCCGTTCTTGGCTTTCCTTCACCGCATTATCGGGCAGGCCAATTACCCGCATACCTGCCTGACCACCTGTCATCTGAACCTGAACGTCCACCAACGTCGCTGTAATACCCGTTAGCGCTACCGTATTAACATGAGAAACCATAAACCTACCTTAACTTAAAACGGCTTAAGAACCACCAACAAAACAACCAAAATAAGAAGCACCGACGGAACCTCATTATATAGCCTGAAAAATCGGGCTGACCTTGTATTATTGCCCGTTGCCAAACGCCGCCGATAAACTTCTAAAGAAATATGATAACCCGTTAAAATCACAACAAGCAGCAGCTTGGCATGTAGCCATCCCATAACAAACCAACTGGGGTTAAGCGCCAACAACATCATACCAAAAAGCCAAACAAGAATAAGGCTTGGCCACATGATGATTTTCATAAGTTTACGTTGCATTTTCATGAACAATGCCTGCGCACTTTCAGGGGCTTCTAGCTGGTAAATAAACAAGCGCGGCAGGTAAAAAAGCCCCGCAAACCACGTAACAACAACAATAATGTGAAAGGCTTTCATAACATCGTACAGCATATTTTTTTTTAACATATTTCAAACAGAAAACATATAACCCTTGCCGAATTATTGTTTTTTAGGTATCCAAGAAAACGATAGTTGAAACAAACAAAGCATTAAAAATTATGTCTCGCACCTTCCGCATTGCCACCCGCCAAAGCAAAATGGCCATGTTTCAAACAAACCTTGCAATCAAACTTCTTCAAAAAGCAGCCCCTGAATACACGTTTGAAGCCGTCCCCATGACCAGCGACGGTTGCTATGAGCGATTCAAAGGCGACCTTAAAACCATTGGCGGTAAAGGTGCCTTTGTTAAAGCCTTAGAACTCGCCATGTTGGCAAGAGAAGCCGACATAGCCATGCATTCGTTTAAGGATGTCCCAACGGATGAAGACTTGCCCGAAGGTTTAATAATCCCTTGTACATTAGAACGAGAAGACCCCCGCGATGCCGTTGTTTGCCGTGAAGGAGAAAGCCTTGCTGCACTCCCTAACGGTGCAAAAATTGGTACCAGTTCCGTACGCCGCGCCTCCCAAATTAAACAAGCCATGCCGCACCTGAATGTTGTCCCTCTACGTGGAAATGCCGATACACGGGTGGCTAAAGTAGATTCTAAAGAAGTCGACGCCGCTGTTTTAGCATACGCAGGCCTATGCCGAATTGACTTGAAGCACCGCGTAACGGATGTTTTTGAACCAGACATTATGATGCCTGCCGTCAGCCAAGGTGCCGTATGTTTAGAATGCCGAGACAATGACCAAGAAGCACTAGAGGTTCTGTCTCGCATTAACCACCAGCCAACCTTTACCGTTACAACAGCAGAGCGTAGTATGCTCACAGCCCTTGGCGGTAGTTGTCATACTCCTATTGCTGGCTGGTGTACATATCAGGGCGATACGGAGCTTCAATTAACAGGTATGGTTGCTTCATTAGATGGAAACCGCATCATCCGTGCAACACACAACGGCACTGCCGATAACCCCGCCGCTTTGGGTGAGGTTGTGGCCCAAGACCTTCTGACACAAGGCGCGCGCGAAATTTTAGACGCCTGTGAAGCGGCTGCCTAATATCCATAATCTGTGGACAAACCAACAAAAATAAGTAAGCTAACTACATGCCTGTTATTGACCTGATTATTATCATACTTATTGGATTTTTTGTTTTCACACGCTTTTTTGGCCAAAAATTGCCTATTGATAAACAATTGAAGCAAGCTAAAAAAATAGCGGGTGCACGCGTAGTGGACTTCCCCAAAACACCACAGCCTGAAAAAGACGACGGCAAAATAGCAGGCCTAGCTGACCTAAAACAGGCAGATCCATCCTTCCGCGAGAAAGACTTTTTGGCAGGTGCTAAAAAAGCTTACCAATTCTTTTACAAAAGCTGGAATGAAAAAGACGACGAGAAGCTTGCCAACCTTGTATCCCCTAACTTGTTGGACCAATTGATTGCAGATTTGAACGAAATGGACGAGAAAAAGCAGTCTCCTGCTGTAAAAATTGAATCTATCAACACAGTAAAAATACTGGAGGCACGCCTACATGGAAAAAGTGCTTTGATAGATGTTCAGTTTACTGTCAAACAATCCGAAAATACGATGAAAGAGGGCGGTAGCTTTGTTGGTAAAGAAAAACCGATAAAAGAAATCAAAACCGTATGGACTTTTGCCCGCGCCCTCACAGCAGAAGACCCGAACTGGGAGTTAGAAAGCATTTCTAAACCTAATTAAACACAAGAAAAAACAATAAGGGCTTGACCTAGCCAACAATTACACCTATTTATAGAGAGTTCCGTATCGCGGACATTAAGCCAAACGAAAACAATTTAAACGACTAAGCCATAATATAACCCAAGTATATCAGCTCTACGGTGTTTTACTGAACATTAGTAAAAGCGCACAATTAAGGATATCCCCATGAAACTAAACGAACTCAAGCAATTATCTACCGAAGAACTGATCGCTATGGCTGAAGAGGCAAAGGTGAAAGACCCTACCAACCTACGCAGACACGAGCTAATGTTCCAAATTGTTAGCAAACTGCCGGAAGGCACGGAAGTTGAGGGAGAGGGTGTACTAGAAACACTATCCGATGGCTTTGGTTTCCTTCGCGCGCGGGAAAACAACTACACACCAGGCACAGAGGACATTTACGTATCTCCTAGCCAGATTCGCCGCATGGGCTTGCGTACGGGAGACAGCATTGTAGGGTCTATCCGTCACCCCAACCCTGGCGAGCGCTATTTTGCCCTTGTCAAAATCGCCACCGTTAATGGTGATAAGCCAAAAGGCCTCAGAAACCGCCCAAGTTTTGAAAAACTAACCCCTCTTTACCCCACAGAAAAATTTAAGCTAGAAAGTGATAAGCCAACAAAAGACATGACGGCTCGTATCATCGATATCGTGTCTCCTATTGGTAAAGGCCAACGTGCCATGTTGGTAGCACCACCAAAAGCTGGTAAAACGGTGATGCTCAAGTCCATCGCCCACTCCATTGAAGAACAGCACCCTGAAGTAACATTAATTGTTCTACTGATTGACGAGCGACCTGAAGAGGTAACGGACATGCAGCGCAGCGTAAAGGGAGAAGTTGTTGCATCTACTTTTGACGAGCCAGCCTCCCGTCACGTTCAAGTATCTGAAATGGTGATTGAAAAGGCTAAGCGTTTAGTTGAGCAAGGCCGAGATGTTGTGATTCTACTCGACTCCCTCACCCGTTTGGCACGTGCCTATAACACCGTTGTGCCGAGTTCTGGTAAAGTTTTAACGGGTGGTGTGGATGCTCACGCACTACAACGTCCAAAACGTTTCTTTGGGGCCGCACGTAAAGTTGAAGAGGGCGGCTCTCTCAGCATCATCGCAACGGGTCTGATTGATACTGGTTCTCGTATGGATGAGGTGATTTTTGAAGAATTTAAAGGAACAGGTAACGCGGAACTATGGCTAGACCGCAAATTGGTTGAAAAACGTGTCTTCCCAGCTATTGATATTTCAAAATCTGGCACACGTCATGAAGAACTACTGTTTGATGAAGAAACACTCCAGAAAATCTGGGTGCTGCGCCGTATCCTCCAACCTATGAGCGTTGTAGACTCTATGGAGTTCCTACTCGATAAAATGCGCCGTTCTAAAACCAATAAAAATTTCTTTGAAAGCATGAACTCCTAGCGGAAGAACAACACATGTAAAAAGAGCCGTATAAAAACGGCTCTTTTTAATTTTTATATTTTGCAAAACATCACCTTAAGAAGCATCATCCCCATCTATATAAACAATAAAGGCTTCAGGCTCTGGGTCAGGCTCCTTTGGATTAACCCAAACAAGGGAAGGCTTTCCTTTTATAATCTCTCGTTTTTTACGCGCTACCAAAATTTTAAGCACCCGTGCAGACTCAGCTAACAAATGGCATATCGCCAAATGAGCAAATGTATCTACAATTTGTTCACGGTTAGTATCTGGCACATATTGAAAGTTTGGCTCAGTATCAACAAATACCTGTATTGAACCAATCAACGCGTCCAGAAAAAAACCGAACTCAGCATTAGGCGACAAAAGAGCTAAGCTTTCTTGCACATCATTATGGAGTTTTTGCTGTTCAACAGCTTGCACACACTGCTGAGTAACCATGCCTAAAACTTGGTCAAGACAAACAGAGTTAAACTCACGCATACTTTGAGCCACGACATGCCATATATCCGCAAAGTATCGAGGGTTTGTATCCTCTAAATCGTACAAAACCTCATCCTTGCCAGTTGCAGCACATACATCCACCCACGAGGTAGGGTGCAATAGCTGTACTTTTTTCTCGCCTGTATCTGGATCTTTATGTTTCTCTTCTATATCAAAGTCAAAAAACGTATTCCATTCGCTTAAATAGTAAAGATAAACATGCAAAAGATCCGATATCGCCCTTTTGTTTGGGTTATCAAAAACAAGAGAGCTAGAATTTTCAAAAGAACGTGATTGTTCCAAAATTCTTAGGCTATCTTTTCGTGGTATCGCCCTAAGAAAAAAATAGTCCGTATATGTTTTCGAATTAAGTACGCCAAAAACAGACGGAAAATAAGGGTTTATTTTCAGAGACATGAATCCCTCCTAAACGGTAAGAAATATTGATTTAACCCAACCTACACTATAAAAGCTTGTTTTGCATACAAAAAAGGCTGCCAAAGCAGCCTTTTAAGTTTTTAATCAACAACAGCCTAGTTGGCGCCAACGTTTTTCAAGAAAACCTTAATTTCCTCACCCATGCTGTTGGAACTCGCTTGTAAGTTTACAATTTCCTTCTGGGCAGCGTCCGCAGCTGTTTTGGTTGTCTCTAAGTCTTCCATAACAGACTGAACATCTTTATCTGTATCGTTCAACTTAGCTGTTGCTTGAGTCATACTCTCACTAATAGAATTAGTCGCCGTGAGCTGCTCGTTCATAGAGTCATTAATCGTCACACTCACTTCACTCATATCCTGAATCACACCGCCAACTTCAACAATAATGCCCGCAACATCTTGGCTGATATGGCGGATGCTCTCCACTTGGGATGTAATCTGATCTGTCGCTTTAAGTGTGCTTTCCGCCAGCTTTTTAACCTCTTCCGCCACAACAGCAAAACCACGTCCAGCATCACCCGCTCGCGCAGCCTCAATAGCTGCATTCAATGCAAGCAAACTTGTTTGGTCAGCAACATCATTAATCAGTTTAACAATATCCCCAATACTGGAGGACATTTCGTTCAAACTCTCAACTGTTTCTCCTGCTGTACGTGCTTTATCAACAGCTTCTTGAGAAATTTTAGAAGATTTTTGCACATGCTGTTGGGCTTGGTTCACCGTTGCATCCAACTCTTCAGCCGCAGCTGCAATACCTTCTACATTAGCCGTAATACTTTTAGTACTTTCTGCAACGTTAGCACCTAAGCTAATGTTTTTAGCACTACTCGCAACTGTTTGGTCTGTCATCGCACTAATTTCAGAAGTTGCACCATCAACTGCCGTTAGCACTTTTTCAGAAGCCGTAACAAACGCCTTAACAGGCTGCATCACACTACTCAAAATAACACGGATAACAATAAACATTCCAACCGCTAGCAACAGAATTAAAGCAATAGAACCCCACAAAAAGAACTTGAGCTGTGATTGATGATGGTGCACAACATCCAACATTTTTTCAGCAATATGGTCTTCCAAAGTTTTAAGCTGGTTAATACGCTGGCTGGCAGCATCCCACCAATTGGAAGATTCTCCTTTAAATTTATCCGTTTGATTAGACTGAACCAACTGGCGTAAAGCTAATACCGTACTATTAGCACTTCCTGCCTTAAGCTCTGCCATTTCATCTAAGTACTTTTTATCGGCAGATTGCTGATAGTTCATAAAGTAGTTTTTCTGTCCCTCTTCTAAGCGAACAAACTTTTCATACAAGGCATCAGGGCGTGCTCCCTTAGCAAACATATTACTCACAACAGCCCGCTCAATACCTGAGCGTTCTTTTGCTTCAATTAAGTTGGCATAAGTCAAAGCCATGTTTTTAACTTCAGGGTCATCACTACTAACATAAACCTTATGTACAGTATTAATTAACTCACGAACCGTTCCCGTATAAAAGTTCAACATATCACCAACAGAAATGGACAGCGCAGAAATTCTCGTACGATAAACTTCTCGTTCTTTAAGGTGATCTAAGGCTTTAAATAAGTCAGCAAAAATAACCCGGTCCAAATCGTGGCTTTCTACAAAAGCAACAAGAGATTTAGCCTTCTCATCAACATTTTTACGTTGTTCTGGCAACTTAGCTCTAAAGCTTTCACCCTTACTCCCCAAAAAGCCTGCACTCATACCACGCTCTTTTTGCATTTCATGAACAAGAGCACTCGCCTCTGCAGCCAGTTCAATTTTAAGGGCCGTTTCATTAGCACGGACTAAAGCTAAATATTCCTGATGTAAAACTTCCAATGCCCCTAAGGCTAAAAAAGCCGAAGGAATAGAAACCAACAAAACCAACCGCTTAGCTAAAGAATAACGTTGCAACAGTGCCCGCATGATCAAAACTTTCTTATTATTTTGCCAACAAGCCTATGCTTAAAAATTAATAAATGCAAATAAACGAGAGAAATCTCCCCATCAAAAAAGCAACAAAAAGCAACACATGGTCAGACAATTGAGGAAGAAAACCCTAGTCACCTAACTTCAACGCTGCCAAAAAAGCTTCCTGCGGTACATCCACACTTCCGATAGATTTCAACCGCTTTTTCCCTTTTTTCTGCTTTTCCAGAAGTTTGCGTTTACGGGTAATATCACCACCATAACATTTGGCTGTTACATTCTTACGCAAGGCACTCACAGTCTCCCGCGCAATAATCTTACCGCCAATCATTGCTTGTAACGCTACTTCAAAAAGTTGCCGCGGTATTAACTCTTTAAGCTTTAAGAGCAGTTGCCGCGCGCGTTTTTCAGCAAATTCACGGTGAACAATCATAGAGAACGCATCAACAGGCTCTCCATTAATCATAATGTCTACTTTTGCCAAACGTCCTTCATCATAACCATCAGGCTCATAGTCAAAGCTAGCATAACCGCGGGTGATAGATTTCAACCGATCATAAAAATCCAACACCACTTCATTTAAAGGCAAGCGGTAGGTCAGCATCACACGGCTACCGTGGTATTCCATACCCATCTGTGTTCCGCGCTTTTCAATACATAAATTAATCGTCGCCCCTACATATTCTTCCGGCACCATAACAGTGGCCTTAATCATAGGTTCTTGCATCGCTTTAATTTGGGTAACATCCGGCAATAGTGCGGGGTTTTCCACCTCTATTTCTTGACCTTTTGTGGTAATGACACGGTACACAACGTTTGGTGCAGTTGTTACAAGGTCTAAATCAAATTCCCGTTCTAACCGTTCTTGGATAATCTCCATATGTAACAAACCCAAAAACCCACAACGGTAACCGTGCCCTAACGCAGGAGAACTCTCCGTTTGGAACGTGAAAGACGTATCGTTCACCTGTAATTTGCTTAACGCATCTGAAAGTTTGGAATAATCATCATTCTCTGTTGGGTACAAACCACAAAAAACAAGAGGTTGAACTTCTTTAAAACCAGGAAGCATTTCTGAACACGGGTAAACTGCGTCTGTAATCGTGTCCCCAACCTTCGCATCGGCAACCTCTTTAATGGCAGCCGTTAAAACACCCACTTCGCCTGCATTTAAAACATCTAGCTGTTGAATACGCCCTTGCGCCATAGGGTGCAACGCTCCCACCCGCTCAACTGTATAGGTTCGGTTTGTAGACATTAATTTGATCTTTTGGCCTTTTTTAATTTGGCCATCAATAAGCCGTACTAAAACAACCACGCCAAGGTAGTTATCATACCAAGCATCTACCAACATAGCCTGCAATTTACCTTCAGGGTCGCCTTCCGGCGCAGGAATTTTCGTCACAATTTCTTCTAAAACATCCTCAACGTTCAAGCCTGTTTTTGCGGAACAACCAACTGCTTCGCTCGTATCCAACCCAATAATATCTTCAATTTGCTGCTTGACCTTTTCAGGCTCTGCCGCAGGTAAATCAATTTTATTGAGAATAGGAACAATCTCTAAGTTATTATCCAGCGCTGTATAAACATTGGCTAATGTCTGCGCTTCCACACCTTGCGCTGCATCCACAACCAATAAAGCGCCTTCACATGCCGCTAAGCTACGGGAAACCTCATAAGCAAAGTCCACATGCCCTGGAGTATCAATCAAATTCAATTGATATGTCTCACCATCTTTTGCTTTATAAGCTAGCCGAATCGCGTTTGCTTTAACGGTAATACCACGTTCACGTTCAATATCCATGGTATCAAGCAGTTGCGCTTGCATATCCCGTTTTTCAATTGTACCCGTCAATTCAATAAGGCGGTCCGCCAAGGTAGATTTACCGTGGTCAATATGGGCAATAATACTAAAGTTTCGAATATGTTTTTGCTGACTCATGCAGCGGTTGTAGCAGATTTTGACTAAAGACACACGCGCTAAAATAACAACGTATACCTTGTTACCCCCAACCCTGTGGATGTCTGTGTATGGTTTTTATGCATCACCCCCCGCAACTATTTTTTACTTTTTTTCTACAACCTGTTTCCACACATTGCCAACACGAACAACCACCCCCAACAACTTGTTAAAATTAAAAAATAATCACTTATCCTCATTTTCCACAGCCCTAAATATCTATATACTAATTTTATTTATATATTTATTGATGAGAAGAACATGTGGAGAACCTATGCCGACACTTTTACAAAACACATTAATGCACAACCCTTCTTCACGTCCCCCTATTTGGTTCATGCGTCAGGCAGGCCGTTACCTACCTGAATACCGTAAACTACGCCAATCCTTCCCCTCTTTTTTTGACTTCTGTTACACACCTGACGCTGTAACGGAAGCCACACTTCAGCCTGTCAGCCGCTTTAACCTAGATGCAGCAATTCTATTTTCTGACATCCTCGTTATCCCGCAAGCTATGGGGGTTCCCATTACATTTTCACCAGGCGAAGGCCCTCAGGTTGAGCACCTGACATCAATATCTGACATTCAACGTTTCAATCAAAGCCTGTCAGTCTTGTCAGAAAATACCCAACCTGTATATCAAGCTGTTCGTCAAATCAGAAAAGAATTACCTCAAGATAAAGCGCTTATCGGCTTTTGTGGTGCACCATGGACGGTAGCCTCTTACTTGTTCGATGGTCACCCCAGTAAAGATACCCTCAACCTACGACGTTTAGCCTATGCAGAACCAACTCCATTCCAAATGGTTATAGACACCCTCGTGGAAGCATCCGTTCAGTATGTATCTGCTCAAGTAGAAGCAGGCGCAGACGTTATTATGCTGTTTGATAGTTGGGCGGGCGCCGTCCCCCCAAGCCTCATCCAAAAGGCTGTCATAACCCCCTTAAAAACCATCTCAACGGAACTTAAAAAGCAACATCCTGACACGCCAGTTATTGCCTTTGCCCGTAATGTAACACCAACAGTTTTGGAACAACTGGCTGAAGAACCAAGCATAAATGGTTTAGGTCTAAGCCACACAACCAATCTAAAATGGGCTTGCCAAAAATTACAATCCAAAACAACGCTGCAAGGAAATTTAGACCCTGCATTATTACTAACAAATCCTGAAACCGTGAGAGTGGCAACAACCGAAATGCTTGAGACGGCAGCGGTAGGAAATAACTACATTGCAAACCTAGGGCACGGCATTCATAAGGAAACACCGATAGAAAATGTACAAGCATTTGTAGAGACGGTTCAAAGTTGGAAAAGATAGAAAAAAACAACTATAGCGGGTGTCTTCTTGTTCGGACGGATACGCAGCTTGAAGAAGCAAAAAAAGACTTCCCCAAGGCTGTGGGGCTAGCCATAGCCCACGTAGAAACATTACCTATCATTGTGCCTAAAATGGTAGAGGCTATTGTTCTTACTAGCGCCAACGCTGTACCAGCCATAACACATATAAATTTACCGATTATTGCTGTAGGAGAGCAAACAGCTGAGGCTGCCAAAGCCATACAAAAAGAGGTAATTTTGATAGGTGACGGCGACAGTATACAAATGGCCGAAAAATTAGTAAATACTCACTTACAATGTCAGACAATATTGCACGTACATGGCGTAACATACAGAAAAGATTGGTATAATCTGTGCATACAACAAGGTATTAAAGTGCTGGAAACAACAGGGTATCGCCTCGTCCCCATTAAAAAGTTACCAACAGAGGTAGCCGAAGGCCTCAAAACAAAAAAACTGTATACGGTCATACTTTTATCGGTTCAAGCCTTAGAAAACTTGATTTATCTTGCGACCCTTGAGAACATAGACACAAGTGAATTAACAGCGGTTGTATTAAGCAAGCGCATAGGGGAAGCGGCAACACAGTTCGGTAAGGTAGTTGTTGCAAAACATCCAACACGCAAAGCGTTACGGCAAGCAGTAGAAAGTATACAAAAAACATGACGAAGAATATAAACAAGTCAGAAACAAAACCTGCGGTACGCCCACTTAGAATTGTAGGCAAAACAGTCTTCGCAGTATCCCTTATTGCTGTACTAGGGGGCATTGCTTGGGTGCGCCTACAGCAGGAAGCTACCTACGGCGTGTCATCACAAAAGCAGGAAGAAACAAACGCTGTTGTCGTCGCGCGGACAGACCCTGAGGTTGGCGAAGTACTCCCAAGCACAATCATTAAAACGGATGCTGAAACGAATGCTAACCAAGAAACAGAAATAGAAGTATTAGACCCACCCCAGTTGTCAGCGCCGCAAAAAATAGCGGAGCCTGAAGCTGTACAAATTGTAGATGTGACGGAACAAGTGGCGACACCAAAACAAGAAAGAACGCAACGGCCAACCCAACCCATTCAAGCAGCCGCTTTAGCGCAAACAACATTGAAATTGGCACAAGTTTCTCAGTCACAACAGCTACGGTTGGCAATGCTATATACAGCCTATAACACTAGTGCGCCGGAAGTACATCAGCTACTAGCGCAAGCACAAAAAAACGCGGCAACGGAAAGACAGCAAACACTCTTGGCGGAACTAGCCAAAGCGACAGAACATTACGGCCCCATTTCACCTAAAAAAGTGTACATGAAACTATATCGCCATGGAAAAAAAGGAAAATCCATGGACACAAAACCAAAAGAAATTCCCCAAAGTGCCTCTTCGTGGTGGGACCGTACATGGGCAAGCCTTGTAACTGTTAAAAAACTAGACGAGAACGGTGTAGGTTATACAAGTAGAGACAACAAAACACCGCAGAAAAAAACGTTGAAGCACGCGTTAAAACAAGGTGATTGGCACCAAGTAGAAATGCTGCTGCAAGAAGAACCTTACAACGGTGCAGACTATGCACGTGTGCGGGCATTGATACAGACTTACCAAAAACAGCGCCAACTATGGGCGCAACTACTACAGGAGACCTTTAGCGAATGACCTCATTCTTTCGTGGCCTTATTTACATAGCCCTTATTGCAGGGGTAATCGTTCTCATCCAAAACACAATGGATGAACCTGGCACTGTGGTGATGACATGGTATGGGTATGAAATAACAACTTCCATGGCTTTCATTGTTGCCGCCTTTAATATCGCGCTGATTATGGCCTTCTATGTAGGGCGCTTAGTAGCCTTTGTTTTGGATATTCCCAACCGTCTAAGAAGCTACGCAAGCCACAGACAAGACCGAAAAGCCCTAGCATTGCTTGCTCAAGGTGTGGATGCCCTAACAGCAGGTGATGGAAAACATCAAGAAAGATTGGCGCTACAGCTAACCAAGGCACTACCAAATGAAGAATTAGCAATTACGTTGGCAGCGCACCTCAACCCAACAGCTGAAAGATTGCACCTACTATTAGCGAAGCCCGAAACAGCCTTTATGGGGCACGTGGGTTTACTACGAGAAGCAGCAGCACGGGATGATTGGGCAGGCGTTAAATTCCATGCGGAAGCAGCATTGAAGAAACGTGCCAACAGCCCAATTGTACAAAAACAGTTATTTGAAGCGCACCTCCATACAGGTCAGTTTGAAAAAAGCTTAAGCCTACTTCCCAAGCTCAGGAAAGCAGAGGCCCTAGGCTCAAAAGCCATGCTAGTAGAAGCAGCTGTTTACCTGCATGTAGCCATTGCCGAAAAAGCAAACAACCCAACAACAGCACTACGGCAAGCGCAATCTGCCCAAAAGGCGTGCCCGCACTTTGTACCAGCAGCCCTGTTCCGAGCTTCCACCCTGCTAGGTCTTGGTAAAACCGCTCCAGCAGAGCGCGTTCTCAGCGAATTTTGGCATACCTGCCCACGGTATGATGTGTACCAAAAATGGTGGCAAACCATAAAAGGTGAAAGCCCCAACATGGCGAATGACAAGCTTTGGAAAAAAGTATCTCAAATGTTGGAACCTAAGCTTTCCCACCCAGATGAAGGCCACATAGCAGCCCTTTGCGCGGGTGATGCTGCGATGGAACTGAACGACCCCGAACGCGCTCGGGATATGTTCATGAAAGCCTTCCGCCAAAGTGCTAACAAAACGGTATTGCGTAAACTGGCGTTGTTAGAACAGCGCATGGGTGATGAAGCCGCCGCGTCAGATTGGCTCCTCCAAGCTATGGAAGCGCCCGAACTTGCCCAACCGGGTGATAAAGTATTGGCAGCCTACCAAGAATTCCGCCAACAGTACGGGTTAGACGGAAAAACAAGCAACGCAGGGCTGGAAAGTACGTCCACAACCCAAGCCAAATTACTGGCAGGGTAAGCGATGATAGGAGTATTTGATTCTGGCAACGGCGGACTCACAATTTTTAGAGAACTCACTACACGTTTTCCACACCTATCCTTTACATACTTAGGTGACCACGCCAACGCACCTTATGGCAACCGCACCAGTCAGGAAATACTGCGTCTAACCCGTAATGGTGTAGAGCAGCTCTTTCAACAAGATTGTCGGTTAGTAATACTCGCCTGTAACACCGCAACAGCTATCGCAGCCTGCACATTACAACACCAATGGTTGCCTAATTCTCCCTATAGGGAAACACATAATATACTTGGCATTATTGCGCCAACGGTAGAAGTAGCAACACAAACACCATGGGCAACAAAAGAACCTCAATATCCACAAGCAACCAATACAGATACAGTCGCCATATTCGGCACAGTACAAACTGTTTCCAGTAACGTATATGCGGAGGAAATTGCAAAACGTTGCCCGCATGTAAATATTGTTCAACAAGCTTGCCCCCATCTAGCTGGTGTAATTGAACACGGTGCCTCCGAGAGAGAGCTAGAAGAACTGGTACATGACTATGTGCAAGAAATGCTGACACGAAGCGGGGGCACACCTCCCCATTGGGCGGTACTGGGTTGCACACATTACCCGTGGGTACGTCACCTGTTTGAACAATATCTACCTGAAACAACGCGCGTACTATGCCAGCCAAAAGCTGTAGCAAATAGTTTGGAATTCTACCTAAAGCGTCACCCTGAATATTTAGGTGATAACACAATAGCCCAGCCCATTGTGCTGACAACGGGAGCCACCCGCCAAATAAGACCAACATTACAACGTTACTGGCCGGAGGTACCTCACATTAAACAACTACGGAGAGCCTAACCATGTTTAATGACAATGACGACGACCTATGGGGTGCAGCTATTGCAGACGTGAAACCCCTCAAAGGGAAAGACAAGCACCCCAAAGCCCACAACAGCAATACGACAAGAACATATAACGGCTTTCATGAACCAGCCGATGGCGTAAACACAACCGAATCTGCAACAATTGGCCAAGTACCAACCCCAGGGCGGGAACAAATGAAAACGTCCGTTCTAGAAATTTCCCAAAACACATCCGATTGTATTGCTGGCCACGGAGAAGGTGTAGACAGCAAGCTACGTAAAAAACTAAGCAGAGGCGAGTTCGACTTTTCTGCCAGACTAGACCTTCATGGTTTTTTGGAAGGGGATGCATGGATGGCAGTGATGGATTTCCTCCATGAAGCCGCCGACCACGGCCACCGATGCGTATTGATTATTCATGGAAAAGGTAAAGGCTGGGGCGCTAATGGTGAAATGGGAGTGATCAAATCACAAATAGCAAATTGGCTTGCCCACCACCCAAAAGTGCTAGCATTTCATACCGCAACCCCCAAAGACGGCGGTAAAGGCGCCATGTATGTGTACCTCCGCCGCAATAGGACGTTTTAAAATTGCCTTTGTACCAAAAATTGACTAACTTAGCTGTATGATGGTGGTCTCAGTTTTAGCAAGTATAGGTGTCGGATTAGTAATAAGTGTGCCTATTGGCCCCATGGGAGCACTCGCAGCACTCAAACAAATAGAAGGCCTCAAACGCCAAGCTATTGGTTTAGCAATTGGTGCCAGTATAGCAGACACAATACTGGCAGTCTTAGCAACAATACCTGCTGCCTTAAAAATACCAGTGCCAGAACAATGGCTTTCTCTTTTTTTAGGTACGCTTTTTTGTATAATTGGAATTATAGTTTGGCGAAGCAAGTCTTCCAAAGCTATGGTTCAAAAAGGCACTCCTTTGGGAAGCTTCACATTAGGTTTTGTTGCAAGTATTACAAATCCAGGAAGTATTCTAGCATTCATTTTAGGTTTTAACTGGCTGCATAGTAGAGGGCTTCAGCTAGAGGGGTGGTTTGCAAAAGGCTTGCTGGCAGTGGGTATAGCAATTGGTGCTTTTACTATATGGACAGTATTTTTAAAAAATGTACAGTATATCGACAAAAAGAAAGATTTAGAGCGATTTTTGGCTAAAATTAGGCAAGGAGTTTCCACCCTCTTCATTATAGCAGGTGTTTGGGCTTTATGGCATGCATTATACCCGTAGGCCAATTAACATTGTTATTTACACAGATGAAGGTGCCGTCCCCCATGCTGCGGAGCAAGCACTGGCATTCTGCCGCACATTGTTTGGTAAAAGCGCCGTAAAAGAAATAAGTGCCGCCCAAACGCGTACTCAAAACTGGCAAGCAGAAACAAACCTTTACGTTGTGCCGGGTGGGCCTACATCCGTTATGCATAAAACCTTAGGGGAAGAAGGCTTTCAGAATTTGAAGCACTACGTTGCCGATGGTGGAAGATACATGGGCTTTTGTGGAGGGGCGTATTTCGGATGTGCAAGCGTGGAATTTGCCAAAGGTGACCCTGAGTTGGAAAGAACGTCCAAGCAAGAACTCAGCTTTTTTAAAGGGGCAGGCGTTGGCCCCGTATACCCAAATTTTGAATACGGCACTAACCGCGGCGGGCACGTTGTACCTTTGGAAATAACAGGGCAAAGCCAGCCCTTTGCCACGTACTTTGATGGCGGCGGGTTCTTCCAAAATGCAGAGCAATACACAGATGTTGAAATCCTCGCCCGCTATAAAAAAGACGACACAGCAGCAGTTGTTCTACGTACCGTCGGTAAGGGGAAAGCGCTTCTAAGCGGTGCTCACATAGAATACTGTCCAACTCTCATGAACACAGAAGATACCTACCTTCAACCTCTCCTCCCCCAACTTCACCAACAAAACGAAGCCCGTCAAAAAATCTGCCAAAATTGGGTTAGTAAACTCCTTGCTTGACGTAAGCCAATAGTCAAAGTATACAAAATAATCTTTTCGCAAATTTACTAGAGAAAAACCTAATGTCAAAAATTGGATCGGCCAAGCTGTCAGATAACGGCAATATAGTTATTATTACATTAGAAGACGGAACAAAACTTAAGTTTACTAAAGTAACTTATATGGTTCGTGACCGAGAGTACGAAAAATCAGTATCATCTGAGCATGTCTTGGAAGCAAACATCACAAATGGGGCACTTACAGTAAAAGTAAGGATAGGAACTCGTTCTAATGACTATCCCATAACAGAGTTATATACTGCTGAAGGGGTAAAATACGAAACGTACGACTATAACAGTAGTATAAAAAAAGCTTAAAACTTACCAAAAAACGAAAGTAGGAAAGACAGTCTCCCAAACAGGGGGGCTGCTTTCTTTTGTAGTAAAAGCAAAAATCCTTTAGTCTATCGGTCATGCAAAAATTGATTATTATTGACGGCCTCTCCTTCTTTTTCCGCGCTTACCACGCCGTACGTGGCGGTCTGACAAGAGAGTCTGATGGCCTGCCCACCAACGCCCTTTACGGCTTTAGCCAAATGTTACTCAAAGTAGTGAAAGACATGAAGCCGGACGAATGTTGCGTGGCGTTGGATAGCATCAGCCCCACATTCAGGCACGATATGTACCCCGAGTACAAAGCGAACCGTACCGAAATAGATGAAGAAATGCGCCAACAGCTCCCCTATTTTGAACCGCTTATCGAGGCCTTCGGTATCGCGGCCATACGGGTGGAAGGCATGGAAGCGGACGACATTATTGCTACCCTCGCTACCCAACACGGGGGCGACAAACAGGTGGTGATTGTCAGTTCCGATAAAGACCTTCTCCAACTCCTCGGCGGTAACGTGACGATGTTAGACACTATGAAAAACAAGATTTTCGACCCCGATGCCGTGGTGGAAAAGTTTGGCGTTGGGCCGGAAAAAGTTATCGAAGTTCAGGCACTGATTGGTGACAGTTCCGATAATATCCCCGGCGTCCCCAGTGTTGGCCCTAAAACAGCCGCCCAACTAATTGATGAGTACGGCAGTTTAGACGGTATTTACGAAAATCTTGCCACTGTAAAACGTGATAAACTGCGCGAAAAACTAGCCGATAATAAGGACAAAGCCTATCTATCAAAAGAACTGGTAACGCTAAAACGGGACGTTCAACTGCCTGAAAATATTGACCTAAATTTCCACCCAGACCTCACAGGCGCGAAGGAGTTTCTCGTCAGCTTAGATTTCAAATCCCTCGCCGCCCGCCTCCCCAACGGTAAATCTGCGGAAGAACCACCCGTGGTAGATAGTGAGGATGCATATATGCCGCGCCCGCGTTATACGGCAGAAGCCCAGTCCACCGCCATTAGCACGGTAGACCACAGCCTGTACGAAACCGTAACAACCCCCAGCCGCTTGGAGCATTGGCTAAACCGTTGCCGTACCGTAGGAACGTTTGCACTAGATACGGAAACAACCAATATTGATGCTATGCAGGCGGAACTTGTCGGTATTTCCCTTGCCGTTGCCCCAAACGAAGCCTGCTATATCCCCCTTGCCCATCAATCAAGCGAGGGCGACTTACTGGCCGAGCCAATCCCTCAGCTACCAAAAGAAGACGTGCTCCCCAAATTAAAAGAGCTACTACTGGATGAAACCCTAACCAAAGTTGCCCATAACCTGAAGTACGACCTCATCATCCTGCGTAATGCAGGGCTGGATATCACCAATTTTGAAGATACCATGCTAATGTCTGCTGCGTTGGATGCAGGTAAGCACGCCCATAATTTGGACTTCTTATCCGTTCAGCACTTTGCTCATAAAATGATGAGTTTTTCAGATGTTGCTGGCCGTGGCCAAAAACAAGTCACTTTTGACTACGTCCCTCTTAAAGAATCCACCGCTTACGCTGCGGAAGACGCGGACATCACCCTCCGCCTCTACCAAACCCTCAAACCACGCTTTTAATTTTGCTTGCAAACAGCAGTTATTTTTAGGTATACAAATATTGTTGAACATGAACGTTTTCTTAAGGAACAATTGAAATATGTCTGAAAAAAAACTGAACCCTGCTGCAATGGTAAAACCAAGTATAACGGTTTTTTTGGGAAATATAGTTGAAGAAAAGCTTCCAAAAGGAGCAAGCAAAGATAACCCCATAATATTTGCTGCTCCAATAACGTACTCTACGGAAAAAATATATAGAAAAATATCCAGAACAGTAGAGTGCACCTATGCTGAAATCTTATTGGCAATGCAAACACTACTAAAGGTTTTAATGCTGGATTTTGAAGAAGAAGCGAGCCTAATCCGAGTAGTTGGCTATAAAAATCAAAAATAAATACACAAACTGAAAGTAAGGGAGGCATCAGCCTCCCTCAAAAAACACGTTACTCCTCACCTAATCTCTAAAGCATATACAAAGCAATGAGATAAAAAAGGCCAAAAGTCCAACCCAAAAAGAAGCGCCAAAATGCCAGGCATCTACCATGAAAAGGCCCAAAAATATAAGGGCCAGCCAAGCCTGAATAATGTTTATACACCAATTTCTGAAAATATCGGTGGTTGGAAAAGCAAAAACAACAGCAGCCAACAAAAGCGGGAAGGTGTTAGCAGCCCATTGTAACAAGTCATGACTGGAAATAGGGGGAATATGGCTGACAGAAACGATAACAAGTAGCCAAAGCACAAAATTGTGAGAAAAAGAATCAGTGAATGATTCCGTAATTTCACGAGAGTTCATAGTTGTATCTCCATCAAGAAGTTAAAACAGATAGATCTTGACGTTATATATGCATACAATTTAAGGAATGGCAACAGCCAGGGCGGGTATGCTATGCTATCCCCATGCAAAATTTTGGCCCAAAATATGTTTACGAGAATATCGAAAAACCCCTCCTCCCCATTTTAACGGAAATGGAGCGCCGCGGCGTATTGGTAGATACAAACCAACTGGGCCAACTAAGCCAAGAATTCGCCACCCGCATGGCCACGCACGAAAACCGCATTTTTGAACTGGCAGGTGAACAGTTCAACGTCAATTCCCCCAAACAACTGGGTGAAATTCTGTTCGATAAACTGAAGCTCGATCTCGGAAAGAAGAAAAAACGTTCCACCAACGTTGAAGTGATGGAGCTTCTGGCCGAACAAGGGCACGATATTGCGAACGAGGTGCTGGCCTACCGCTCCGTCGCTAAGCTCCGCAGTACCTATACAGAAGCCCTTTCTCAACAGGTAAACCCAAAAACGGGGCGTGTACATACCAGCTATAACGCCGTGGGCGCAGCCACAGGGCGGATGTCCTCCTCCGACCCAAACCTACAGAATATTCCTATCCGCACGGAAGACGGTCGTAAAATCCGCCACGCATTTATCGCCCCGCAAGGGTGGCAACTTATGAGTGCGGATTACTCCCAAATCGAACTTCGCTTGCTTGCCCACTTTTCCAAAAGCAAAGGTCTGCAAGAAGCCTTTTTACAGGGGGTGGATGTTCATGCGTTTACCGCCAGTCGGGTGTTTAACGTGGAACTGCCAGATGTCACGTCGGACCAACGGCGCATCGCCAAAGCGGTAAATTTTGGTCTAGTTTACGGCATGGGTGCCACCAGCCTTGCCAAGCAAATCGGAACAACACGGGTGGAAGCGCAAGAATACATTGGCCGATACTTCACGCGGTACGATGGCGTAAAGGACTATATGGAGGCCAACAAACAGTTTTGTCGTGACCATGGCTATGTAGAAACACTGTTCGGTCGCCGTATCCACCTGCCAACCATTCATAGCAATAATGGCGGTTTACGCGCAGGGGCGGAACGTGCTGCCATCAATGCCCCATTACAGGGCAGCAATGCGGATATCATTAAACTCGCCATGCCAAAAATTGAGCAAGCGCTTCAGCAAGGGGGGTATAAAACACGTATGTTGATGCAAGTACACGACGAACTGGTGTTCGAGGTCCCGCAGGAGGAAGTAAAAAAAGTTCAGCCGCTTATCACCAACCTGATGGAAAACGCCGTAAAACTAGAAGTTCCTCTCAAAGTAGAAGCAGGTCTCGGTACCAACTGGGAAGACGCCCATTGACCAAACAACAAATAAAAAGTATACAAAAAACACTGGTAGACATTTGCAAGAGAGCAGGAGACTGAATATGCTCGATAAATCTAAAATAACCATCTTTGAAAAATTCGCAACAGGTGAAGAAGAACCTGACAAAGTTATTTACGAAGATAATAAAATTATAGCATTCAAAAACATTAACCCCCGTGCGTCTGTACATATTATCTTAATCCCAAAGCAAAAAATTACTTCTTTGGCGGAAGCGACAGAAGAACATACGCAATTGCTAGGATATATGATGGTAAAAGCATCAGAAATTGCCCATGAACAAGGCGTGGGCAAAACAGGTTTTCGTGTTCATATGAATACAGGAACTGATGCCAATCAAACAATTCCGTACCTTCACCTGCACATAACAGGTGGTGAAAATCTTGGAAGTGCTGTGGGAGGACCATTAGAATGCTAACATCAATGTGTGGCTACTTTATGTAGCCGCACAAAAAACCCATTGACCCGCCCGCTCTGACAATAGAAAATCTCTTAAAAGGAGAGATACAATGACTACACGCTACACAAAAGAAGACAACCCAACAATATTCGGCAAAATTTTGCGGCAGGAAATCCCCTCTACCGTTGTGTATGAGGATGACAAAGTACTAGCATTTAAAGATATCGCCCCCCAAGCACCAACACATATTCTCATTATCCCAAAAGAGCATTTCACAGACCTCAACGCCACAACAGAAGGTGACGTGAACCTTCTTGGTTATATGATGACCAAAGCATCGGAGATAGCAAAACAAGAAGGCATTGCAGAAAGTGGCTACCGTGTAATCACGAATATTGGCGCAGACGGTGGGCAGGAAGTCCCGCATTTCCACCTCCACATCCTCGGCGGCCATAAACTAGGTGCTTTAGTAGGGGAATAGCAACCACATGAAAACACAAATAATTGCACATGTTATTGGTATAGAGGGCGGATTTTCCGACCATGCGAATGACCCAGGCGGTGCCACGCGGTACGGCATTACTGAGCAAGTAGCCCGCGCCCATGGCTACACGGGCGAAATGTCCCGACTTCCAGCAGAAATAGCGGTAGAAATCTATAGCAAAAAGTATTGGGATACCCTTAACTTGGACGATGTCCTCCTCCTCTCCCCGTCTATTGCATTTGAATTATTTGACTCAGGCGTCAACGCAGGGGTTGGCCGTGCAGGCTGTTGGCTGCAAGATACTCTCAACAGATTCAACCGCCAAGCGCGGGATTACGAGGACATCCCCGTAGATGGAGACGTCGGCCCTCGCACCATTGCCGCCCTCCAAGCATTGATAAACAAACGCGGCACCACAGGCAAAAAAATCGTCTGGCGCGCGCTCAATTGCCTGCAAGGCGCGCACTATATGGAACTCCCCCAAAAATTTGAAGACTTCAAGGTCGGTTGGCTGTCCCACCGCGTGGGCGAGCTCCCTCCCTTCATCCAAGAAGGTGAGTAAAAAGAAAAACCGCTACATCACCTCTTCCTCAGGTAACCCAAATAAACCTTGATAGCTGCATACAAGTTAAGGTATAGACAGCCGCATATCGTATCTTTTTCAATACATGCATATGTGCATGTCTAACCCGCATGGAGGTTACCAAAATGCGAAAATATCTAAATTGGAAGTTTATTATACCCATTGCTCTAGTTTTAGGGGTTGTTGGGTACTTTGGAAGTGAATTGCTTTACGACAGTTCTGAAAAACCTAAAGAAAAGCCAACGCTCAACCAGCTACAAGAAGCTATAAAATCACCTGACTTAAAGCTGGTGAAGCTCTATCTCGTAAGTGAGTATGAGTCTAGGATGACTCTTATAAAAAAAAGCGGTCAAGAGGATACGTTCTATTTACCAAGCACCATAGCTGAAAAGCACATTGAAAAGTTAGTCGAGAAAGATATCCCTGTTAGGATTTCTCAAGGATTAACGGCTGGTAAGGTTTTAAGTGCGTTATTATCGTTAGCCATTATAGGATTTGTGTTATTTATTGTGATGTTGGCTATATTTTCCCATGAAAGAAAGAGGAAGTTGAAACCTGCAAAATCAAGGATAACCTTTGACGCTGTAGCAGGTGTTGATGAAGTACGCGGCGAACTAGAACAAATTGTAGAATTTGTTAAAAAAGGCGGTAAAGCTGGCCTAGGAAAAATACCGAAAGGAGCCTTATTAGTAGGGCCTCCCGGTACAGGAAAAACTCTGTTAGCTAAGGCGGTTGCTGGTGAAGCAGGTGTACCATTCTTTTTTGCATCAGGCTCTGAGTTTGACGAAAAATATGTTGGTGTAGGTGCAAGCCGTATCAGGGACCTCTTTGAAGGAGCAAAAAAGAGCCGTCGTGCGATCATCTTTATTGATGAGATTGATGCGTTAGGCAGAAAGCGCTCTAATGGTGATAATCAAACCTTAAACCAGCTGTTGATTGAAATGGACGGCTTTGAGGGAAATCACGGGATTATTGTGATAGCAGCAACAAATCGTGTGGAAGATCTTGACCCTGCTCTCCGGCGTCCTGGTCGGTTTGATCGTGTGATTGAAGTACCTCTACCCGACTTAAGGGGAAGAGCAGAGGTACTGAAAGTGACGGTAGCGAGCCGAAATATTCCACTGAGTAAGGGTGTAGATTTGTCAATTATTGCCAGAGGTACAACAGGTTTTTCAGGGGCGCAACTGGCTAACTTGGTAAACGAAGCTGCTCTTGCAGCCTCCGCGAATGACCGAAACGAAGTAACAATGGTTGATTTTGATCAAGCACGGGAAAAGTTAATCATGGGGTTATGTCGCCCTCAGGTTGTTAGTGAAGGGGAGAAAGGCACAGCGTCTAAACATGAAGCTGGTCATGCACTGGTAGCATTGCGTCATCACGGTGTTGTTGACCCTATCTACAAGGCAACAATTATACCGCGTGGTGGTTCACTGGGTATGGTTGTTATGCTGCCGGAAGAGGACGAGCTTATGGTGTCATTCAAGAAGTTGCAAGCAATGCTTGAAGTTATGTTAGCTGGCCGAATAGCTGAAAAAGTGCTAATCGGAGAAGATGACATAACAACAGGCGCAGCTGATGATTTGCAAAAAGTAACTGCATTGGCAAATCGGATGGTGACAGAGTGGGGCTTTTGCGCAGGCGGAGGAGTTTCTTGTAACCTAGCGTACCGCCAGCGGACAGATGTAAATGGTGATTTGGGCAGAATGCACCCTGTCTCAGTTGCTACCTTAAACAGTATAGATCAGCAAGTTCAAAAGCTAGTTGATGAAGCTGCAAAAAATGTTGAAAAACTGTTTGAAGTTAATAAGGAACTTTTAGCACAGCTAGCTAATGATCTGTTGGAGAAAGAAACATTAACAGGAAAGGAGCTTCGTCAAAAGTTTCTACCAAAAATCAAAGTAGCTGAAGCAGCTTAAGCTTAATAAACCTGATAACGAAAAAAAGAAAGGGCAGCTACGGCTGCCCTTTTTATATGGCTGTAGAGTGTTCAAAGCCGCCCAAGCCCATTTCCCCAACCAAGTGAATGGTTAAGAAAGCCGTACCCAACCCCATCCCCATATGTTATCCTGCCCCCGCACCTGTGAGTTACAGGTGTGGGGCTTAAGAACCTCATGGAGTTGACTTGACGAGTCATAAAATCTGTCACCGTTCTCAAGGTTGGGGATGGTGGCGAATAGGCGTACGCTAATAAGCCACGCCGTTACTTCAGCGGTTCTTAACTCCCCAGCCACTTTTACTAAGTGGCTGTTTTGTTTAAAAAATAACAAAAGGAGTCAAAAACATGACCGACAAA
>JAPPOO010000074.1 GCA_028817875.1 Alphaproteobacteria bacterium | reverse complement strand
GAGTGTACGTGCCATAAATAGTTTCAAATAGCGGTAAAAAAATAACCGATTTTAAACTAGGTACAGGGGCTTCAAGAGTAATATCCTCAACCCGCCCATTAGAAAAGTAAAATTTTACTTTAAGCTGTCGAATAGCTGTAGAGTCTAGATAAAGCTCCATATCCAAAACGTCAATTTTGGTAGGGAGTTTGTCTGTATCTAGCCAAGCTAAACGATCGTATAATGTGGCAAATGATTCGATAAGCTCGCGCCAATTAAAAGGAGGAACTGCCATACACATAAAAACAGGAATTCCCCTTATTTCACATTTCTGCGTCATATTTTCCTCATAAAAACAGTAAGTGTGTTTCAGTAAATTTAAAGGCAACTTAAGGTATACACTTTGAATGCGCAAGAAAAATGAGGCTCCTTAGCCTACTAAGGCTTGTTATCCTCAACATGTCTCCCCATCTAAACAGCAACTTATTCTTTTTTTCCAAGTAAACGGAGGACTTTTTTATGTTATTCAAACATAAACTCAAACAAGTAATCGTAATCGGCCATCCCAACAAAGGAAGAGCCCGAGAAATATTTAACCGAGAAATGAACCGAGTTCTTAAAGCTGCTGGTTATACAGAGGTTGATTTTATTCACTATGACCATATAACTCAGGTTAAAGTGAATATATTTCAAAGGATTATTAATAAACCGCTAGCGGTTTTTTGTCACACTTCTCAAGTTGTGACAAATTTTGAAACTGTTGAAAAAAAGCAGATGAAAATTTTGGAAAAGTTGGGCAACCCATTTGCTTGTATCATTTCAACTGCTGGGTACGTAAAACTGCCTTTCTCTAAGCATATCGATTTTTATTCTAAAAATATCGTTGAGGAAGTTAAAGAAATCTTCCAACCTATTTTTGCTGGAAAGTTGGCAACAGCCTAACACCAAGAAAAGCGACCTAGTGTTTTATACATTGGGTCGCTTTTCTTTTTAGTAGTAAGCTTGTATAAGCTTGCTATATCTAAACTAAATCTTACTTTTATAGCTTTTACGGAGCAAAAAATCTCATGACAGACACAGCTGAAGTAGCTACAAGCGTTGGCTTTACAATTCCTTGTTTATTTTCTTCTATAGAAGAAGGTAGTCCCAAATATGAAAACGCCAATTTCATAGCGTTTCTTCATTGCAAAGAGGAAGGGTGTTACATATCATTCGAGATTATTACAAAGGATATCTCTCAAAATTTCGTTGTGGTATACGCATCTCTAGTGAAGACGTAGGTACTAACAAAGAACAACCAAATAGAAAGGTTAAGTACTACAGAGAAGAAGATAAGGCTTTCATTATTAAAGTAATTCAGATAGATGGAGACACGGTTGATTACATAAAAATAGTTCCTGAAAACTTAGAACCATTTAAACGGTTTTTGGACTATCTTGACCAAGAAAATAGAGAGCTAGCTAAAAAAATTCATAGCTAAAAGAAACCGACCTTGCCTTGCGCTTGGTCGGTTTCTTCGTTTGGAAAACATATACAAATTATAACGTATTATGCTATCCTGCCCCCGCATTCGCAAAAAACGGATGTGGGGCTTAACAACCTCTCACGAGCGACCACTGCAATGCCGGTCGTTACATAAGTATTGCCAAACCAACTAAGGTTGGGGAGGCAGCGAATACAATACAGCCCTGCTGAAATAAGCTGCGCTGTTCTCGTGACAGTTGTTAACTCCCCAGCCACTTAACCAAGTGGCTGTTTTGTTTAAAAAATAACAAAAGGAGTCAAAAACATGACCGACAAAAGTAAAGTATCTTCCCCAATAACCGAGCGCGACTTTCGTAGATTGGTAGACCTTCTAAACGTTTATTTAGGCCTAAGCCAACGCAAAAGGCGGCTATTACTTCAACTCGTTCAAACACTCGCCAAATAGCCCAAAGCCCCCTGTTATGCAGGGGGCTTTGGGCTTTTAACGGTTCCCAACAGAAGCATTTGCCAGCTAAAAATGATAAACAAAGAGCCTTACCATATAACTGGTAAGGCCTTTTGTTCGTGAATGCATCAAGTATCCAGAGTTGCTCTAAATGTGTTTGCATTTTTGAGGAGCTCTGTAGTCGCTTTTGTTATGTCCTCTCGCGTTATACCCTCGGGCAGGGGAATTTTTAACTGATTCAACCATCCCAGCAAAATGTCTTCAGAAATTTTTGCATCCTGTGCGTAGGTAAGTAACCCGATAAGGATTTCAATGGGAATGACCCCCGGCTTTACCTTGTCTGGCAATAGAAAAAGTAAGTAAAAGGCCATCACCTGAAAAAGTCTAACGTCAGGGTCGGCAAAGCAAGCTGCAATCCATATGGAGGTATGGTAGTAGCTGTAGTCTGGTATGTTATGTAAAATAGGCCAGCCGTAGATAGTTTTTCTATAGACCTCGGTAATATTAGCAACACTTTTGTCATAGTGTGAAAAAACTCCTTTAATAACCAGCCGTAGTAGAATGGTTACCGTATCAGGTATATCAAAAGTTGTTTCAGGAACAACCTTTTCGTCAATAACCGTTTTTGGTTGAGTAAGGTTGTGCCCTTTTTGGGGAATTTTTCTCTTGAGTGGGTCTCGCCGGCCATCTATTGGCGTGCCAGCTTTTTTTGCTTCAGGAGAAACTTTCTCGGGTTTCTGTTCTTCCTCTTTTGGGGACTGGGGAGGGCTTTGAAGGTCTAAATCTAACCAGTCAACAAGCTGTTGCGCTTGTTTATCAGTAAAGTTCGCGGGAACTTTACCAGATGCTATAGTGGCAGCATCAGTCGTGTTGATGCTGGGAGCATGTTTAGTAATAGCTACAATTTGTAGCCCTAGACTAGCTCCTATTTTTGGGAGTTTTTCAACGGTTAAATCGATAACCTGTTGGTAGTTTAGATGACTCATGGTTGAGGTCCTTTAGTAAACGGGGAATAAAGATTTTGCATACAGTTACTAGAAAAAAGAATGGGAAGCAATAATTTTATCGGAAGCGCCTTTTTGTATACTAAATGGTGATAGGAAAAGTCAAAAAATCGCGAAAATTTGACATTTTTTGCTCTTTTTTTGCCTTTATTTACACTTTTTTGACCTCAAATATCACTTTTTAATACCGATTTATCCCTTATTCACCCTCATTTATCACGGGTTTTGAGGTGTTTTGCATCGTAAATTTTTTTTGAAGGGGAAAATAAAATATCAGACAAAAAAATGATTGGTTTTAAGTGTACTATTTTTAAATTGGCAGGTAGGCTTAAGGGCATGAAAAAGTTTCTACTATCCTTACTAAGCTTAGCTTTCCTCGCATCTTCCTCAATAGCAGGGGAATGTGTTTCCGAGAAAGAACTCTACATGCGCAGTGTGATTATTGAGAAGTACGGCCGCGGCGCAGGAAGCGGCGTAATCCTTGATGAGCGCTATATTCTAACGGCTTACCATGTAGTAGAAGACATTGAAAGAATTTGGATAAGGCTCCCCGGCGAAGCAAACTTGCCTGTACCAGCCCACCTTGTTCGACACGATAAAGAAGCCGACATTGCCTTGCTCCAGCTTGAAGAACCGCTTGTAAATGTACCGCGTTTACATGTTGTTCATAGTAAAGACATGCACCCTAATATGCTTGTGTTTTTAGGGGCTTACGCCTTTGCTGACCCTGGACGCTTCGGCATGGTGGAAGGGCATTACCTAGCCCCCGCACGGCTTAAAGAAGGCGGGCCTGTCACAGCAAGTTTCATCCACCTTAAAAAGCGCACATATGGCGGAGATTCAGGGGGTGGTGTATTTAACTGCTTTGGCGATTTAGTCGGTATTGAAGTTGGAAACCTTGCCCACCAAAACCGTCCGTACCATATAGCTGCGGTTTCTCCAGCCTTTATCCAGTGGGTGTTACGGGCATTTTAGCGAGACAGCTGAACGTCTGAAAGGTAGTCTAAAAAATTCTGTAAAATAAGAACAGCGGCAGCACTATCCAAGTTCTTTTTAATATCTTTTTTACTAGCACGTTTTTGGCGACCAGTACGCTGTTCAAACAGTGCACGCTCAGCCGCTGCAGTAGTCAAACGCTCATCCCATAAAACAGTTGGTAAATCAAAAGCTTCACTCATAAGGTCAGCATAGCTACGGGCAGCATCCGCTGCTGCTGCAACATGTCCATCTAAAGTGAGGGGGTAACCTATCACAAAGCCTGCAATTGACTCTGACTCTACAATTTCCTTGAATTTTTTAGAGTCTTCTTTCCATTTTGTGCGTGGCATAGCAGGACGAGGGGAAGCAAGTGTTTGGCTAATATTACTAATAGCCAAACCGGTAATTTTACTACCAATATCCAAAGCTAAAATTTTGCCGTTACGTGGAAAAGAAGTGCGTATATCTTGCGTCGTTATGATGGTCATGGTACTTGTATATCCTGTGTTGAAATGATCTGTACAGGTTATTTTTAAATCACCGCCAAAAATTGTTACTTTTGGTGGTGTTTGCTTGTTTAAAAAGAAAGTTTGTCTATGTCTATTGATGCTAAGGTTATTGATAAGCTTGCTGAGCTATCTCGCCTTGAATTTAGTGCTGATGCTAAAGCTGAAATTACAGGAGATTTAGAGAATATTATCACCTTTATTTCTAAACTCTCCGAAGTAAACACAGACGGTGTGCAGCCTATGAGCAGTGTTATGACTTCCAGTATAGAGGGAGAAGTTGCTTACGCTAGAGAGCGTAACGATGAAGTAACAGAAGAAAATAACCGCGAATCTTACCAACAAACAGCACCAGAGGCTGATATGGGATTTTATATTGTACCTCGAGTTGTAGAGTAGGAGTTTTTTTATGGCTCGCATACCAGAGCAAGCTAAATGTGTTTTTGATGGCGTTATTTTTTCTGTATGGCAATGGCCTCAGGAACAGTATGACGGTACCGTCAAAACATTTGAAATGATTAAACGACCCTATACAGTAATCGTTATTGCTTTGCAGGGAGAAGATGTTTTGTTTTCTCGAGAAGAACAGCCAAATAAACCTGCTTTTTACGCTTGCTTTGGAGGGCGGATGGATGAAGGTGAAGTGCCTCTAGAAGCTGCAAAAAGAGAATTACTGGAAGAGTCTGGCCTTGAAAGTGATGATTGGGAACTCTTATTAGAAAATGAGTTTGGAAGTAAGCTCGACTGGATTGTTTATACTTATGTCGCAAGAAATTGTAAAAAGGTAGCTGGACAAAACCTAGATAGTGGGGAGCGAGTTGATATCCAACAGTTACCGCTAGATAGATTTTTAACAGAAATTGTGCCTCATCCAGAGTTTGAAGAGAGAGAAATATATCATCAAATATTTAACAAGTTAGATAATGTCGCGTTGGAAAAATTTAAACAAAAGATACTAGGACGAGAGTAAAGAGGGTAAATATGTCTGAATTAGTAAAACTAGGCCTAAAAGAAGCAGCTGAAAAGGTTAAAGCGCGGGAGGTTTCCTCTGTTGAATTAACACAAGCATGTTTAGATCGGGTTCAGGCACGTAATGGAGATATCAATGCTTTTGTAACAGTTTGCAGTGACAAAGCTTTAGAAATGGCCGAAGCTTCAGACCAAAGAGTAAAAGAAGGTAAAAGCCGCCTCATTGAGGGAGTTCCTTTAGGGATTAAAGACTTATTTTGCACAGAAGGTGTTTTAACAACAGCTTCATCTCATATTTTAGATGGTTTTGTGCCTGCGTATGAGTCAACCGTAACAGCTAACTTATGGAAAGCTGGAGGTGTTTTACTAGGTAAACTAAACCATGACCAATTTGGTATGGGAACAGCAAATGAAAATACACACTATGGCCCCGTACGTAACCCTTGGGCAATGGACTACACCCCAGGTGGTTCTTCTGGCGGAAGCGTTGCGGCAGTTGCTGATTACCAGTGCATGGCAACAACATCCACAGATACAGGAGGATCTAGCCGACAGCCTGCATTTATGACTGGAACGGTAGGAATTAAACCAACTTATGGTCGCTGCTCTCGGTGGGGAGTGATTTCCTACGCAAGTAGTTTAGATAGTCCATCCGTTAATGCCCGTACAGTAGAAGACGCAGCTTTAATGTTGCGGGCAATGGCAGGGTTTGATCCAAAGGACTCTACCAGTGCTGACATTGAGATGGATGCCTTTGATGAAGACCTAGCCGATTTAGATGTAAAAGGGCTTAAAATTGGTTTGCCAACTGAGTATATTGAAGTTGAAGGGCTAGACCCACGCATTAAACAAACTGTGCTCAGTACTGCTAAACGGTTTGAAGAAGCAGGGGCTGAAATTATTGATGTAAAGTTTCCCCTCATTGAATACGCAGTGCCTTGTTATTACATTATTGCCCCTGCTGAAGCAGCGAGTAATTTAGCCCGATATGATGGCATGCGTTATGGGTTACGAGTTGAGGGTGAAAATTTAGTTGATACCTACAAAAAAACGCGTTCAGCAGGATTTAAGCTGGAAACAAAGCGGCGCATTATGATTGGTAACTATGTGCTATCTAGTGGGTACTATGATGCTTATTACTTAAAAGCTCAAAAAGTACGGGCTTTAATTGCGCGTGATTTTCAAAATGCTTTAGATAAAGTGGATGTTATTTTGGCTCCTACAGCACCAACGCCACCATTTAAGGTAGGGGCTTTAACAGACCCTGTTCAGTTATATCTACAAGATATTTTTACGATTCCTAACTCATTGGCAGGCTTACCAGCTGTAGCAGTTCCTTCTGGCACTGTAGAAGAGGGTGGAACAACATTACCAGTAGGTATCCAATTTATCGGTAAGCTGTTTAAAGAAAAAGATTTGCTCAAAGTTGCTTATGCACATGAGCAAATGACACAGTTTAAGCCTTTGGAGCTAAAAGGATAAAACTAATGGATGTAAAAAAAGCTCTTGCAGATGCCCTTTCCTTTATGGAAGAAGCTGGTATTCTGGCTGTTGAAAATCAGAATAAAGCTGCCTGCCAGATAAAAGCTGATGATACACTTGTAACAGAAACTGATCTCGCAATTACCGAAATGGCTTATGAACATTTTGGGGACTGGTTTAAACAACCAAATCATATTCTTATTGATGAGGAGAGTATTGATAAAATAGGGACCCCAGAGCAAATTTTTGCTAATAGTGATTTTCAATGGCTACTAGATCCTATAGATGGGACGATGCCATACGCAAACGGCAGACCGTCTTATGGAATATTTTTAGCAATTGTGCATAAAGGTTTTCCTGTTTTGAGCGTTATATATCAACCTGCTCAGGACTTGTTAATTTACGGAACCTCAGGAAAAGGGGTTGTTAAGGTTAAAAACCCTTTTACTCCACAAGCTGAGATGATTCCAATAGAGAAATACCAGTTAAAAGAATTCACCTCTCAGAGTATGTTTGACATATCTCGTAGTTACTTGATTCAGGGGGGGTGGCGCAAGATTTTTTATGGCAATACTCAGGAGTGTACATTGCAAGGAGGTGTACGTCTTGTTCAAGGTCAATCTTCCGGTCTTCTAACAAGCGATAAATGCTCTATTTGGGATGTTGTACCAATATGGTGCTTAGTTAAAATGCTTGGTGGTGGGGAGGTTTACAATTTTTCTACAAAAGAGATTATTAATCAAATAGATGCTAGCTGGTTTCAGGAGGATTGGAAAGTCCGTTCTGGTTGGTTATTTGCACCAGAAAAAGCACTAGATATTATGCACGATTATTTGAATGAAGTGATGAATGAGGAGGCTGCTTAACAATGCACCCAGATTATGAAATGGTGATTGGATTGGAAGTTCACGCACAAGTGAACACTAAATCTAAGTTATTTTCAGGAAGTTCCACAGAGTTTGGTGCAGAGCCTAACACCCAAGCAAACTGTATTGATCTTGGTATGCCAGGTATGCTACCTGTACTAAACCAAGCTGCTGTAAGCGCCGGTATTAAACTAGGTTTAGCAATTGGTGCCACAGTAAGCCCTGTTAGTGTATTCGCAAGAAAAAACTACTACTATCCTGATTTACCAAAGGGCTATCAAATCTCTCAATATGAAAAACCTATCGTTGAAAATGGTATGGTCTCTATTGATTTGGATGATGGTACAACTAAGGAAATACGTGTTGAACGGATGCATTTGGAAGAAGATGCTGGAAAATCTGTTCATGATATTGGGTTGGAAAGCCACTCTCACGTAGATTTAAACCGTGCAGGTATTCCTTTAATGGAAATTGTTTCACGCCCTGATTTACGTACGCCTGAAGAGGCTGGAGCATACATGAAAAAATTGCGTGCAATTTTACGATTTATTGATGTGTGTGATGGTAATATGGAGCAAGGTAGCTTGCGGTGTGATGCAAATGTCTCTGTGCGTAAAAAAGGTGTAGAAACCTTAGGAACCCGTTGCGAAATTAAAAATTTGAATTCTATCCGTAACGTGATGCGTGCAATTCAATACGAAGCAGACCGTCAAATTGATGTCTTAGAAGATGGCGGTAAAATTCAACAACAAACACGGTTGTGGGATAACGATAAAGCTGAAACCCGTGCTATGCGTAGTAAGGAAGACGCTCATGATTATCGCTATTTTCCTGACCCAGATTTACTGCCTTTACGGGTAAGCGGTGCCCGTATTACGGAGATTCGGGAAACAATGCCTGAGTTGCCTGACCAGATGAAGGAGCGTTTTATAGAGGCATACGGTTTATCTGTTTATGATGCAAGTGTTTTAACAATTAGTCGGCAAAATGCAGAGTATTTTGAAGCAGCATTGAGTTTGAAAAATGGTAAGCCAGAACGTGATCCTAAGCTACTGACAAACTGGATGACTGTAGAGCTTTTTGCTGCTTTAAACAAAGCTGGTAAAGATATTATGGACTCTCCCGTATCTCCAGAGCAATTAAGTGAGCTTGTAAGTCTTATTGAAGAAGGAGAAATTTCAGGTAAAATTGCCAAGCAAGTTTTTGCTGAGATGCTAGAAACTTCAAAAGATCCTTCAAATATTGTGGAAGAAAAGGGACTTAAACAAATTAGCGATACAGGTGCACTGGAGGAAATTATTCAAAAAGTGATGGATGACAACGAAGATTCCGTTGAAAAGTATCGCAATGGTAATGAACGTATATTCGGCTTTTTTGTTGGTCAAGTTATGAAAGCAACTCAAGGCCAAGCAAACCCAGGCGTTGTAAATGAATTGCTGAAAAAGGCATTGGCGGGTTAGAATAGCTACATGACAACAACATTATACTTACTGCGCCATGGTATTAGTTTGCCTCAATCTGGGCAAAATAATGCTGAATGGCCACTGAGTACTGCGGGACAGCAGCAAGCAGAGAGTTTAGCGTCATTTTGGAAAGATAACGGGGTGAGTAGTGTTATTAGTAGCCCTTACTTACGGGCAGTTCAAACTGTTCAGCCTTTTGCAGATGCAGCAGGAATAACAATTCAGGCTGACCAAAATTTGGGCGATCAAAGGCTTTGCAATGAAATGATGCCACCTGCTGATTTTCAAGAGCTTACTCAGAGAATGTGGCAAGATTTTAACTATGTTAGTGAACCTAATATGGAAAGTAATACGGCTTGTCAGCAACGTTCTGTAAAAGCACTAACAGATATCTGCCAGAGGGGAAATGGAAAAACAATTCTTGTTTGCACACACGCTGCACCAATTGCTTTATTTCTAAATACATTAGATGCTGGTTTTGGGTATGATGACTGGACAAATATGAAGATGCCACACGCATATAAGTTTTTATTTGATGGTGATAACTTCCATTGGGAAACAAGTTTTATATCGCCAGAGGTTTAGGGAGTATATCTTAAAGCTTGACGCAGGTAGACTTTCGGCGTAGTAAAATGGCTACAGGGCCTGAAAGGGTTCTTTTTTTAGAGATTTTTTAATAAGGAGTGCGGCAATGGCTATTGGTAAAGGAATAAAGTTTGCCAGAGAAGTACGGGCTGAAGTTAGTAAAATAACGTGGCCAAAGCTTCGTGAGACCCGTGTGATGACCTTAATGGTTCTTGTATTAGTAGTGTTAGTGGCTTTGTACTTGTTAGCAATAGATGCAACAATTAGCACTGCGATGAATTGGTTATTTACGGTTAAGTGGTAAGAAAAGGGCGGGTATTATGACAAAGCAAGCTGAAGGTAAGGTACAAAAAGCACGTTGGTACGTTGTACAATCTCAAAGTAATTACGAGAAACGGGTGCAAAGCCTTATTCGTGAACAGGTTTTATTGCAAAATAAGCAAGATCTAGTTGAAGAAGTTTTAATTCCAACCGAGCAGGTTGTAGAAGTTAAAAAAGGCGTTAAAAACAACTCTGAGCGTAAGTTTTTCCCAGGTTATGTTTTGATTAAGTGTGTAATGACAGATGACGTATGGCACCTTATTAAAAGCGTACCGCACATTACGAACTTTGTGGGGGCAGAGCAGGGGCGTAAGCCGTTGCCTATTAGCCAAAAAGAGGCTGATAATATTCTGCGTCAGATGGAAGAAGGTGTTGATAAACCACGTAATTTGGTGGATTACGAAGCTGGTGAAGAAGTGCGTGTAATTGACGGACCATTTAACAGCTTTCAAGGTGTGGTTGAAGAAGTTGACTTGGAGAAGGAGCGTCTTAAAGTTTCCGTCTCCATCTTTGGGCGTGCAACGCCTATCGAGCTTGACTTTTCTCAGGTAGAAAAAATCTAATTAAGCTTGTTTATTCTAAAAGACTCTCTTCGGAGGGTCTTTTTTTGTATCCAAATTCATTTTTCCCCTCAAAAAAAATTGTGCCACAAAAAACGTCAAAATCAGTAATAAATGAGGGGGAATAAGGGATAAAACGGTATTAAAAAGTGTAAATTTTGGTGCAAAAAGAGTAAAAAATATCAAATTTTCGTGATTTTAGAGCGTTTTTATTACTTTTTTGTATACAGTGCGGCGGGCGCGTGGGGCGAGGGGGAGGTGGAATGTGCTAGGTGAAGGAAGAGGGGGGTGAGAAAATTGTGGGAATACGGTGCAACATACTTTGTTCAAAGAAATGAAACAACTTATCTGATTTTTTGATAGCCAGTTCGCTGGCGAAGCCAGCAAATGGCTACTGGGGTAAACTATCCCAGCCCCCACAACAACCAAATGCTTCTCGCATTTGGGATGTTGAGAACCGTTAAGATACCATAATTAGTTGAATGATACGTTAAAATCCCCTGCATAGCAGGGGATTTTAGACTATTTGGCGAATGTTTGAACGAGTTGAAGTAATAACCTTCGTTTGCGTTGGCTTAAGCCTAAATAAACATTTAGAAGGTCTACCAATCTACGAAAGTCACGTTCAGTTATTGGAGAAGCTATTTTATTCTTATCGGTCATGTTTTTGACTCCTTTTGTTATTTTTTAAACAAAACAGCCACTTCGTGAAAGTGGCTGGGGAGTTTAGAATCGCTGTAAGCAACGACGCAGCTTATTTCAGCTTTCACCGTTTTGTATTCGCTGCCTCCCCAACCTGTTACGATCGGTTTGGCAACACATTGATATCGGCCAGTATTGCTATGGCCGGCTCACAGGAGGTTCTAAAGCCCCACACCTGCAACTCACAGATGCAGGGGCAGAATAGCATATAAAACAGCAAAGCCGCTAACCTTAAATGATGGGTTAGCGGCTTTGTGCGTTGGTAAAAGGTTTACTTCTTTTATTGTCTACAATATTGACAACTTTTGGTTATTAGATAAAATTAAACCCCTAAGACTAGAAACAATTGATGAGGTTGAAATTGTCAACAGCATTAACTTTTTCTCGGTACTATCTTGGCGAAATTTATTACTTCGTCAAAGAAAATAAAAGCCTTTGTATCGGTATTGGTATAGCTTTAATGATTGCTCTGGCAACAAATGATTGCCATGAAAGAGTATAATCAAATCTGAACTGAAGGAAAACCTTGGGCCATAGAGTATAAAGTACTCTGTGGCCTCAAGTTTTTTGAAAACTAAACTTCAGCCTGCTTTTTGAGGTGAATCCAAAGAGCAGTGAGGGCGGCGGGGGTAACGCCTGAAATACGGCCTGCGGCAGCGATGGTATTTGGCGTATGGGTTTTGAGTTTTTCCCGTACTTCGTTAGAAAGCCCTGCGATGGTGTCGTAATTTGTATCTGTCGGGATTTCTAACTTTTCTTCCTCACGCAATTGGGTGGCCTCAGCCTGTTGGCGTTGCAAGTAGCCGTCGTACTGGGCTTCAATCACCACTTGTTCAAATGCATGGGCAGGAATGCGTTGGATTTCAGGGTGGTGCTTGGCTACCATATCCCACGTAATTTGAGGGCGCTTTAGCACGTTGAAGAGGTTTTGAGTATCCTTGTAACCACCTGTGAGTTCTTTAATTTGAACGCCTAGCTCTCCATGAGGTTTAACCTTGAGGGTTTGGGCTTGCTGAAAGGCATCTGCAACCTCATTTTGGCGTTGGGCGAATGCTTTTTCACGTTTGGACGAAATACAGCCGATTTCAAGCCCTTTTGGTGTTAGACGCAGGTCAGCGTTATCGGCACGCAGCAAAAGGCGATACTCGGCGCGGCTGGTGAACATACGGTAGGGTTCACTGGTACCTTTTGTCACCAAGTCATCAATCAGCACGCCAATGTAGGCATCTGCACGGTTAAGGGTAAACTTTCTGCCTGTGCCATCGGCCTTCAAAGCGGCGTTAAGTCCTGCCATCAAACCTTGGGCTGCAGCTTCCTCGTATCCTGTTGTTCCGTTAATTTGACCTGCCAAGAAAAGCCCCGGAACTTTTTTAGTTTCCAGTGTATGGGTCAGTTCCGTCGGGTTGATATAATCGTACTCAATGGCATAGCCTGGGCGGATGATTTCCGCATTTTCCAAGCCTTCAATGGTTTTCAACATGGCCTGTTGAACGTCAATCGGCAAACTGGTGGAAATACCGTTAGGGTAAACCTCAATGCTGTCGTAGCCTTCTGGCTCTAAGAAGATTTGGTGCTGCTCTTTATCGGCAAAGCGGACGACTTTATCTTCAATGCTCGGGCAATAGCGAGGGCCACGGCCTTCAATCTGGCCGCTGTACATAGGTGCTTTATGCAAATTACCACGGATAACCTCGTGAGTTTTGGCGTTGGTGTAAGTCATGTGGCACGGCAACTGCGGCTGGGTGATTTCCGTGTTTAAAAAAGAGAAGGGCAGCGGTGTGTCATCCCCCGGTTGGGTGGCGAGTTTGCTATAATCAATCGTGCGGGTATCCAAACGGGCAGGCGTGCCTGTTTTTAGGCGACCAAGTTTGAATTGGAGCCTTAGCAGGGTTTCGGCTAAGCCTTTAGCGGCTGGTTCACCTGCGCGGCCACCGCTATGGGTGGATGGCCCTACGTGAATAAGCCCACGCAAAAAAGTACCCGTAGTAAGCACAACGGCAGAGGCTTTAAAAATCCAACCACTGGCTGTAATAACCGCTTGCACATTGCCGTTATCATCCAGTTGAACGTCTTCCACCATTGCTTGCTTAATGGTCAGGTTCGGTGTGTTCCAAAGTTCCCGTTGAACGGCTTCGCGGTAAAGTTTGCGGTCGGCTTGGGCGCGGGGGCCGCGCACGGCAGGGCCTTTACTGGCGTTAAGAATACGGAATTGGATACCACCTTCGTCCGTCATGCGCCCCATAATACCGTCCAGCGCGTCAATTTCTTTCACAAGGTGGCCTTTGGCAAGCCCGCCGATGGCAGGGTTGCAGCTCATTTGGCCGATAGTATCAACGTTACCTGTAAGAAGCAGTGTATTTGCGCCCATACGCGCTGCGGCTGCTGCGGCTTCGCTGCCTGCGTGGCCGCCCCCAACAACAATAACATCGTACGCTTGTGTAAATTCCATAGCTTGGATGTAGGGTATCCCACCCTGAAAGTCAAGATTCACTTGTGGATAAACATGAACCGTTGATGCGTATACGTTTTTTTGGTATGCATGTTGGCATCTGAATTACTTATTACGTTTCATAAGAAGGAGAAGGCCTATGGCTGAGCAATCACTATTACTGGTGTCAGGGGTTGTCATACCCAATACAAGAAAGAAAAAACTTAAAGAATTTCTGAAAAGATGTGCTGCTAAGTTAGAAGTAAAATTAGATGAGTCTGTTAAGGATTCAAGAAAGCAGGGCCTTTTTTCTTTTCCAGTTGAAGCTTTTAACCCGCGAGGTCATCGTATTGAAATTGATTTGGCGGCGTGTACATTAATGATGTACCACGGCAGCAAAATATATAAGATAGGGTTGAAATCTGTAGATGGAGAGATTTGTTTTCAGCCTAGTGGAGATTTGTTAGATATTCTTTTTGATGAAAGCTTTGTTATTCCTGATGAGCATCGTTATATAATAGCACGAGAAGATATGCTTGAATTGTGGTCAAAAGATAAGCAATATTTGAAAGTATTTGGATTTTTTACAAAAATGCTTGCAACGTAATTTATAAACACAAATAACAAAAGCCCCCTGTCAACGGGGGCTTTTGTGCTTTGTAACTATTTTATTTGTTTGCCCGAATATAAGAGGGAGTAAATGTTGAGAGGGAACATACCATGGCAGGGATATCCAACTGCGCAAGTTGCGGGCATGATTCGCAAGTTAATAATGTCACAGGCATTGTCACCCGCAAAAATGAAACAACAGGGCAAGCCGAGCCTGCTTCCGTAAAGCCAGCAGGGGGAGACGTTAAAGCTCCTGAAGTAAATAGTGGGCAACCAAGTTTAAATGTAGCAGCGGTAGAGGCCGCGGCTTCTGTACAAAATACAGCCATTTTAACCCCACAAAGAGGGGCGCAAGCTTACGCTGAAGCACCAAAACCAACGGCACCTCAAGTGAATACGTCTGCTTAGCGAAGGGTTTATATAACTCCGCTCGTTTTATCGGTACCAACAACAAAGAAAGAGATACCATGAAACGGACATTGCTTTTGGGCGGACTAGTTCTTCCACTTTTAGCGGTAAGCGAAGCCTATGCAGACAACGGCGGAAACTACTGCCGTGAATACCAAAAATACGTCAAAATTGATGGCAAGCGGGAAAAAGCCTACGGCACGGCATGTCTACAAGAAAATGGCAGCTGGAAGCTTATCAGCGAAGCAAAACCTAAAAAACATGGAAAAAAGCAGAGCAAGGCTCGTAAAAAGAATTTAGAGAAGAAGGTGGTGCGACACTTTCCTAATAAAACAGTTGTAAAGCACGTTTACCGTATGCCAGACGGCACAAAATTTGTGGAAATACGCCATAACCCTAAGCGGCATAAACGGGGAATGAAACGCCATGGTTGGCACCACCGCTGGGAATATAGAATGTAGAAGATATGTCATCATAAAGGGCTGTTAGAAAGGCAGCCTTTTATTTTTTCTTGCGTATCAAAGCAAAGCAGCGTATAGGCTTTTCAAATTTTACCTTTTAGCCACAGAAAGAACTGAAAACAATGCGAACTATCGTTATGCGGGATCTAACCGTTCCTAAAAATATAGAACAACTTTTAGAAAAAATCGCAGAAGAGAACGGTTTATCATTTCTAAAAATACTTAACCTAATGCCTAATGCAGTATCCTTTAACATAGCTGCTATCGTTAACATATACGGGGAAAATACACCCATTGAAGAAAGGAATATGCTCCATGAAGGTGGGAGTGTCCCATTGTTTTGTATTCCTTCGAATATTTCTGAGGCTGATCTTAGAAATTTGATTTCTGAGAAACTTTGAAAGGAAGTAACGCTGATGAAACCAACAGTCGATACACTCATACTCAACACTTTTCAGGAAGCTACAAGTGACTTTGCGAAGAACATTGTAACACCGTTGTTGAAAAGTTGTAAGGCTGTCAACATTGAAACTGTACATTTGTTAAAGGTTGCTGGCGGGGGTGGGGGTGCTCCATTGCCGTCTTTGAAAGCCTTAGGTAACTACCAGCTTATTTTTTGGAATATAGCTTTGAACTCTAAAGAACTTGGGGAAGCTTATCTGTTAAGTCAGCCTGAGCAACAGCACTGGGTTATTCCAATAGAAGGAAGTGAAGCTATGCATCCAAATAGTGCTGCTTTTTTAGCAGAGCATAACCTACCTATTTGGCAATGGAGTTCTGTTACAGCAGCAAGAGAAGTTGTAATTTGTGCTCTGTTTTTAGCAATGAGATCACAACGAACAACTTGCTGAAAACTAATGTACGAAACAAATAAAGGCCGCGTTTAGCGGCCTTTATTTATAGGTGGGGTACCTTTAGCGGATTTCGCTCAGGTCAATTTTTACACCTGGGCCCATGGTGGTAGAAACCGCCATACGCTTCATGTAAACACCTTTGGCACCACTTGGCTTAGCTGCTTTAACAGCATCAACCAAAGCCATGATGTTTTCTTCGATCTTTTTCGCATCGAAAGATTTTTTACCAACGCCAGCGTGGATGATACCGCGCTTTTCAACACGGAATTCAATCTGACCGCCTTTGGCGTTTTCAACAGCTTGTGCAACGTTTGTTGTTACAGTACCAAGCTTAGGGTTAGGCATTAAACCTTTTGGCCCTAGGATTTTACCGATTTTACCAACTTGTGGCATGCAATCTGGTGCAGCTACAACGCGGTCAAAATCCAAAAAGCCTTTTTGAACTTTTTCAACCAAGTCATCAGCACCTACAACATCAGCGCCAGCTTTTGTTGCGGCATCAGCAAGGTCACCCTTAGCAAAAACGGCAACACGCACAGTTTTACCTGTACCATGCGGTAGAACAACCGTACCACGCACCAACTGGTCAGCGTGTTTAGGGTCAACATTTAGGTTCAATGCTACTTCAACAGACTCGTCAAATTTAACGGCTGGAGCATCTTTTAGCATTTTAACGGCATCAGTTAATACGTACTGAGTATCGGCATCAACTGACCATTGTTTTTGGCGTTTTGTTACTTTAGCCATAATCTTAGCCCTCCACCACGGAGTAACCCATAGAACGGGCACTACCTTCAATAATTTTCATCGCTTGCTCAATGTCGTAAGCATTTAGGTCAACCATCTTCAATTCGGCGATTTCGCGAATTTGAGATTTTTTCACTTTAGCAACTGTTGCAGCAGCGTTTGGTGCAGAAGCACCTTTTTTCTGCTTAGCCGCTTTTTTCAAGTAGAAAGAAGCAGGAGGTGTACGTGTTTCAAATGTAAACGTACGGTCAGCATAAGCGGTAATGGTAACGGGAATTGGCGTACCTGGGTCAAATTTACCCTGAGTCGCGGCATTAAATGCCTTACAGAATTCCATAATGTTCAAACCTTTTTGACCCAAAGCAGGACCAACAGGCGGGGCAGGGTTGGCTTGGCCAGCTGCCACTTGCAGGTTAATAAACCCGATGACTTTTTTCTTAGCCATGAGTATATCCTCTCGTTTTGTTAAACTCCCACATTTATTCTGACGTATGCAGAAAGGGTTACGTGGTTTTACCCGTGAAAGGGATGTATCAGGCAATTGTATGCGGGTCAAGCTTTTTGGGTGAAAATTAGCCTAAAACCACACAAAAAAGCAGGGAAGCTCCCTGCTTTTAAGAATAGGCGAATATATTAGTAAATATTCTTGTTGAATAAACTTAGTGGCGTAAGGAAGAGGATTTTAATATCCAACCAAATTGACCAGTTTTCAATATAGTAAAGGTCAAATTTTACGCGACCTTCCATTTTGTCTAACGTATCTGTTTCACCACGCCAACCGTTAATTTGCGCCCAACCGGTAATACCTGGGGTCATACGGTTACGGGCAAGGTAGCTTTCAATCAAATCTGCGTAGTGGTCGTTATGGCTCACAGCGTGCGGGCGAGGCCCCACGAGAGACATATCTCCTCTTAGTACGTTAATAAGTTGAGGGAGTTCATCCAAACTGGTTTTCCGCAAGATAGCACCTAGTTTCGTAACGCGTGGGTCGTTCCGTGTTGCTTGCTTAACGTCACCTGTTCCTACGTCGGCAACTTTCATAGAACGGAACTTTAAAACACCAAACGTTTTGCCAGCAAAACCGTTACGCTCTTGCCTGAAAAGAACGTCTCTTTGGCCTGTAAGACGCAAAAGCAAGGCGATAGTAAGCAATACGGGAGAGAGTAATACTAAAGCCGTTCCAGCTACGCTGATATCTAACAAACGCTTTAAACGCACTTGACGAACGTCAAGAGGACGTCTGTAAATGGAAATAACGGGGGCTCCCCAAATATGGTTGATAAGACCGCGGTCAAATAAAGTAGAGGGGAGGCAGTAACGCACGTGGCAAGGAAGGCTACGTAAGTCCTCTAGCAGCTTATCTGTCTTTTCAGATTGGCTAATATCGGTTGTGATGATGACATCATCTACATCATGCTCGTCGCAAAAGGCGATAAGGTCTTTTAGTTGAGTAATTTTAGGGAGGTTAATTTTTTCCTCTTCTTTTTCACCCTTTGGCATGTAGATGGCGAGTACTGTTACGTTGGTGCGGTTTGGTTCATTAATACGCTCTAACAGACTTAATGCACGTGGGTTAGACCCTACTAAAACGGTTTTACGTACAAAATGCCCTTTTTTAAGTTCTCCCTTAAACCAAACTAGCAAAAATAGTCGACTGATAAGCAAACTGCCTAAACCTAGCAATAACCAATATCCCATCCAGAGGCGAGAAAAATCACCAGATATTTTCATCATAAAAAGAAGGAGGACACATGAAAAAACACCGATGCAAACTGAAAGCATAATAAGAACAGCTTGGCGTAAAAAACTATGGAAATTACGGTACTTGTATAGGGTAAATGAGTGGGCAGCTGCAAAAAATGCAGCTATTCCTAAGGCGGTAATACTAACGTAGGATAGCTCCATAAAAAGATGATCGTGCCTCAGGTAGTAAGCGAGAAAAGCAGCACTAGCTAATACAATAAAGTCAACAAGGCGGATAAAATCAAAAAGGTTTTCTTCTAATCCGCACTTAAGCACACCTTGTTCAGTCATATTGCCTCCTATTTTCCTTAGTTCATTCGTGCTTGTAAAAAACGTACCGTATCGCCTTCTAGCACAGCAGCTGTAAGAGGGCCCCCTAGGTAGGCACCTGTATCCACACCAATTCTATCTTCCGTATGTACAGGAGAATCGTGAATGGTATGACCGTAAATAATTTTGTACGGAAGGCCGTGTTGAGGATTATCCGTAAAATCTTTTTTGATATACAACAAGTCTTCTTCTTCCTGTTGCTCTAGTGGAATGTTTGGCCGTACACCACCATGAACAAATAAAAAGTTACCTGCTTGAAAATATAAAGCCAAAGAGTCCAAAAATTCTGCGTGTTTTTCTGGCATAACTTCTAAAAGTTGGTTCGCCATAGCCTGAGTATCTCTTGCTGGTGTATAGGGTACACTGTAACTTTGCAGTGTACTGGCACCGCCCCATTTATGAAGCCAGTCCTCTTGAGTTTTAGGAGCCTCTAAAAATTGAATCAAGTCACATTCATGGTTCCCCATCAGAAAAATACGTTCAGCATTCTCTATGGGGGACTTACCTACTAAAATATCCAAAACTTCACAGCTTTGTGGGCCTCTGTCTATGTAATCTCCCAAATAGACAATTTTGACTTCTCCATCGTGCTCTTTAGCGTCTAACGTGATGGTTTTGTGGAGCAGGGTGAGCAAATCTGCCCTGCCATGAATATCACCAACTGCGTAATAGCGGGTAGGAGTCTTAGTCATGGTAGTATGCGTTATAGCCTGTGTAGTAGTTACCGTAACCGTAAGCTTTATCTTTCTGAACATCAACTTGAGTCAAGACAAGGCCTGCTACTGGTAAACGGTACATTTGCAACGGCTTAAGAGATTCTTGAATCAAGCTTTTTGCTGTTTCACCCCAATGGACAGCAAATACGGTAGAATCAACTTTTCTTGCTACAGTCAAAGCATCAACCAGAGCACCAATTGGTGGCGTATCTAGTAAAATGAGATCGTAATGTTCACGCAGTTCCTTCAAGAGAGTATCCATAGCTTTTGCGCCTAACAACTCATTAGAGTTTTCAGTATTTGGAGTGGATGGCAAAAAGTGGATTCCGCTTTCTTGGTCTTCTGTTAGCGCTTGTTGCCATTTGATTTTGCCTGACAAAACTTCTGATAGAGTATTTTTGAAATCGGATTTTAAGTAGCGAGCAACCATAGGGCGACGCATATCTCCATCCAGTACAATTGTCTTTAAACCAGCTTTAATAGCACTTTGGGCGAGGGAAAGTGTGAGGATGGATTTACCTTCTCCTGTCAGTGAAGAGGTAATCATGACAACCTGTGGCGGCTTCTCTGAGCTAGAAAAGTGAATAGAGCTTTGAATCTTTCTCAAGTTCTCCGCAAAGTGTGAGGTTGGTTTCTCTCTAAAATAGGAAAGGGGAGATAGAGGTTTTTCCAATTTTGGTAGCGTACCTAATGCAACATACCCTGTTTGGCGCTCTACTTGGCCAACAGTGCGGAACGTATTATCTAAATGTTCTAGCAACAGAGCAATACAAACACCTAACCCAAGCCCAGCAGCAATAGCCATAACTAAAACAAGCTTCTTTTTAGGGTGCGTTGGCTTATATGGCTGCGTAGCTTTAGAAATAATACGTGCATCTGCTGTTTCTAAATCTTGCTGTTGTGCTGTTTCTTTAGAACGGCTAAGGAAAGATTCATAAAGCTTTTTATTTGTTTCTGTCTCACGGATAAGTTCAGCTAGTTTGATTTCTGCTGCACTTGTTTGACCCACTTCGCTTTGTGCGCCTTTAAGACTTTTTTCCAAAGATCGCTCACGCGTACGGGCAACAGCGGCTTCGTTTGCCATACTGTTAATAACTTTTTGGATTTCACGGTCAATTTTTTGATGAAGATCTTTTAAACCTGCGTGAGTTTTAATCATTTTAGGGTGTTTTGGTCCATAGCGGGTTGCAAGATCGGCTTCGTTTTGTGCTAAATCAGCTTCTTGCTCTCTCAATTTTTGAATGAGGGGGGAGTTTAGAACTTCAGATGCAGATTCAATACCGCCAGATGTATTTACTAACTGTTTGGTACGGCGGAGCTTAGCTTCAATCTCTGCCCGTTCAGCACGCGCCAGAATAAGCTGGCTATTAAGTTCAGAAAGTTGCTGGTCGTTGACTGTTAAGCCTTGAGTATCAAACAGGTTATGTTTTTCACGGTAAGCTTGAACGGCTTGCTCAGATTTCGCTAAGTCGTTTTGAAGTTCATCTAAACGGCTTGTTAACCAACTATTGGCATTTTTTGCTGCATCAAAATGGCTTTCTTGCTGATCATTCAGGTACTCCTCTACCAGAGTATTCGCTATTTTTTGCGCCATATTAGGATTTTCGGAGCGTGCGTACACTTTGATAGTTAAAGAGTTTGGAGAGCGACTGATATAAACCTTGTTCATCAAAATTTCGATAGCAGAGTTTCTAAGGTATTCAGCGTGTTGCTCTGGATTTACCTCTTTTTTGCCCAAAATACGTTGTTTAATGACACCAATAAGGCCAGGGCCTTGCATTTCCCAGTTAAATTCTTCTTGTTTTGTTAGTTCTAAACGGTCAACAACACGGCCGGCAATATAAGCTGATTTTAAAATATCAACTTCACTCTCTACGGCGGCGGCTTCTTGCCCGACACGGCTTAATACTTCTTCCGTATCACCCAGTACTTTAGATTCACGGCTGTTAATTTGAAGAACGGCGTGGGTGGAGTATTCTGGTGTTTGGAATGATAGCCAAGCAGCGGCTAGAATGACGAATAAGATTGTTAAACCTGCAATAATTTTACGGGAACGCCATAAAACCAAGAGAATTTCTTTAATATCAATATCTTGAAATACCACTGCTGGGGCTTCTCTTGAAACACGACGGCGGTCTATGTGTTGGTTCATCGGGCGTCCTCTAAATTTGTGTAATGTGCAAGTTTTTCACGCAATGTTAAATCTAGGGTGCATGTAACACATTTAAAGGGGGTAAACAAAAAAAATATTGACATGACTATAAAAAAGTCATGCCCAATAAATTTGGTGGCGCTTCAGGGACTCGAACCCCGGACACACGGATTATGATTCCGTTGCTCTAACCGACTGAGCTAAAGCGCCACATCGAGAATGTCGCCCAATACTATTCAGACAATAAATTCTGTCAATCTTTTTTATCAATTACTTGCCCTGACGTGGGGAATAGACTAAAAAAGTGGTGTTCTAACTAAAAAACTTAAAAGGAAAGTATACCCCATGGGCGCAAAAACCGCCATTACCCCAACACGATTGGATGATTATGCTGAATGGTATCAGCAAGTTGTTAAGCAAGGTGACCTTGCGGAAAACTCAAGTGTAAGAGGATGCATGATTATTAAGCCGTGGGGGTACGGTTTATGGGAGAATATGCAGCAAACTGTAGACAACATGCTGAAGAAAACTGGCCATAAAAATGCATACTTCCCAATTTTTATCCCTTTAAGCCTTATGTCTAAAGAGGCTGAGCATGTAGAAGGTTTTGCAACGGAATGCGCTGTTGTTACACACCACCGCCTAGAGAAAGGGGAAGGTAATAAGCTTCACCCTGCTGGGCCTTTGGAAGAGCCTCTTATTGTGAGGCCGACTTCTGAAATGATTATTAATGAAGCTTTTGCCAGGTGGGTGAAAAGTTACCGTGATTTGCCACTGCTTATTAACCAGTGGGCAAATGTTGTGCGTTGGGAAATGCGTACACGCTTATTTCTAAGAACTGCCGAATTTTTATGGCAAGAAGGACATACTGTACATGCTACGGCGGAAGAAGCTGTGGCTGAAACAGAGCAAATGCTTAATATATATGAAGACTTTTTGGAAAACTGGCTTGCTATGCCCGTTGTCAAAGGCCGAAAATCAGAGTCTGAGCGCTTCCCTGGGGCTGATGATACTTATACGGTTGAAACTTTGATGCAAGATGGTAAGGCCTTGCAAGCTGGTACCAGCCACTTTTTAGGGCAAAATTTTGCCAAAGCTGCAGGAATTCGCTTTCAAGATAAAGATGGGGAAGAAAAATATGCTTGGACAACAAGTTGGGCAGTTACCACACGCTTGATTGGCGGCATGATTATGATGCACGGGGATGACGATGGTCTTGTTCTTCCTCCTAAAATTGCACCTGCACATATTGTTTTGCTGCCAATTTTAAAAGGTAAAGAAGACGACGATAAAATTTTAGAGTTTTGCCAAACCATTAAGGAGAACTTGAGTAAAATTAATTACCACGGTCGCTCTATACTGGTAGAACTAGACGATAGAGATATTAACGGTAAAAAGTGGGATTGGGTGAGAAAAGGTATTCCTTTGCGTGTTGAAATTGGTGCAAAGGAAGTTGCTGAAGGTAAAGTATCTCTGCAAAAACGAACTTCTTCGCCAAAAGAGAGGGAAGAATTAAGCCTTTCTGACCTAGAAGCTCAAGTAGTAGACATTTTGGATGGTATTCAAAACAGCTTGTACGAGAAAGCACTGACTCATCAAAAGGAGCATACACAAGTTATCAATAATAAAGATGATTTTTATGCATTCTTCTCTAAATCCTCTGAAGGTATTACACAGGGTGGCTTTGTGAAAGCTTACTGGAATGGATGCCCTGAAGTAGAGAAAAAAATTAAGGATGACCTTGCGGTAACTATTCGTTGCCTGCCGCTGGATGAGCAAGAAGGCATTGCCGACAAAGTTTGTGCTCTAACAGGGGAGCCTGCTAAGAACTTGGCTCTCTTCGCAAAGGCTTATTAATGTCCTTCACGGCAAGTATTATTCTTCGCTACTTGCGTTCCCGCAGGGGGTTTACGGGCGTGGTAACTGGTTTTTCTGTTGCAGGAATTTTGCTGGGTGTTGCCGCTTTAATCGTTGTGATGTGCGTTATGGCGGGTTTTCGGGATGAATTACTTTCTCGCATGTTGGGAATGAACGGCCATGCGACGCTTGTAACATCCACTATGGAAGACACAACCGTAAACAACTTGGCAAACCAGTTAGAAGAACTTCCTGCAATAACAGAAGCTAAGCCTGTTATACAAGGGCAGGTGATGATTAGTGTGCGGGGCCGAGCAAGCGGTGCTTTGGTACGAGGGATGGAGCCTTCTAAATTTCCTAGCCTTGTAAAAGGGGAAAAGCATATTGTTGCGGGTGGTTTAGAACAGCTTACCCAGCAACGCACTGTTGCTATTGGTGAAGATATGGCAAAAACCTTGGGCCTTGAGGTGGGGGACGCTATGACATTGCTTTCACCTGATGGAGCACATACGCCGTTTGGGTTTGTGCCGCGTATTATTCAGGTAAAAGTAGGGCTTATTTTTGATACGGGTATGCAAGCTTACGACGGTGGTTTGGTATTAGCACCTATTCCGCTGGCTCAAAGTATCTTCAAACTTGGCAAAACTGTAACAGCATTGGAGTTAAGGGTAGAAAACCCGATTGAAGTAGAGCTTATTCGTGAATCAGTTTTAGACAAAGCTGGGCAATATGCTCGCCTAACAACATGGCAGGAATCTAACCGCCAGTTTTTTGCGGCTCTTAAAGTTGAGCGCGTTACTATGTTTATTATTTTGTCTCTTATTGTGCTTGTAGCTGCTTTTAATATTATTACAGGGCAAATCATGCTGGTGGGGGATAAAGTTGCTGATATTGCGATACTGCGCACGATGGGCGCAACGCGTAGAGATATTATGCGTATATTTTTAATAAACGGTTTATTGCTAGGGGGGATTGGTACTTTTGGCGGTTTTATTTCAGGGTTACTTATTGTGTTAAACCTAAAATCGATTGTTGGGGCTCTTGAAAATTTTACAGGCAGTAAGATTTTTTCAGGGGATGTTTACCCTGTTGATACCATTCCTGCTGTGCTTGTGTGGCAAGATATTTTTGCAGTATTAGGTATGAGTTTAGTATTAACGCTGTTAGCTAGTTTTTACCCTGCATGGCGTGCTTCTGTACAAGAACCTGTGGAAGGGCTGCGCCATGGCTAACCCACTTATTTTACAACTAAAAAACGTAACAAAAACCTACGCCAGCCATACAGGCCCCGTTACGGTGCTTAAAAATGCTAACTTGGATATAAACACAGGCGAAACAGTGGCTGTTGTTGGGCAGAGTGGTTCAGGTAAAAGCACTTTGCTTCATATTGCGGGGCTTTTGGATGTTCCTAATAGCGGGACAGTGAGTGTTAAAGGGCATGTAACGGCAAAGTTGAAAGATGCTGACAAAGCGCGTATTCGCAACAATAGCTTTGGCTTTATTTACCAACATCACCATTTGATGCGAGAATTTAATGCTTTGGAAAATGTGCTTATGCCTGCACGTATTGCAGGAAAACTTAATGAAGAAACAAAAGCTTACGCAATAGAGTTACTTGATAAGGTTAAGCTGAGCCACCGTTTGGAGCATTTTCCAAACCAGCTTTCAGGGGGCGAGCGTCAGCGTGTAGCGATTGCCCGTG